>NZ_CP113056.1:3088228-3401535 GCF_026625645.1 Ancylobacter sp. SL191 | reverse complement strand
AACTCGGCCTCGAGCGCCGGCATGTTGCTCGGCCCGAAGCGGGTGCGTCGGTTGGTGAGCGGCGAGCGAACCTCGATTTCCTCGGTCCGCTCGCCCGAGAGCAGCTTCAGCTTCACCGCATAGAGCGCGGTGTACAGCGCGCACGGGTCATCAATGTCGATGACCGCGCCGTCGATTCCGACCGTGCTCATTGTGCCGGCTCCCGCAGCCCGTCCGCCGCACCGCCATTCGGCCCGGCGCCGCCACTCATTGCCTGGTAGGGGTTGGGCAGGCCGAGATCCTTCAGGCGCTGCACCTCGCGCGCCTGCTGCTCGATCTCCTGCTCCCAATCCTTGCCGTCGGCGCCATACTCCGCCGCAAGCGTGGTGAGGCCCTTCTCCAGCTTCACCTTCGATGTCAGCGCATCCTTGTAGGCATCGGCGCTCGGCTTCGACGGCCCCTGCCAAACGGCGGTGCACACGGCCTCGCGGTTTGCCCGGAAGGCGCGATAGCCGCCTTTGAACGGGATGCGCCCGGAAGCGATCTGCTCGTCGAGCCAGCACATGAGCACGCCGCGCGCGAGCGGCAGGACGATGCGGGCACGGCGGCGCACCGCGATCGGCCAGATGGTCGCCCCACCCATGCGCTCGGAGGTATAGGTCGCCCCCTCGTGATCGCCGGTATAGCTCTCATAGGTCAGGCCGAGACAGCGGGCGACCTCGCGCTGCATGTTCTTCTGGAAGGGCAGGTAGTTGTCGCCGGGTACGTCCGGCGTATGGAACTCGAATTTCTCGCCGGGTCCGATATGGCCGACCCGGCTCCCATTGGTCAGCCCGACGCTGCCTTCCTTCACCGCCTCCATGCGCACATGCCAGAGGTCCACCATGTCCTGGCACAAGCCGCCGAGATAGGTCCGCCAATCCTCGTCCGTGCCTGGAAAGCTCGGGGGCATCGGCGTTTCGCCGAGCGTCTGGATCGCCTCGAAAGCCTGCAGACTCTGCTCCGGGCTGGTGATCGTCGCCGCGAAGTTCGCGGCGATCAGCGCCTTCGTCAGCGTCGCATCGGCCAGTTGGTCGGCCTGCGCGATGGTCTTCATCACCGGCGCCAGCGGGCTGATGCCGCGGGGGCTGTCAGGGTTCACGCCGCGATCCATCACGTGGATCACCTGTGGCAGGCCTGCCCCGTCGAACGCCGTGATATCCCGCTCGCTGTCCATTCCGCGTTCGCGCTCCTTGAAGCGATAGCGGATCGGCCGGTTGTTCTCGTCGTGAAAAATGCCCTGATACAGGCGGTCGAACTCATTGGTCGTCCGCACCAGGCGATGCGGCGCCACCAGGCTGAACTTCGTGCCGGTCGTAACACCATAGGCCGCGCGCTGCTGCGGCGTCAGAAACGACGATACCAGCAGCGCCTCGCCTCCCGGGATGAAGTGGCGGAAGGCGCCGTCCAGCATCTCCATCAGCGTCGCCTTGCCGGCGAGATCGCATTCACGTGGGTTTCCGGCGTAGCGATAGAAATCGCCCTCGACCATGGAGCACCAGTCGCTGGCCTCCTTGTCGTCATAACCAAACCGCGACAGGTCCGGACGCAGGTTCAGCGTCATCTCGACGCCGACCGTGTCGACGATCAGCTGGTCGACAGCCCCGGCGATCCACCCGCTATTGTGCATGAAGTCGAGCGCCAGAGCGTAAGCCCGCTCGCCGGCCTCATAGACGTCGCGCCACCCGTCCCGCGTCACCGCGCGGCGCATGGAGAGTACGCCCGCCCCACCGTCGCGCAAATAGCGCGCCTGCGGGCGGATGGCCGGGGCAGGGAGGGAGGCAGGGAGTGGGTCAGATCGCGAGACGGCGGGGGAACCCCAGCCGACGGCGCGCCGAACCAGTTCCGCAACTCCGACCATGATCAAGCCCTGTCATTCTAGCGTTTCCAGCCCGTGGGCCGGTAGCGTGCCTTCGGCGCGGCTGGGGCCGGCGTCGCAGATGCTGGAGAGGCTTCGGGTGCCGAGGGTGCTGTCCCCGCGGCCTGCCGCACCGTCTCGCCCGCGAACAGGTCGGAAGTCGCCGCCACGGCATACCGGGCGCGCAGAGCGGCCCAGCCATCACGGGTCAGCCGGGAGATGCCGAGCAGCTCCGCCATAGCCATCGCGTAGACCCGTGCGTCGAGCAGATGGTTATCCTTGCGGATCTTCTTCCATTCCTCGTGGAAGCGGCCCTTGACCAGCTTCTGGTCGAAATACTCAGCCGTGATCTGCTTGAAATATTCTTCGCCCAAGCCCTGATGAAAGTGGCAATAGCCCGGCGGGTCCGCTTCCGCACCGCCCGCGAGACCGACACGGTGCAGGTTGCCGTAGAACTCTCCCTTCAGCGACCAGGTGCCGACCGGCCAGACCTTGCCGCCCCGCAGTTTCTGCGGCTTGCCGTTCTTCTTGACCGACTTGTTCGTCGGCTGCCCGATCGCCGGCACGCCGCGCCCGGTCTGTCCTTTGATGGCGTAGGCATTGCCGTGGCGTCGGCACCATTCGATCACCTGCGTGGTGCGGTTGCCGTCGCCCGCATCCACCCCCATCGCCTCGACCCGGCGCATATTGCCATGCGCATCCGGCCAGAGCTTCTGATGCAGTTCGTCGAGCGCCGCCCAAGCACCAGTCTTCGGGTCGTCGGTTGAGCCTGCGAGAAACCCGGCCTCCACGTCCCAGCTTTGCCGGTCCTCCCCAAACGCGACGAACTCGTACCAGAGGCCATCGCCCTGCACGTCGACGCCCGCCACGAAGATGAGCCCATCCGCCGGGATCACCCCCGGCGCATAGGCTTCACGGCGTTCCATCAGCCGCTGGTGGTCGGGCGCGTTGCCGCGCATCGCGAAAGGCAGGGCGAGGGTCAGGTTGGTGTAGCCCTTGACGCCCGGCTCGCCCTTCTTCTCGGCCTCCAGCTTGTCGTTGGCGATGGCCTCATAGCTCATCATGAGCGAGATAAACGCGTCGATGTGAAAGCCGGGGTGAAGGTCCGGCCCCTCGCGCGTGGCAATGTAGCGCCCCCCGCGAACAGCCGCGACCCGCTCCATTTCGCTAATCGGGTGCCCGCAGTTGGGGCACACATAGTAGCTCTTGTGCGGGTGCTTCCGGTCGATATGGAAGCCACCCTCATGCTGCACGAACTCGAAGTTATCCTCCGGCGGGCACTCAGGGCAGCGAATGTGCCAGAACCGCTGGTCCGAGCGGCGGAAGCTCCGGTCGATCCGGCAATGTCCAGGCGCCTCGCCGAGCTCGTCGCCGCTGTCGATTTCCGGGGTTGAGATTTCGAGGATCTTGTAGGACTTCTGCCGGCGGAAGGCCGTGAAGCGGCCGAAGAACAGGCTTTCGGGGTCGTCGCCGTTTGCCGTCTCGCTCCACTTCGACAGTTCATCCTTCACGCCATAGCGGCAGGTGTGCATCGACAGCGCCATCGCCACATTCGCATTGGCGAGGGTGATATAGCCGCCGGCGAACCGCTTCTCGTAGACGGTGGAGCCTGCCCCCGAGCGGGCGACCGACGGCAAGATGATCCGCTTTTCCGTCTTCTTCTGCCAGGCGTCGATCAGCGGCTGCAGCTTCTTGCCGTTGATGTCCTGCAGGGCGTCGATGCCCGGCACGCCATAGATGATGTTGTCCGGCGCCACGTCGGCGAGATAGAGGCACCAGGCGAGGCCGAGGATCGAGGCGCCGGTCTGCTGTCCCTTGCGGATCGTGATGAGATTGCACGGGTGCTCAATGGAGAGGCATTGCGCCGGCTCGACCAGATAGGGCGCGTCCGCCGCCGACCACAGTTCGCCCTTCTTCTCACCGTCCACCAGCACGATGTTCCGCGCCAGCCACTGCACGAACGGCACCGGTGGCTGCGGCCGGATCGCCGCCGCCAGCCGGCTCGCGACCAGATGCAGCGCGCCGGCGTGAATGGTCATGCGGGTTCGTCCGTCTGCGCCGGGTCGGCCACCGGGGCCAGGTGAGCGATGTTTGCAAGGGCATCCGCGATGGCGGTGTTGATGTCATTGGCGGCGGCCCGAAGCGCGATCCGCACCCCGTGAACGCCTTCCTTGGCGCCGGCCAGGGCGAGGTCATCCGCTTTATTCGGCAGGCGGGCGACAAGGCTCTGGATCTCGCGCCCGACCCGCTCCAGGGCCTCGGTCAGGAGGTCCGCCCGCACCAGCTGCTTTCGCTCTTGGGCCTGCGCCAGCTTCTCCCGCTCGACCTTGAGCCACTCATTCTGCCGCCGGGCCTCGTCGAACGAGTCGCCACGCGTGTCCGCCAGCGGGCCAGGTGTCGAGGGCCGCGCCGCCGCCACCTTGGCGGGGTTCGCGAACTGCCCGCGATGATGGTCGTAATGGGCGAGGGAAACCCGCGCCACGCGGCCCCGGCTGTCCCGCTCCACCGGGATGTCGTGCCCCGCGATCAGCGACTGCACCACCTTGGACACAGCCTGCTTTGAAATGCCGTCGCGTTCCGCGATCTGGGAGACCGACCACATGACGCGTGGCCCGCTGTCAACTGGGCTCGCCATGCTGTCAACCCTGTCAACCCAAGCTAAATCACTGTTTCACTGGCAGAAACCCGCGCTCCGCCGGGACCGCAGGGCTTTGGGAAGGGGGTACGGTCCCTGAACCGGGGGGCGGGGTGTGGCCCGCCGGCCACGGGGGGCGAGGGGTCAGCCGCGCCGGGAGAGCAGGAAGGCGATCTGCTGAAGGATGACCGACGTGAACTCGCCGCGTGCGATCTCGCTCAGCAGGTCTTCGTAGACCTTCGGCGTTCGTGCGACGGCGTTCGCGGGGTTCGGCCCGAACAGCATGTTCGTCGGCAAGCGATCCGCGCCGATGCGCTTGAGCACCAGACCGGCGGCAGCCGCTGCCCCCGTCTTGGGGATGAAGGCGCCCTCATATCGGCCGCGCCCCCGGACGTGGACGCCGTAGCCACGCTGACTTGCGCCGAGTTCGTTCAACGGGATGTTGGCCGACTTCACCGTGAGTGTCACACCCTCGGCGTCGAGAGCGGACCGCATGCGCGCCTTGATGTGCTTCTGCGCCACATCAATGTGCCGCGAGGCGAAGCGCGCATAGTGGCGCTCGGTCACGGAACGGGTTCGGCCCGCCGCGCGGCGGAAGGCGATCACCTGCATGTCGCGGGGCAGGCGGCCGAACAGATCGGCCACCCGCTGGAAGTCTGACGCGTCGTAGTGGATGTCGGGGGTCACATGACTGCCTCCCCGTTGGTCCGTTGCCGGGCAACAAAAAACCCGGCGGGCGGGGGCCAGCCGGGCATTCATTTGACAAGTTGCAATATCCGTCAATAGGCTCGCGGCGTCAACACGGGATATTCCGTCGCCGCTTCAAAGGCTTAGGTGCCTCGGAATTATCGCCTGAAACGACCTCCAGCACGCGGCGGCGCGGCTGGAGCCACGGTGCTTCGTTCGCTTTCGGCGCCGTCGGCTCCCAGCGCGCAAGGCGCCCGGCGAGATCGCCGGCCAGAATACCGAGCGCGGCGTGCCACACGGCATAGACCGCGCGGGCGTGGATCATCTCGTCATAGGTCAGCCCCTCGGCCACTTCACCATCCTTGGTCGGGCGGCCCCGCCGCCGCGCCACATCGGCGTAGCAATCCGGGCGGCTGGCAACGCGCGCATGCAACACGAGGTAGACCGAGATGACGACACGCTCGAGCGGCACTGCCACGCCGTCCGGCTGGATCATCAAAGGCCGCTCGCCCGAACGCTCCACCAGCGTGCAACCGGCCTCCGCCAGGAGGCCCCGGTCATAAACCGACAAGCCGCCTTGGCCCTTCACGAGGAACGCGTCGTCCAATCCAAGCACGGTGCGGTGCACCAGCGCCGCGTCGTCGCGATCACCGGGCTCGGGAATGTAGCTGGAGGACTGCACCACGGCACCATAAGCCCCGACGCTGGCGATGGCGCCCCAGCCAGAAGCAATGCCAAGGCGAGAGGAGGTGTCATCGTCCCAGAGCTGCTCCGCCTGCATGTCCCGATAAGCCCAGACCAGCAGATCCTCGATGTCGATTGCCTGTTTCATCCTATTTCCCCTCATTTGGGAGGCTAGGGAGGATAGGGAGGGAAGATGGTTCATCACCCACCCCTATTCTCGCTTTGCCAAGCCTTTGAATTCTCTAGAACATCCCGAATTGATGGGAGGATAGGGAGGGAAGGGAGGATAAAAGCGCCCGCTACATAGAGAACCGATCCAATCGAGAACCGCAGAACTCTCGCGCTCTCCAGATCATCGCTCACGTGTACCCGCGCGCTACGCTCCCTAGGCTCCCTTGCCTCCCAACAACCCACACAAACCGTTGCCCCTGCTACCCCCGGAAGAACCGCCCCACCGGAACGGCCAGCCTCCCTTGCCTCCCTAGGCTCCCAAGCGTCGTACAGACGTGCGCCAGCCTCCCCAGCCGCGGGCTAGGCGAACGGGGTGCGTGAGGGATCGCGCCGCTCGAATTCGGGTTTGACCCTGATGCCGAGGTAGACCGACAGCGAGCTCTTGCCCTTCTCGAAGCCGAAGTCGTGCGCGGTCTTGGGCATGCGCCGCGCGAAGGTGGTGGCGGCAAGGGGCGTCTTGCCCTCCCGGTCGCACCAGACCTTGAAGGCCTCGTAGAGCAGCCCCTGCTCGACCACGTCGTGGGGCATGTGCGTGATCTCGATGGCCGAGCGGACGAACGCGCCCAGCGGGTCGCTTTCCTCGCGATATTCGCGCGTGGCGGCCATCACCGCCTCGGGCGGGGCAAGCTGGCCACGGTTGAGATAGTCGAGTGCGCCCTCGATCATCCAGTTGAGGATGCCGGGCAGTTCGGCCTTCAGCTTCTCGGGCAGGCGCTTGTCGCGTTCCTCTTTCGGGATCTGCACCTCAAAAGGCACCAGCGACACGCGGCGCCAGATGCCGTCGTCATTGCCGCGGATCACCGGCTTGCGGTTGCACGAGATCGCCAGCTTGAACCGGGGATAGACCTCGATGAACTCGTGATTCAGCCGCCGGACATTGATCGGCTCGCCGCCGGTCAAATCCTTGATCAGGCTCTCGTCGAGCGGCAGGCCCTCCTTGGGCTCGGCGGAGCGCACGAAGCGCGCGGCCGGCAGGCGAATGAGGTCGGGCGTCGCCTCCGAGCCTTTGCGGTTGCCGTCGGTCACGAGGCTCATCACCGGCACGCTGGTGGCATAGTCGCCCATCAGGTGGGCGATGACGTCCACCAGGGTCGATTTGCCGTTGGAGCCCTCGCCAAAGAAGATGCAGAACATCTGCTCGGTGGTGAGCGCGGTGAGGCAGTAGCCGAAGAAGCGCTGCAGATAGTCGCGCACGGTCTTGTCCGGCAGGATGCGCTCCATCATGGCGTGGAACACCGGGGCGCCTGCCTCCGGGCAATGGAACACCGGGGCGAGCTTGGTCATCATCCGCCGCCGCTCATGCGGGAGGATGCTGAAGCGCCAGACCTTGCGGGTGCGCACCTCGTCTGGATCCGGGCATTCCAGATCCGCTTCCTCGACCTGACGGAAGACAAGGGTGCCGTTCAGCACATTGAAGGCGATAGGGTCCGCGTCGAGCTCGGTTAGCGACCGCACCAGATAGGGCCGCGCCTCGCCGAGCATCCCGTCCAGCTTGCCGGCATTGCCGGACGCTGTGGCGAAGCGCCGGCGCTGCGCCTTGCGCGTGGCCCAGGCCTTCGCCGCCATCTGCCCGCGTGCGACGATGGTCTTGGCCGCCGCCATCTCGCGTTTCAGCTGGAAGCTGCGCCGCCCCTTTTCCCGCTTCGGCAGTTCCTGGTCGTCGAGATCGTTGATCTCGTGCGGAATCTCCTCCACCCGCAGCGCGGCCTCCTGCGCCCGTGTGATGGCCTCGGCTTCGGCTGGCGTCGGCGCCATGACGAAGGCCTCAAGCATGATGGCTTCCGAGGCATGGTGGGCGAGGGTGCGCACATCGTCCTCGTCATCCTCCGCGCGAAACCAGCGCCGTCCGTCCCAGCGATGCCAGCCGAGATTGGGCACATAGGCGAGGTCCGCACCGTGACGATGGCGCAGCCGCCGCCCGTTGCCGATGTCGTTCTGTGGCTCGCCGGCACATGCCAGCAGCGCCGGGTCCTGCGGCGAGAAGCCGGGCGGCGGGGCGTCATCGCCATCAAAAGGCGGGTCGCCGCCGTCCTCACCGTCCTCATCGTCATACGGGTTGTCGGCAGGCGCCCGGCTTTCCGGCGCGCTGTCCCACCCTTCCGCCTGGCTCCCCAGCCGCGGATCGTCGCCCGTGGGGGAAGCCGGGGGCGCGCCCGCCTCTTCCGGGAACACGGCGGCGAGGATGGCGTCATCGGGGTTGATGATCGGCTTGTCGTCCATCACGCCACCTCCGCCGGCTGGCCAGCGTTTCGCGCCGCGCGGCGCATATCGTCGAAGTCGAGGCCCGGCTGCGGCCATGCCACGCTGATGCGCCGGCCCTCCCGGGCGTGGCGCGCAACGGCGCGGTCCATCACCAGCCGGGTGGAGAACGGGTCGCTGTCGCCATCGGCCAGAAGCCGCAGGTCGCCCACGCTGTCGGGCACCACCATGGCCGGCCGGTCGAAGTCGGGGGTGGCGCCGGGCACGCGCCGCGTGCGGCCGGCGGCATCCTTCAGGTCGGGATGCCGCTCCGAGCAGCCGATCGCCGCCGCCCCCGCCAGATTGCCGAGGTCGCCCGCCGCCCACATGGCGATGCCGTCCATCGACAGCCCCCGCCGCAGCCGGGCGGTGTAGACCGACAGCACGGTTTCGATACCTTCGCCCGCCACCAGCATGTGCGGGCTGGCGCAGCGCAGCAGCTCGATCACGCAGCCCTGCTTGGTGCCGCGCATCTTCTTGGCCGGCTGAACCTCGCCCGTTTTCGGGTCGACGATCACCGCCTTGCCCTTGGGCCGTGCGAGATCCAGCCAGGTGATGTGCAGACCGGAGAACCGGCCGTCCGGCGCCGTGATGGCGCCCAGCATGGCCGGGCCGCGATGGATCACGCGGTACAGCACGTTGCCCCATTCATCCTTCCCGTCCACCACGGTGAAGGGCGTGTCGAAACGGTAGCGCAGCCGCGCCGTGGCGGGGATCTCCACGCCGCGAACCTCGCGCAGATAAGTCTCCACCGGCGTGCCGCGCCAGTGCTGGCCGTGCTTCCACCAGCGGTGCAGCCGCTCGCGCTCCTCCTCGCGGTAGCGCGCGGTCGCGGCATCCTGCTGGCGTTTTTTCTCAGCCGCCGCCGCCGCGCGCCGGGCCTCCTCCGCTGGGTCGACATCCTGGACGCCACCGAGCCATTCGACGGCCTCGGGAAAACTCTTGTGCTCGCGCTCCATCACCAGCGCGATGACGTCGCCGGCCTTGCCGCAGCCGGCGCATACCCAGCGCTCGGCATCGCACACGAAGGCGGTCGAATCCTTGGCGTGCGGCTTCAAGGAGTGGATCGGGCACGGGCCGGCCATCTGCCATTTCGGCGAGGAGGATTTGCGCAAGCTGACCCATTTGCCGGCCACCTCGGCGACCGGGTTGCGGCGGCGCAGATCCGCGAGGGCAGCTTCGGAGATCATGAGCGCGCCATCCCCACAAGCGCCACCAGCAAGGGAAGGGTGATCGCTCCGCCGATCATGCCCGCCATGGTGCCGGCGAGGCCCGGAAAGAGGGCCTGCACAATGAGCCCCATGCCGATGGAAAGCGGGGCCGCCACCGAGCCGAGGACCAGGGCGAAGATAGGGCGCATCATTCCGCCGCCTCCCGAAACTCGATTGGCCGCGACCGGCGCCGGGGCGCCGCGTCGGCCATGATCGCGCCGACGCACGCCTTCATCTTCGCCACGCTCACGGCGTTGCCGATCTGCTTGATCTGCTCTGTCTTCGTGCCGGCGAACTCATAGGCCTGGTCTTCGGTGTTGAAGCCCATGGCGGCGGCGAGCTCGTGCGGCTCCAGCATGCGGAACAGGATGTCGTACTGCCGCCCGTCCACCTCGCCCGAGACGAGGTTCACCCGGCCGCTGGCGCATAGAGTGGGCGCCGGATCGTCGATGTCATGCACGCGCGGCGCCTGCCCCGCGCGCTCGCCAAACTGCGCGGCGATGAAGGCAAGTTCGCCCCGGTTGGCGCCGGTGATGGTCGGCAGCGGCTCAGAAGTGTCGCGCACGCGGTCGCTGCCGTCATGGTGCGTCACCGGCATGACCACGGCGAACTCGCCGCCCTTGGCCGTGGTGAGCGTCGGAATGGGCTGCGCGACATCGCGCGCCGTGGCGCCGCCGCCCGATTGGGTGACGGGGACGACAAGCCCGAAGCGATCCTTGGTGGTGACCGTCGGCAGCGGCTCCTCTGCGCCGGTGCACGTCTCGCCCGAGCCGGAGCCGTAATAGGGGGAGATCAGCGCATGGGCGCCGCCGGCGCCGCCCGTCGTCTGCGTCGGCATCGGTTCGGCCACCGAGCGCGGCGCGCCGCCCGAGGCCTGCGACAGGATGAAGGGCTCCAGCAGCACCGGCTGCGCCAGTCCGATATGGGTGCCATTTGCCGCGATCGTCGGCAGCGGGCCATCCACGCTCTGCCCGGCCATATGGTTGCGCAGGATGACGAGGAAGGGCTCGGGCCAGCCGTGTTTCACCGCGCCGGCATAGATGCGGGCCATCGTCTTCGGCGCGAGGTTCTTCTTGCGGTTGAAGATCGACCGGCCCTTGATCGACCAGTCGATGATGTCGCGCGCCGGCCGCCAGGGCTTGCGCGTATCCATCGCCGCGAACAGACCCTCGGCCGCCTCGTCCCGGCGCTTGTGCGTCGGCGTCGGCCACTGGATCGGCTTCCCGTCGGAGCGCCCCATCAGGATGAAGCGCGAGCGCGTGGTGGCGTCGCCATAGTCGGCGGCGTTCAGCTTGCGCCACTCCACCTCGAAGCCGAGCGCCTTCAGGGCATTGATCCACGCCCAGAAATACTCGCCCTTTCGCGCCGCGATGGGCTTGCCCGTCTTCGGGTCGACCGGCCCCCAGCCGGTGAATTCCCACACATTTTCGATGATGATGCGCGTCACCCGGAGCTCGGTGAGCCAGGTGATGATGTGCCAGGGGTCGCTGCGCTGCTGGTCGCTGGTCGGCTTACCGCCGCGCGCCACCGAATGGTGGGTGCAGGTCGGAGAAGCCATCAACAGGTCGAGATAACCCTCCGGCACCAGCAGATGCGGGCGCACGGTCGCGATGTCCTGCACGAAGTGCCGGGCGCGCGGGTGGTTGCGGGTGTGAGTGTCGATCGCCGTCGGCCAGTGATTGACACAGGTGAGGATTATCTCCTCGACGTTGTAGCCGAGATCGATCAGCGCACGCTCCGCACCGGTCGACGAACCGCCGGCGCCGCAGAGAAGGTCGGCCACAAGAATCTTGCGCGTCATTCCGCGGCCTCCGGCTGGACGGGCGCCGCGAAGAGCGGGCCGAAATCGACCGATGCCGGCGCCTGAGGCACCTTCCAGTCGAGCTCGATCCGCCGGCGCGCGATCTCGGCATAGTCGGGGTTGAGTTCGATCAGCACCGCCCGGCGCCCGTGGCGGGCAGCGACAAGGCCCGTGGTGCCGGCGCCGCCGAACGGGTCGAGCACCAGGCCATCCTTCGGACAGCCGGCGAGGATGCACCGCTCTGCCAGCTCCGGCGGAAAGGTTGCGAAATGGGCGTCGGAGAAGGGCTGCGGCGCCACGGGCCAGACACCGAGCGGCGCGGGCTCGTAGTTGCGCAGGTTGCGGCCAAGCCCGCGCGGAGTGGCCTCTATGCCGGTGTGGTTGATGTGCCCGGCATGGCGCGGGGATGCGACGGCAGAGGCGCGGACCTTCTCCTGTGCATCCCAGCGTTCATTGAAGCCAGCCATGCGGCGACCACTCGATGCGCCCGCACTTGCGGCACTGCTGGCGATATCGCCCTGTTTGGTTCGAGGGCCGCCGACCGCTTTCATGGGCGCGGTGCGTCGCTGCCCGGCGTTCGCGCGCTCCGAGCCGGCCTGGGCGTCAACGTCCTGCGCCCAGCGTGCGAGCGATGCAGGCGCTGCACCCTGCCGAACCGCCTTCGAGTCAAAGAAATAGCGCTCTGCCTTGGAGAGCAGGAACACCTTCTCATGCGCGGTAGCCGGCCGGTCGCGGGCGCTTTCCGGCATCGGGTTCGGCTTGCCCCAAATGATCTCCGAGCGCACCCACCAGCCATCTTCCTGCAGGGCGATGGCGAGCCGGTTCGGCACCATGCAGAGGTCTTTCGGCTTGAGCACGCCACCGGCGACGATGCGACCGCTCGGTGTGTCGTTGGCGTTACCCTTGTTCTCGCCGCGAACGCCGCCGCCCTTTGCACCACCGGCCGGATCATAGATCGGCCCAATGGTCGAGAACGGCTTGTCCCGGAAAGTCCGGTCATCCTTACCCGCGGCCTTCGTGGCCGCAGCCGAGCGCCCGTTCGGGCTGGTGGCGTAGCAGTCGCCATAGTTGAGCCAGAGCGTGCCTGATGGCTTCAGCACCCGCCGCACGAGGCGAAACACCTCGAGCATGACATCGATATGCTCGCCGAGCGTCCGCTCCAGCCCGATCTGGCCGTCAACGCCATAGTCGCGGAGCCCCCAATAGGGCGGGCTGGTGACGACGCAATCCACGCTGTCCGGCGCCATCGCGGCCAGCCGCGCGCGCACGTCGCCGAGGTGGATCATCACCCGGCCGTCGAGAATGCAGATGTCACTCACCGCCGCATCTCCGCTCTGTGCGCGGCGGTCAGCCGCTCCCACTCCGCCGGGCTCCACACGCCGCCGCCCGCCGTGAGGGCGCGGGTGACATACCCATCGGAAATCCGCAGCCGCCGGGCGATCTCGCGCCGCCACATGCCGCGCGCGGCCAGCGCCCGCACCACGGGCACGATGCGGCGCCACGGGCGGCGGCGGATGATGAGGATGGGGCGGCGCGTGCGGGCGAGCATGTCAGCTCCGTGGGCCCGAAGGGCGGACGGACGCGGCCTTCAATGCCCGCTCGCGGGTTGCGGCATCCCAGCACACGGGAGGCAGCTTCACGACCAGGATGCGCTTCTTGCCCTGCTCCTGAATCTCGTGCCCGACCGCCATGACCGAGAAGTTCGTGTTCGGCCACTTGTCAATGTGGGGGAGCATCACGCGAAAGGTGCCGCCGCCCTTCGCCGTGCCCATCTCCAGCAGCTCAAACCGGCCCGAGTCACTCGGGACGATGGCGAGCAGATGGGTGTTGGCGCCGGTTCCGAGACGCACATCAACCCGGTGCGTGCTCATGGCCAGAGCGGTGACCACCTCCCGGCGTACCAGCACGACACCGCGCGCCCGGCCCTTCGCCATCACGCGCAAGCCGAACCGAACCGGCGCCGACACGGGCGCGGCCTTCACCTCGGGCTCAAGATCCTGCCATCCGTCCATGCTCACCACCCCTTCGCCGTTTGCCCGCCCTCGGCGCAGAGCGCGCCCGGGCTGCCGGCGCCGCCGCTGACCGGCACGAGGAGGCGCCCATTCACCGGCACGCTGGTCATCACCACCGGCACGTCGGCCGGCGGCGTCTCATGCGCCCGCGCCAGCGCGGCGAGCAGCGGGTCCGCCCCGCTGCGCCGGCAATCCAGCGGGACTTCGGTCAGGCCATCGGTCGCGACCAGATCCAGCCGCTTGGCGCGCTCGCGCACCGCGTCGGCCGAGCGGTCGCCGAAGCCGGCGGCGCGCATCGTCTCGCCAATGGCGCGATAGGTCAGGCGCTGCGCCAGCCCATCAGCCAGCAGCGCATCCATCTCCGGCGTCCATCCGGCGGGGGCGAGGCAGCGGCGCGTGCCGCGATGAGAGGAGCTCATGCCGCGCTCCATGCCTGCGTGCGACGGCGCGCCGTCCGCTCGTCCTGCGCCGCCTGCCGGGCGCGCTCCCGGCGCGGATCAACCGGCACATAGGCAAGGGCGCAGCAGGCCGGGCAATAGGGCCGCCCGGGCCGCACCGGCGCGCCGCAAATGCGCATCGCCTCCACCGAAGGGCGGGCATCATCCGCCCAGAGCGGGAAGCGGCAGGCCTCATTCGGTGCGCCGAGGAAGGGGATGCCGCGCCGAAGGTCCGGCGGCGCGGGCAGGCTGGCGGGCGTGAGCGCGAGACAATCGGCAAGGCGCGCCTCGGCAGTGGCAGCCACGGCCAGAACCTCGCCGGGGTCGCGGCCCGCGCGCTCCATCTCCGCCGCAAGGTTGGTCATGCCAAGATCGCGCGCCCGCCCTGCCAGCCGCTTCACCTCGGCGGCGGCGGTGCGCGTGGCCACGGCCTTGGGCGGTGCCCGCCGTTCCACCTTCGGCAGAGGCGTCACCTGACGCGCCCGCGCGGCATCGACGATGCCCTTGCGGTGCCGGCGGCCGATGACGGAATTGGGCGAGCGCTTGGGGAAGCCCTCGGCGCCCAGCTTCGCGGCGATCTGCGAATCCGAAAAACCCTCGGCGAACAGCGCCGCGAGCCGCGTGTCTTCCTCGGGCGAGAAGGGGGCGCGCATCAAAACCCCCGGCGCGGAAGGCGGGTGATGCCAGCGCCATCGTCCGGCGCGCCGGCCTTCTTCGCCGCGCAGGTGGCGCGGAAGTCGGCGAGATTGCGCTCGAGCGAGGCGGCGGCGCGGTCCACCATCTCCGCCTCGGCGGGGGAGACGTGCCCATCCGCCTTCGCGGCCAGCACCTCGGTGGTGAGCGCGGTGAACTGGCCCATCAGCGCGTTGTGCCGGGCCATCAGGCAGCCCGCCGCCTCGCGCGAGGCCTCCGGGTCGGTCAGGCCGCGCCCGTTCAGGTCGGCCATCACACGGGTCACGTAAGGCCGGTCGCAATCGGCTTCGAGCGCGATCACGGCGGGCAGCGGGATGATGTCTTCCTCGCCGGCGTGCTGCCAGCGCCCCACGGTGCTCTTGCCCACATGGGAGATTTCGGCCGCGCGCTCGATGCCGCCGCAGGCCTTCACCAGGTCGCGCGTCGCCGCCTTGATGCGATGAAACCACGCTTCGGAAATGGCGCGTTCGGCCATGATGCACCTCGGAAAATGGTCAAGAGGGCTCACGCGGGAAAACGCCGTGCGTTTTCCCGGAGGGGGAAAGGGTCGTGTCGTGGTCAGTTCAGCCCGTCAGATCACGGCGGGCCGCAGGGCGGGGGACGAACATGAAGCTGCAACTCTTCGATACGCGCGGAACGGAACCCACCCCGCGCGAAAAGCTGCGCCGGGCGCTGGAGCGCCTGCTGCGGCTGGAGGCGGGGAGGGGAAAGACGAGCCATCACGCGGCCTCATCCGACTTCGTGGCGGATGACCAAGGCCGGACCATCTCCACACGCACGGCGGGGCGCGGAACGGCAGAAGGCCAGGCCGCGCCGGCCGGCCAGTTCGACGAAAACCAGGCCATCGCCGACTCGTAGCTGCCGGTATTGAGATCGCGCCCCGCCGCGAGCCGCGCCAGCCGCTTTCCATCGTTGAAAACGAGTGTCGAGACCCGCGCCTGTGACAGGCGGCGGGCACTGCAGAACACGTCGGCGACGGCGAGGATCTGGGAGATGAGTGTCATGGCAACGGCAAGTTGCGGGGAAAAACCCGCTATGTCAATCACCGAAAGCGGGTTTTTATGCGCTAACACGCAGGAAAAAACGCGGGTATCGTCCCGCTCCATGAGCGAAGGCGACGAAATTTTCCAACGGATTCAACGCCGAATGAAGCAGCTCAAGCTGACGGAATACACCGTCAAGCGGGAGCTGAAGACGGACATTGTCCGCTCGATCCGCGTCGGGCTGGAAAAGGGCACGCAGACCGGCGTGTCGACCCGCACCCTTCGCAAGCTCGCGCCCGTGCTGCGCACCACGCCGGAATGGCTGCTCACCGGCGAGGGCGAGGAAGACACCGGCATCTCGCGCGAGACGCCGACCGGCAACGGCACCAACGGCGCCGACACGCCAACCATGCCGTTTGACCCCGCAGCGGCCAGCAGCGTCGAGGATGCCGACATTGCCGCGCCGTTCGTCAAATCCTTTCAGCGCAACGTGCCGGTGATGGGCACGGCCGCCGGCTCGATCATCCGCAAGGTGGAGGGCTTCTCGCTGGAACCCGAAGTGGTGGACTATGTGCGCCGCCCGCCCGCTTTGGCGGATCGGAAGGACATCTACGCCCTTTATGTGAGCGGCCTGTCCATGGAGCCGATGCACACCCATGGCGACCTGCGGTTCATCGATCCGCGCCAGCGGCCCCAGATCGGCGACAGCGTGATCGTGGTTACCCGCACTCATGATGACGACCCAGGCCAGGCTTACATCAAGATCCTCGCCAAGCGCACGCCCTCGGCCGTGGTGCTCAAGCAGCTCAATCCCGAAGCGATGATCGAAATCCCCGAGAAGTTCATCCTGCAGATGCACCGGGTGATGACGATGAACGACCTATTTGGCGTGTAGCTTCTCGCCTAGCGCGGCCAGGGCACGGTCGAGCGTGGTATAGGCCACCTTCTTGCGGACGGCCTCAACCCGCCAGAACTTGACGGACGGCTTGCTAATCTCCTCCCACTCGCCCTCGGAAGTCTCCACCACCTCAAGCGTCCACGGCTCATAGGACAGAACCAACTGTCCGGCTTTCTTGATGCCGCCGCCTTTGAACGGGCGGCCGATTCGCAGGAAGATTGCGCCGTCGAACCCATCTTCCAGCGAGCAGGCATAGCCGGCCTCGGCCCATTTCCCGGCCATTGCCGCGTGAACATCAGTCAAGCTGGCGAATCCGGTTACCGGCACCACCTTGCTGCGCGAGGGCTTGTAGGTCGCCGCCCGCTCCCTCAGTGGCGAGCCCTCCGACAGGGCGGCAAGCTCCGCCAGCGCCTCGCGCCCCTCGACGACGGCTTCCCACTCGCCATTCAGCAGCGCGGCGGCGTGTTTGCAGAAGTGGCCGCCGCGATCGAAGCCCGGGCAGGTGCAGAACGCCCGCAACTCAAGCCCTTGCCCCTCGAAGGTCACGCGATAAGGCTTCGTCGCGGACCCCTTGATGTGAAAGCGAAGCATCGGCGCCACCCCTAGTTGACCGTATTCAACCACGGCAAGCCGTCGCGCCAAGGCGGGTTAAAACCCGCTTTTGATGTTGACGCGGGTAAAAACCCGCTATACGGTTTCCCCAATCCGCACCGATTGGGAGCCGACGCATGGACTTCCCCGACCCCGCTTTCCACCAGTCGAGCCTGGCCGGCTTCTTCCGCCGGCATGACATCGCCACGCCCTCGGGTGAGGGCCTTTCGCGCTTTCAGCGCATGGGCCTGGCGCTCAAGCTCGCCACCTGCCTGCGCGCGGCTGATTTCCGCACCACGGCGAGCCTCGCCCATCGCCCCGGCCTGACGATCAACGGTCATCTGTTCAGCCATGAGGACTGGACGACGGCCATGCATATCGCCATCCGCGTCGCCGGCACCTTCGAGGCCATCGAGCAGGATCAGGCCCCGGCGCATAATGGCGCGCCGGTGGACCGCATAGCGATGCTGTTCCTCAAGGCGGAGGAGGCGGGTTTGTCCGCCGATGCCGACATGCTGGCCCGCGAGGGGCTGGCGCCCGACATCATCACCGAATTCGCGCTCGAGGCCGCACAGCTTGCCGAGGCGATCAAATGCGCCGTGCGCGCCTACAACACGGCCGCCGCCGCGCGCGACAGCCAGAGCCTGCCGGAGGCCGCGTGATGTTTCCTCTGCCCTCACAGTTTGCGTTCGACAAGACGGATGTCGAGCGGATGATCGCCCGGCTCAAGTGCGGCAAGGTGCGCAACCGCAAAATGCACCGGCGCAATGCCGGCGTTGAAGCGGGCGCGAATTTCTTGCGCACCCGCCGTGTGCACCCTGGCCATTCCTCCTCCATCCGCAAGCTGCAGCGCGGCTTCCGCATCGCCGGCAAGGATTTCGCCACGATCCCGGAAGCGGCCAGCCGCGCGAAGGGGAGGGGGCAATGATCGGCTGGCTCTGCGAAGAACTCGCCGCCCTCGGCGCCCTCGCCCTTTTTGTCGGCGCGGTGCTGGTGTGGTCGGCCATCGGCGGAGGGGTGTGAGATGGCTCGGCACTATCCGCAGTTCAGACTCAAGGTCTCGCCGCATTATCGCTCGCTCCTTGAAGAAGAAGCCAAAGCCAGCGGCACCAGCGTCACCACGGTCATTAGCCGCGCGTGCTGGGCCCTTCTCCAGACACAAGAAGGCCACGCCGCTGAAGCGCCGGCGATGGATGGGGGCCAATATGTCGGCATTCGCCTGCAGCCCGAGCTTCTTCACGAACTGCGGGAAGTTACCAAGCGAACGGGCCAAACGCTTCAAAGTATTATTGCGGCGGCGCTGGGCTATGTTTTTGGCCCGGAACGCTCCGACTCGAAGAATGACAGTGGTTTCTCACTTCGCCGCCTCGCGTCCATGGTTGAGCAGGGCCACGATCTCCGCCTTCACCAGAAGGAAACCCGGGGATTGCTTGGTTCGTATGCTTCCGAGCGGTTGGAAAAAGCCACCATTCACGGAGATCTGAAAGCCGCTCTCGATCTTCTTGTGAACCTGTGCCCCGAAGCAAGATGGAGCGTGTCCGCAAAGGGCCGTCGGGAGGCCTACGGTCATCTGATGGTCGGTGCTGATGTGCAAACTTCTGTGTTGGTTAACGCGGCAGACCCCGCCGTCGCCCTGGCCGCCGCCACTTTGAAAATGGCCTACATTCTCGACGGAGGGCAGCCATGAGCGCCGCCCTTTCCCCCACGCTCGCCCGCACCGTCGCGGTCGAGGAGCCGCCGACCCGCCGGGCCGAGCCCTGGGCGCAATCGCTGCGCGGCCGCGCGATCGATCTGGTGAACCCGCGCGCGGAAGACATCGACTTCCGCGAAATGGCGGACGTGCTGGCCAACATCAACCGTTACGGCGGCAACGCGCTGCACCCGATCACCGTGGCGCATCACACGCTGATCGCGCTCAAGGCCGCGCGCCAGCGCCACGCCACCCCGACGCTGCTTGCCTATGTCGCGCTGCATGACGGGCACGAATGGGTGCTGGGCGGCCAGATCACCCCGGTAACGCAGGCGCAGGCGCGCGTGGCAGACGAGATGTTCGGCCCCACCGAGCGCGACCGCGAGTGGAGCGCCCGCGAGGAACTGAAGCGCCGGCACGACCGCGCGATCTGGCAAGCCGCCGGCCTTGCGCCGCCGACCAACGATCAGCAGGGCTTCGTTACCGTCTGCGATCTGGTGGCGCTCAACACCGAGCGGCGGGACTTTCTCGCCGATTGCCGGCGGGAATGGGCAGTGCCCATCAAGAGCCCCCCGCCGCTGCGGCTCCACGAAAAGCCGATGTCGCGAGGCGATGCCGCCGCCGAGCTTTACAGCGAGTTCGCCAAGCTGCTCCCCAGCCTGCGCGACGGGACGGGGAGGGGGCGGTGACCACCTCCACCCACGCTCACATCGCTGCCAAGCGCGCGCGGCTCACCAAGGAACTCGCCGCCCGCCGCAAGGCCCATGCCCCGCGCATGGCCGTGGCGCAGCAGCTCAAGCGCGCCACCACCCGCCTGCTCGAGGTGGAGCTTGCCGAGCAGCGCCGCCGCGAGCGCGCCGCCGCGAAGGGTGCCACGCCGGGCACGCTGGCGGGCGACCTGTTCACCCTCTGTACCTGAAACCACCGGGCCCGCGCGGCCCACCAGCCGGCACCGGAGCCGCAAAGGAGCCACCATGTCCGCCCGCGTCATTCGCAGCGTCTTTCAGGCGCTCGGCCTCTCGAACAAGGGCCGCTTCGAGGAGAAGGTCAACGCCGAGATGCAGCGCCTGATCGAGGCGCTGGAGCAGCATCCCGAGGAAAAGGCCAAGGGCACGCTCACCCTTTCCATCGACTTCACCAAGCTCGGCGACCGCATCGACATGAAGCCGTCCGTCAAGGCGAAGCTGCCCGAGGAGAAGGGCTTCACCTCCACCCCGTTCTGGGTGGTCGATGGCGGCCTCTCCGTCCAGCACCCCAGCCAGGCCGACATGTTCGGCGGCCCCTCCGAGGTCGGCGAGCGCCGCCGCTCGGCCGAGCCGGCCTGACGCCTTCCCCCTTCACGCCCGCAACAGGAGGACACCTTGTCCGCTGCCGTCACGAAGAACGATCTCCCCACGCCCTCCGCTGTCAGCCTCATTGCCGACATGGCGGCGAGGGCGGCCGGCGCTCAGCCCGTCACCATCAACACCGAGGGCCTCGGCCCCGGCCTGCCGCCCAATGTGCCCGGTTTCTGGGATCCGGCGCAGCAGCGCCTGGTCAGCGTTCATGACGAGATCGAGCGGTATCGACAGGCTCCGAAGGCCATTCGCGGCACCGCGAAGGTCGAGACGCTGGAAAGCTTTGTCGATCTGGTGAACCGCCACAAGACGGCCAACAGCGCTATCTTCGCGGCCACCGGCTGGCCCAACCCGAAGCTCACGGCGGTGATCGACTATCACGCCGTCGATCATGCGCCGGATTTCCAGAAGCACCGCGTGGAGTACGGCTTCCCGCTGACCGAGGAATTCAAGGCGTGGGTCGGCGGCAACGGCAAGTCGATGGAGCAGCAGGCCTTCGCCGAGTTCCTCGAGGAGCACGCGGCCGAACTGGCCGCGCCCTTTGACTCGGAGCGCACCGAGTACGAGCCGCTGTTCAAGGAACGCTTCGCCCTGCCGAATGAGCTGATCGAGCTCTCCCACAGCCTCGAAGTCTTTGTCGGCGCGAAGATGAAGAGCGCCGTCCGCCTGCAGAGCGGCGAGCGCCAGATGGTGTTCGAGACCGAGCACATGAACGGCAAGGGCGAGCCGATCGACATTCCCGGCATCTTCATGATCCAGCTGCCGCCCTTCGTCGACGGCGATGTGGTGCGCATTCCGGCCCGCATCCGCTACCGGGCGGGGCAGGGCGCCGTGACCTGGTTCTATCAGCTCTACCGCTGGGAATTCTGGCTCCGCACCCGCGTGCAGAACGATCTGCTCGAGGCCGGCAAGGGCACCGGCCTGCCCACCTTCGAGGGCGCTCCCGAGGCCTGATCCCGTTCCTCCCGCCGGCGCCGTAACGGGGCGGCGGCGTACCTGCCGGGCGGCGCATGCCCCGTCGCCGCCCGGCTCTTTCTTCCACGCGAAGCATGAGCCGAGGAGCCACGCGCATGTGGATCGCCGTCATCAACAATCTGCCTGAGATGATCTTGGGCGGCGCCTGGACCGGCCTCGTTTTCTGGGCCGGGAGCAGGTTCGGCAGGTGGGCAGCCCGCCGAACCTGAAGTGACCGCGCGGCGCGGAACGCCGCACAACCTGACAAACCGGAGACTACCACAATGTTCGGTGCATTGAAGCGCGCCATGGGCGCCGGCGCCCGCGAAGTGAAAGCCGAGTACGGCGAGAACAAGGATTTCCTCGAGGCGGTCTGCGCCGCCGCGGCGCTGGTCGCCGCCGCCGATGGCGACATCGAGGAAAGCGAGCGCCGCAAGGTCGTGTCCATCGTTCAGAACCACCCGACTCTGTCGAAGCTCTACCAGTCGAACATCATCGAGCAGACCGCTGACACCATGTTCAAGCGGGCGAAGGAAACCTCCGGCCGCCAGCTGCTGGCGCGGGAACTGGACGACATCAAGAGCCGCCCGAACGGCAGCCAGATGGCCGAGGACGCCTACCTGATCGCGCTCGATATCGCGAATGCCGACGGCGATCTCGAACCGGCCGAGCAGGAGGTGCTCAAGAAGCTCGCCGCCCGGCTCGGTGTCGACGCCAGCAAGTTCGACTTCTGAGCCGCCTCATCCGGGCGGCGACCTCCTCCCCGCCGCCCGGCTCTTTCTTCCGGCCTCCCGCAAAGGCAAACGACCATGAAGCTTCTCTCCGACAAGCTCTTGAGCCAGATACCGAACGGCCGGGGGGAAGCCCTCGCCCGTGAACTGCTGAAGATGCCGGCGGTAAACCATGCCTCGGCGATCGTTCAATCACCGCAGTGCGAGCGGTTCGTCTTCGATCAAGCGGCAACACAGATCCTGCGCTGCCGGGAGCAGATCATCAAATCCAGGCTCCGCGACATCGACCGCATTCCGACGCCTTGCGATCTCGCATGGGTCGAGATGAGCGGCCTCGGCGCGTGGCTGGTGCGAGGCCGAAGCGTCCATGGCTTTGCCGATGTTCCGGGCGCCGGTGCTCGATACATCGCGACGATGGACCTCGACGAATGGCCCGGCGAAATGAGGGTTATCTCCTCGACTTACATCCAGACCCTCGCCGCAGCCGGTTACACCAATTTGCACGACTGGGCCTTGTGGACGCACCAGGTGATCGGGGCACTGATGGCACTCGCCTCGCCCCATACCGCGACCACGCGGCGGATTGAGCCGGGGCCTGACGGCGGCAGCGCGCAGCGCGCGTTCATCCGCCGCCGCGCCCAGCGCGGCCAGCCGGTGTTTTCCTTCAATCAGGTGGAGATGATCATTCCGCGCGCCGCCATGCACAACGGCGTGCTGAAAACGGCGGAAAGCTTCGCCGGGATGCGGATGCACCAGGTCATCGGGCACTGGCGGCTGATCGACGGGGTGATCGCCCCGTACTGGGTCTGGATCGAAGGTCATCAGCGCGGCGACAGCGAGCGCGGCACCATCGTCAAGCAGCGCAATGTGCGACTGGCGAACGAGGCATCCCGCCGAGGGTTCCCCATGCCCCGCGCGCCCGGCGTCCCGGGTGAGCGCCGCCCGGCTCTTTCCCCGCCCAGCCTCAACCCGGAAACCTCGCGATGAAACTCACCATAGAACGCGCCCCCTTCCTCGCCGCGCTCGGCCGCGCCGACCGGGTCGTCGAGCGGCGCAACACCATCCCGATCCTGGCAAACCTCCGCCTCAAGGCGGAAGGCAGCCGGCTCATCATCACCGCCACGGATCTCGACATCGAGATCACCCAGAGCCTGTGGGAGGAGGCGGTGCAGGTGGCCACGCCGGGCGAGATCACCGCGCCCGCCCACACGCTGCACGACATCGTCAAGAAGCTGCCCGAGGGCGCGCAGATCCAGCTTGAAGTCACCGGCGACCGCAGCACCCTCACGGTGCGCGCCGGCCGCTCGCGGTTCTCGCTGCAGACCCTGCCGGTGACCGACTTCCCGGACCTCACCGCCGCGCCCGAGGGCGTGAAGCTGGCCTTGCCCGGCAAGGCCTTTGCCGAGGCGCTGGGCCGGGTGGAATTCGCCATCTCCACCGAGGAAACCCGCTATTACCTCAACGGCATTTTCATCCACCGGGCCGCGCTGCCCGAGGGTGATCCCCGGCTGACGCTGGTGGCGACGGATGGGCACCGCCTCTCGCTGGTGCGCCTGCCGGGCGAAGGCGCCCCGATCCCCGAGGACATGCCGGGCGTGATCCTGCCGCGCAAGGCGGTTGGCGAGGTGAAGCGGCTGGCGGAGGAGGCGGGTGCGAACCCGCTGCACATTGAGGTGTCCACCACCAAGCTCGCGGCCGAACATGGCGGCGTGCGCGTCGTCACCAAGCTGATCGACGGCACCTTCCCGGATTATGGCCGCGTCATCCCCTTCGGCAACGCCCGGCTTGCCACTGTCGCGCGCGCGGAACTCGCCGCCGCCGCCGATCGCGTCGGCACCCTGTCGAGCGATCGCGGCAAGGCCGTGAAGTTCATCTTCGCCACCGGCGGCCTGGTGCTGGAGGCCACCAACCCCGAATCCGGCTCGGCGCGCGACGAGATCGACTGCGCCTTCACCGATGACGAAATCAGCATCGGCTTCAACGGCCGCTATGTCGGCGACGTGCTGAAGGCCGACGACGCCCCGCAGGTCGAGATCGCGCTGAACGATCCCGGCAGCCCCACCATCTTCCGCCGCCCCGGCTCCACCGACGCGCTCTGCGTCCTCATGCCGATGAGGGTTTGACCCATGCCGCGCACACAGATCGAACCCGACATGCTGCCGAAGGAGCGCACGCTCATCGAGTCATGGCGGGTGGTGGCAGCCCAGCCCGGGCTCAGGCCGCTTTCGTGCCGCCTCTATCGCGACATCTTCGGCTCGACGCTCGCGGAGGCGGCAGAGGCGCACGAGGCGCGCCAGGGCGAGCCGGACATGATCAGCCGCGCGGCGGCCGATGTGCTGGCCGAGCGCCGGCGGCAGATCGAAGTTGAAAACCGCCCACCCCCGCATGATGACCAGTACATCAGCGGCGAGTTGGCTCTCGCCGCCGCCTGCTATGCGACGCCGGAACTCTTTCGCGACATTCTGCCGGCCGAACGGGGAGCGTTCACCTTTGTTCCGCCGCGCCCGAGGCTCTGGCCGTGGGCTGCGCAGTGGTGGAAACCGAAGGACAACCGCCGCGATCTCGTGCGGGCGGGCGCCCTCATCATCGCCGAGATCGAGCGGCTCGACCGCGCCGCCGCCAAGCCGGAGGGCGCGGCATGACCCAGACCTGCAACAGCTGCGTCTGGTGGCACCCGAACGATGCCGCGCGCGAGCAGGGCGCCTGCCGCCGCCGCGAGCCGCGCCTCGTGCTCTCCCGCCAGTCCGATGCCCGCAGCGCCGTCTGGCCGCCCGTCGCGGCCGATGCCTGGTGCGGCGAGTACCGCCACAACACCCACACCCCGCAGCCGGAGGGCCGCGCCGATGTATGACACCGAACGCCTGTGCTGGGCCGCCTTCGTTGCCGACGAGAGAATGCCCACCGGGCTCGGCACGCCCGACAAATGGATTGCCGGGCGCTGCGAGGCCGGGTGGATCATCGGCCCCAAGGGCCGGCAGGAGCGCGTCGATTATGGTTGCATGATCGTGCAGCCCGGCGCCGACGTGCTGTTCATGTGGCACGAGCCGCGCGGCGCGCGCGACATCATCATCAACGGCGACGGCACCTTCCGCCTTGTCGGCTTCGATCCCGGCGACTGGACGGGCGTCTACGATGCGGGCGCCCATGAGAACATTGCCGACACGCTGGAGGACTTCGCGCGCGGCTGCGTCGATCTCTATGACATCGCGTTGGATGACGAGCTCGCCGTCGAGGTCCGGTTCAGCAAATGGACCGAGGAACGCTACCGGCTCGAGGTGACGGGCGACAAGCCACGCTTCGTCCCCGTGCAGCCCGAGCCCGCCCTCGCCAGCGCCGCGCCGGAGGGCTCGGCATGAGCAACAGCTACACCTTCTGGGGCTTCCTGCTCGGCGCCGTCTTCATGCTGCCCTTCGTCATCCTCGCCTACACCAAGGGCCGGGCCGATGCCGGGCCGGAGTGGGATGACGAAGACCTCTCATCCGCCTGCAAGCCGAGCAGGAGACCCGCTGGCGCGCCACGCCCGAGCACCTGCGCCCGCACCGGCCGAAAGGGCCGCCCCGCCATGAAAGCGGCTGACCTTGCCCATTGGCGCCTGCGCTGGGGCCTCACCCAGGAAGAACTCGCCGCGCGCATGGGCCTCGGCCGCCGCGCCTTCATCGAGCTCGAAATGGGGCGCCGCCCCATCCGCCGCACCCACGTCCTGGCCCTCGAAAGGATCAGCCTCGACGTGAGCATCATCCGCAACGACGCCGGCCTGCTGATGCCGACCATCAAGCACGCCGTGAACCACGCCGCCCCGGAGCCGGCGCCGAAGGAGAGGGGGCGCGACCATGGATAAGGCCACGCTCCTCCATTTCCGCGACAGCGTCGCCGCCGGCGGCTACATCGGCGGCGCGGACAATGCCGCCATCGCCGCCTTCGGTGAGCACGCCATGCTGGCTCAGAACGCCACGCTTGGCCGAGAAGGGGTCGATGCCGCTGTCGCGTTCAAGGAAGCACTCTTGCCGGGCTGGTACTGGCGCTGTGGCCGTACCACCCTCTTTGACGGCTGGGCCTTCATCAATCGGCTTGATCCCAATCACTGCGATCGGCTGGACGAAGCCAGTGGGCAGGCCCCGACGCCTGGCAAGGCGCTTGTCGTCGCGGTGCTGAACGCCCTCATCGCCTTGGCGGAGGGCCGCCTAACAGCCCAGCCGACAAGCTTCGCGATGCCCGCGCAGGCCCTGAACCTTCATGACTGCCATGCCCAGGAGAAGGCCGCGGCATCGCGGGCCACGGAGGGCCGCACCGATGGCTGACCGCTCCGGCATCGAATGGACCGACGCGACGTGGAATCCCATCGTCGGCTGCAGCCTGGTCTCGCCCGGCTGCACCAACTGCTACGCCATGAAGATGGCGGCGCGGATCGAGGCCATGCAGCCCGGTTCGCACTATGCCGGGACGACGCAGCCCGGCAAGGCGGGCGCCGTGTGGAGCGGCAAGGTCGCGCTGGCGCCCGAGCACATCCTCACCCAGCCGCTCCGCTGGCGCCGCCCGCGCCGGATCTTCGTCAACTCCATGGGCGACCTGCTCCATGAGGACGTGCCCGACGCGTGGATCGACCGCGTCTTCGCCATCATGGCCCTCTCCCCGCAGCACACCTATCAGGTGCTGACCAAGCGCAGCACCCGGATGCGGGAGTATTTTGCCGAGACGTGGCAGCCCGCTCTTGCGCGGTCGATCCAGTTGGGTGGCGGCAAGACCATCGACATCCCCGCCGAAAAGCGGCCAAGCGACCGCTGGGACCGGATCAATCTGGCCATCGACGACGTGACCATGAACCCCTTCTTCGATCACGAGCGGTTCTGGACTCCAGAGGGCTCACTGATCGGCCGCCCGGCATGGCCGCGCCGGCCGCTCCCGAATGTCTGGCTCGGCGTCTCGACCGAGGATCAGCGCCGCGCCGATGAGCGCGTGCCGGATCTGCTCGCCACCCCCGCCGCCATCCGCTTCGTCTCCGCCGAGCCGCTGCTGGGGCCGCTGAAGCTGTTCTCTCTGCGGGAGGTTCGCGGTGCCCGCGGCACGATAACGGACTGGCATGATTCCCTGCGCGGCTTCCAGTTCGGCCCCACAGGGGCGGAGACGGCTCGCATCGATCTCGTCATCGCCGGCGGCGAGAGCGGCCCGAACGCCCGGCCGATGCACCCCGATTGGGCGCGGTCCCTCCGCGACCAGTGCGCTACCGCCGGCGTCCCGTTCTTCTTCAAGCAGTGGGGTGAACACGTCACGGCCAAAGGAGCGACGGGGGACGTCCCGATCAGCCATGTATTCGAGGATGGATATCAGATGATCCGCGTCGGCAAAGCCCGCGCCGGACGGCTGCTCGATGGCGTCGAGCACAACGCCCTGCCGGAGGTGCGGTCATGACTGCCCTCGGGGGAGTGCTGACCATCGTCGTCATCTGGGCGATGTGGGCCCCGCGCGAGGTCGGCGATTTCATCGCCAAGGTGGTCGATGGCTATGAGATCACCCGCGCCACCCTGCTCGCGAAGCGGGAGCCGAAGCCATGACGCGGATCCCCCATTTCCAGCCGGCACTCGCCGGCCCCTCCGATGCCGAGGTGGAAGCCGCCCGCGCCGTGATAGCGGCACGTGAGGCCGCCCTTGAGCAGCAGGCGCGCGACACGCTGGTGCAATGCACCAGCCAGATCGCCACCGGCAAAGGCTGCGGCGGCTTCAGCCGTATTGGCGACCTGACCTTCATCCAGACGCACTTCTACATCGAGCCTCACGGCTGCACCGGCGGGGACTATTGGCGCCAGGGCGAGGGGCGGTTCATCTGCCCGCACTGCGGCCACGTGAACCGCCTCTACGACAGCCCCGAGGTGACCAAGCTCAAGCCGGCCTTCAAGGCCGTCGAGGATCGCCATGACGATTGAAACGCCGCGCCAGCGCCTCACCCACGCCAATGCCCTGATCGCCGCCATCTCCCGCCATGGCCGACGGTTCTTTCACGACACTCGGAGCGGGCGCATCGCGCGGTTCGAGATCGATCTCGCGGGCCGCCTGTGGCTTCGGGATGAATACACGAACCGCCGCGTCTACGTGGCCTATCGTGGCCATTGGCGGCACTTCAGCAACGGAGGCACGCTGCGGCGGCTGATCGAGTGCATCGCCGCGTTCATCCGCTCGGGCCGGCCCGTGCCCGCCTCGGTCTTCGGCCCTTGGCCCACATGGATCTGCGACGGCGACCTGTGGGGTTACGGCAAGCCGGCCATGGATGCGCTGCGCGCCGAGATCGCCGATTCCCCCTGCCTTGCTCGCCGGAGGGAGGCCCAGTCATGACCACCTGCGGATGGCGCGCGCTCTCGATCATCCAGCCTTGGACTTGGTGCATCGCCCACGGCTTCAAGCCGGTGGAGAATCGCAGTTGGCAGCCGGGCAATCCCGGCCTGCGCTTCCGGGGCGATGTGCTCCTGCACGCCGGCCAGAAGTTCGACCGCGACGGCTATGACTGGATCGCCGAGACCTTCCCCGGCATCCCGCTGCCGCAGCCGCACGAGTTCGAGCGGGGCGGCATCGTCGGCCGCGCGCGCATCGTCGATGTCGTCCGCGAGATGGAATCGCCGTGGTTCTTCGGCCCGATCGGCCTCGTCATGGCGGAGGCGGCGCCGGTGCCCTTCCAGCCGTGCAAGGGCGCTCTCGGCTTCTTCAACCCCGGCGAGGCCGCCCGGCCGTTCGCCAATCCGATTCCCGAACACCTCAGCCAAGGGAGGCTGCTGTGACCGCACCCGGTGAACGTTTTCCGGGCTTCGCTCGCGCGACCCTGCTGATCGCACTCGACAATGGCGGCATCAATCGCGGGCGCTCCGAGGCGCAGATGAAGCGCGAGCTCCGCGACTGGATGGCAAAACAGCCCGCTGAGATTCTTCCGCCGATCGACGCATGGTTGTCGGGCCTGCACCCGCGCGACCTTGAAACCGTCTGCTGCGGGGAGGCCAGCGAGGCCGCCGCGCTCTTGGCGACCGCGCCGCCGTTCACCGATCAGATGCTCAACAGCTATTTCGACGAGGTGTGCTGATGACCGTCTTCGTTGATCCCGCCGTCTGGCCGTTCGGACGCATGCTGATGTGCCATATGTGGGCGGACACGCTCGACGAACTGTTCGCCATGGCCGACCGGATCGGGGTGCAGCGGAAGTGGTTGCAAGGTCACCCCACACTCTCGCTGCCGCAGTTTCGCAAGGCGTCGTGGGTGCATTTTGACATTGCCAAGGTCAAGCGGGCGCAGGCTGTCGCGGCCGGTGCCATCGAGACCGACCGATGGGGCCCGCTGGAATGGGAGGCCCGCCGGCAGATCGCGAGCGGTGACCCCGCGCTGGCGCTCATCGGCGCGGCGAGGCTCGCCCGCATCGACACGTCCCGCGCCAAACAGGCCGAAGCGGCCGAACAAGGGAGCCTCATCTGATGGCCCGGCGCATCAAATCGGCGGCCATTCTCGCCGCCCTCCTGCTCGCCACGCCGGCGGCGGCGGATATCTATGTGCTCGACGGGGACACCATCATCGTCGACCGCGAGCATATCCGCCTCACCGGCTTCAACACGCCGGAAACGCGGGATGCGCAGTGCGAGGGCGAGCGGGCGCTCGGCTACCGCGCCAAGGCCCGCCTGCACGATCTGCTCACCATGGCCTGCGGCCCGCTGGCGCGCGCGCCGGCCGCCTGCCTCACGCTGGAGCGCCTGCCGGCGCCCGATCGCTACGGCCGCTCGCTCGCCCGTCTCACGGTGCAGGGCCGGGACGTGGCGGCCATCCTCATCAGCGAGGGGCTGGCCGAGCCCTATGACTGCGCCGGCGGCCACTGCCCCCGCCGGCGCAACTGGTGCGGGGAGGGGCCATGACGCCGCTGCTCACCCCCAAGGAAGCCGCCGAGGCGCTCCGCATCTCGGTGAAAACGCTGTTCGATCATGTCGAGCAGGGGCGCCTGCGTTACATCCGCGTCGGTGCGGGCTTGAAGAGGCCCCGCCGAATGTTCTCCAATGACGATCTCGACGAGTTCATCGAGCGCCAGCGCCGACAGGATGCCCCATGTCGCTCTACCAACCGAAAGGGTCCCCGTTCTACCACTACGACTTCCAGGTCCGTGGTCGTCGCTTTCACGGATCAACCAAGGCCAAAACACTCAAGGCCGCGAAGCTTGTAGAGGCCGCCGAGCGGGAGAAGGCGAAGCAGATCGTCCGCGAATCGGAGCGGCTGCGCACCGGCCCGCTCACCATGCTCGCCGCCACCAGCCGCTATTGGGAGGAGGTCGGCAAGCACCACGCCGGCGCCGCCACCACATGGACCAATCTCCAGCGGCTGTTCACCTATTTCGGCGCCGAGACCCGCCTTGCCGATATCGACGATGACGCCGTCGCCCACATGGTGGCGTGGCGGCGCGGGCATCGCGCATGGGCGGGGGACGAGGCGCCCTTCATTTCGCCCGCCACCGTGAACCGCTCCACCACCGAGGTGCTGAAGAAGCTGTTCAACCGGGCCAAGCGCGCCTGGGGCGCCGAACTGCCGCGCGAGCCGAACTGGAAGATCCACATGCTGCGCGAGCCAACCGAGCGCACGCGCGAGCTGCGCCCGGCCGAGGAGACGCGCCTCGATGCCGAGATGCGCGATGACCTCGAGCCCTTCTTCGCCTTCGCCCGCGCCAGTGGCCTGCGCCTCTCCGAGTGCTTCATCCGGTGGGAGGAGGTGGATTGGGAGGCCGGCGTCATCCAGACCATCGGCAAAGGCAGCCTGCCGGTGCGCACCATCATCACCGCCGAGATCCGCACCCTCCTCTGGCCGCTGCGCGGGCACCACCCGCACCAGGTGTTCACGTACATCGTGCAGCGCACCGTGCGCTCCAAGGGGCTGGTGAAGGGCGAGCGCCTGCCGCTGACCTATGACGGGCTGAAGAGCTACTGGCGCCGGATGAAGAAGCGCGCGGGCATGGCCGATTTCCGATTCCACGACTTCCGCCACGACCTCGGCACCAAGCTGCTGCGCCAGACCGGCAACCTGAAGCTCGTGCAGAAGGCCCTCAACCACCGGGACATCAAGACCACCGTGCGCTACGCCCATGTGCTCGACGAGGATCTGCGCGAGGGGCTTGAGAAGCTCTCAAAGTCCCGAAATAAATCCCGAACTGGAAAGCGGAAGCTGAAAGCCGTATAGATCGCAACGCGCTACGGCGACCGCCTCTCGACCTGGGGGACTAGGGGTCGTGGGTTCGAATCCCGCCGCTCCGACCATTAGGCCGCAGGCATATCCCGAAGACGACAGTCTCATTGAGCCGCACCCGGTGTCGCCGGGCCACACGGCCTAGGGACGGGTCTGGCCGCTGGTCCCGAGCAGGGAATCGAACCACGGTTTCTGCGCCAGCAGGGCATAGACATAGATGCCCCGATGATCGGCCTCGTCGCCGGCGTCGAGCGCCTCGAAGCGCGCGCCGCCTGTGATTGAGGCGGCGAGGGCCGGCAGCTTGGCGAGATCGGGCGGGGTCACCTCGTCCTTGCCGCCATACCAGCTGCGCACCGGCGTCTTGCGGCGCCAACGATACACTTCCGACGCGTCCAGCAGAGTCCAGTACGCGCCCTGACCTGCGGCGATGGTGTCACGGAACTCCTGCCGGATGAAGTCGGCGAGCGTGGACGGGGTCCGCTTGGCGAAGTCCCAATAATCGATATCGCCGGCGTAGAAGGCACGCGCCACCTCCAGATAGGCCGGCTCGATGGCGACGGCGTCGATCCCCGGCATCTGGTTGTAATAGGCTTTGGCCTCGATCTGCATGGCAACCGCGGCCGGCAGATAAGACGCGTCCACCGGCTGGGGATTGTTGAGCCAGCGATTGATCAGCAGCGAGATGTCCATTGGTCCGCTCGCCACACCGGCGGCAGCCACCGGCTCGCCGAGCGATTCCAGCTTCTGCAGCAACGCCATGGTGGCCCAGCCGCCCTGCGACCAGCCGGAGAGAAACAGCGGGCCAGGGGTGATGCCAAGCGCCGCGAGTACCTGCCGCGCCGCCCGCAGCATGTCATAGGTCGCCTGCTGCGTGCTGGCCTTGACCAGATAGCTGTCCGGCAGATCGGAGCTGCCGCGGCCGAAATAATCGGCGCCGATCACCACATAGCCCTGCGCGGCGAAAGCCAGCAGGGCGAGCCGCGTCTCTGTCGAGTTCTCCGGCTGGGAGGGCACATAGGAACGGTCGAACACCGTGCCATGCTGATAGCTGACCATCGGCAGCTCAGCGCCCGCCCCATCGGGCACCGCCACAAGGCCCGATGCCATGACGGGTCGATTGCCAAGCTCGGGAATGACGCTCGGATAGGTGACGCGGTACAGCGTCACGCCGAATCGGGCGGCCGGAAAGCGGCCCACATAGCCGCCGGGCTGCGTGGTGATGCTCATGAAGTCGCGCAGTTCGTCCTCGCCGATCGTCGTGAAGCGCGCAGCGTCATAGCTGCCGATCCGTTCCACGCGGACATCGCCGATGACCGCGCCACCCGCGCGTGGTGAGCCGCCCGGCACCTGCGCGGCGGCCGGCGTCAGCCCCATCGCCGCGATCAGCCCCGCGCCAGCGCCCAGTAGTGAACGACGGGAGACAAGCCCTTCAACCATCACGCGATCCTCATCGGCAGCATCGCCGATGACGGTATCAGGCGGGGAGGGGTGCGCCATCCGTAGGCCCACCGACAATCCTCGTGCGGCCTTTAACACGGTGGAAACCACAATGGTCGCCTAATGCGGCCATGGTGAACGAGCCGGACATGGCAGGTGCGGGAGTTGCGGTGGCGGAGGCCTATGGCCCCTTCCTGCCGCTGCCTATTGCCGCGTCGATCGCGCCCGGATCGGAAGCCTCGGATCAATCACCGGTGACCGCCGTCCCAACGCGCGGTACGGCATTTCGCGCCTTCGCCCGCCGCCACCTGCTGGTGCCGAGCCTTGCCGCCCTGCTGGTCGGCGGGTTGGCTGGCGTGCTGGCCCAACCGCGCTATGCGGCCGAGGCGCGCCTGCTGCCGGAGGCCCGCGGCATGGCGGCACCGACCACGCGGGCGCAAATCATCGCCTCGCGCGAATTCGCCCGGCAGGTCATTGAGGACACACGGCTCACCGAGCGTCTCACCGATCGCCGCCTCTCGCTGTCCGACCGGCTGAACGCGCTGCTCGGCGCGCCGGCCAGCGCCTCCACCGGCGATACCGCCGCGCTGCGTTCCATCGAGGGCGGGCTCACGGTGAAGGACCGGGCGGACGGGCAGACCGTCATCCGCTTCGTTGCCGCCAGCCCGACGCTCGCCGCCGATGTCGCCAATGCTTTCGCCGACAGCTATCTCCGGCTGCGCCAGACGCGCGGCGCCTTCAACATGGAAGCGGGCGGGCCCATTGCCATGCCGGCGCGGCTCGCTTCCCGGGCGCAGGCCCCGGCCGAGCCCCTCGCGCCGGCGCCCGCTTTGGCCGCCGGCGGGGCCGCGCTCGGCGCCTTCGGCGTCGCGCTCGGCTTGCAATTCTTCCGCCGCCGACGCCGGAGTGCGCCCGTTCCACCTGCGGCTGTCGCGCCCGCGCTTCCTGAACTCGCTCGTGAGGGCGCGGCGCAGCATCTGCCGTGGATCGGCGCGGAAAGCGCCGATGATTTCGCCGGGGAAGGCGAGCCGCGCCCGCGCCGCCATCTGTCCCGTGATGGCGAACTGGCCGATCTTGCCCGCTTGATCGAATTGCGCGGCGCCGCGGCACGGCTTGTGGTGGTGACGGGGCCCTCGCCCGATGACGGCATCGCCCGCTGCGCGCTGGCGCTGGCGCGCGCCCTTGCCTCGCCCGAGCGGCGCACCGTGATCGTCTGCCTCGATGTCATGGCGCCGGCGCTGGCCGAACTGACCACCGACCCGCGCGCGCCGGGGCTGACCGACCTGCTGTTCGGCGTGGCGAGCTTCTCCGACGCCATCCATCGCGAGGCGGCTTCACGCTGCCATGTGATTCCGCCCGGACGCGGTGCCTGCGAGGCGAGCGGGCTGGTGGGTGCCGACCGGCTGACGCTGATCCTCAGCGCGCTGATGCAGACTTATGACCATGTGGTGGTGGCGGCGCCCCCCTTCGCCGAGGCGGAAGGCACGGCGCGCGTCGCGGCGCTCAAGCCGACGCTGATCCTCGTCACCCAGCCCGGCGGTGCCGCGACCGACGCGGTGCAGGCCTTCGACTATCTCGCCGAGCAGGGATTCGGCGACATCGCCATGGTGACCTTCACCGAGGTCGCCCCGCCCAGGCCGCTGCCACAGGCCGCCTGACCCGGCGTCCGCTCAAGCTCTTGTGATCGGGTGGATCAGAGCGTTTCCGGCCGGCGGTCGAAGCGCATCATCCAGCGGATGATCCAGCCGGCGGGAAATACCCAGCCGATTCCGAGAAACACATACGCGAAAAACTGCGCATAGCCGGGCAGGGTGGTCACGCGGCCCTGCGCCAGCGCCATGGCGGCCAGCGCCCAGATGATGACCAGCAGCAGCAGCGCCACCGTGCCGATGAATTTGCGCAGGCGCGGGGGCAGGCCCCGTGGGTCGCTCATCGGCTGCTGGCTCATCGCACCGTCCTGTTCGCGTCGGATCACTGGCCGGCGCGAGACAAAGAGTCCGGTTGCGCGCTGCCCGACGCCTCTATATCGCTCGCCGGGCCGGGGAGGAAGCCGCCCGGCCGACGGTGGCCAGCGGGGCTGATGGCCACCCTTGCCAGGAGCGCAGCATGGCCCTTGACCAGACCTTTCCCGCCACCGCCCCGCGCGCCGCAACCGGGGCCGCCGATCGCCTGCGCCCCGTGCGCCTGTGGCTCTATGCCGTGGCGGCGCTGATCGTGCTGATGGTCGTCGTCGGCGGCGCGACGCGTCTGACCGAATCCGGCCTCTCCATCACCGAGTGGAAGCCGGTGACCGGCACGCTTCCGCCGCTCTCCGATGCGCAGTGGCAGGCCGAGTTCGAGAAGTACCGGCAGATCCCGCAATATGTGCAGATCAACCGGGGCATGAGCCTCGACGAGTTCAAATACATTTTCTGGTGGGAATGGGGTCACCGGCTGCTCGGTCGCATCATCGGCTTCGTCTTCCTGCTACCTTTCCTGTTCTTCCTCTGGCGCGGGCTGATCGACCGGCCGCTGGGCTGGAAGCTCGGCGGGCTGTTCGTGCTCGGCGGGCTGCAGGGGGCGGTCGGCTGGTGGATGGTTGCCTCGGGGCTGGTGAACCGGGTGGATGTGAGCCAGTACCGGCTCGCCACTCACCTGACGCTGGCCTGCATCATCCTCGCCGCCACCGTGGCGGTCGCTGCGTCGCTGAAGCCCGCCCACGCGCCGCAGGCGGTGCCGGCCTGGCTGCGCACCAACGCGCACATCCTGCTCGGCGTCGTGGTGCTGCAGATCTTCCTCGGCGGACTGGTTGCGGGGCTCGATGCGGGCCTGACCTACACGACCTGGCCGCTGATGGATGGCCATCTCGTGCCGCCCATGGCCAATCTCTTCGTGCAGCAGCCGGCGTGGCGGAACCTGTTCGAGAACGTGCTGACCGTGCAGTTCAACCACCGGCTCGTCGCCTATGTGCTGCTGGCGCTCGCCCTCGGCCATTACCTCGCCGCGCGCCGGGCGGGCGGTGCGGCGCGCCAGCGGGCGCTGCTGATCTTCGGGCTGGTCGCCTGCCAGGCGATGCTCGGCATCCTCACGCTGATCCACCAGGTGCCGATCGACATCGCGCTCACCCACCAGTTCGGCGCGACCATCGTGCTGATCGCCGCGACGGTGCATCTGGTGCGGTTGCGGGAGGGGACTGTTGTGGCGACGGCGCGCTAGGGCGGGTTCCAGCCGCGGCTTGCCGACGGCGTGGCGCGAGCCGTCGCGCTGCGTTGGCCGTGGTGCTCGTTTCACGTCGTGGATCCCCGGGCCAAGCCCGGGGACGACGGTGTCTTTGGGATGACGGGTGGTCTACGCCGGTGACACGGCCCATGACATGAAGCCACCATAGCGACGTCATGGTCGGGCGTGGCCCGACCATCCACGCCTTTGACGCAGGTGTTCGGCCGAGCCTCCGACCACGTGGCACGAAGGAGGGTGGCGGCGCGACGCCGCCCCCGCTCTTCCGGCCTACTCTGCCGCGCTACGCGATTTGAGCGGGCGGCGGGCCAGCACCTCGGCGAGGAAGCGGCCGGTGTGGCTGCGCTCCGTTTTGGCGATCACCTCCGGCGGCCCGGCTGCGACGATCTCGCCGCCGCCATCGCCGCCCTCCGGGCCGAGGTCGAGCACCCAGTCGGCGGTCTTGATGACCTCGAGATTGTGCTCGATCACCACCACCGTATTGCCCTGCTCGACCAGCTCGTGGAGCACTTCCAAGAGCTTGGCCACATCGTGGAAGTGCAGGCCGGTGGTCGGCTCGTCGAGAATATAGAGCGTGCGCCCGGTCGCCCGGCGCGACAGCTCCTTGGAGAGCTTGACGCGCTGCGCCTCGCCGCCGGACAGCGTGTTCGCCTGCTGGCCGACCTTGATATAGTCGAGGCCGACGCGGGACAGCGTCTCCAGCTTCTCGCGCACCGCCGGCACCGCCTTGAAGAATTCGGCGCCTTCCTCGACCGTCATATCAAGAACATCGGCTATCGACTTGTTCTTGAAGGTGACTTCGAGCGTCTCACGGTTGTAGCGCTTGCCCTTGCAGACGTCGCAGGTGACGTAGACATCGGGGAGGAAGTGCATCTCGATCTTGATGACACCATCGCCCTGGCAGGCCTCGCAGCGCCCGCCCTTCACGTTGAAGGAGAAACGGCCGGGGCCATAGCCGCGCGCCTTCGCCTCCGGCAGGCCGGCGAACCATTCGCGGATCGGCGTGAAGGCGCCGGTATAGGTCGCGGGATTCGACCGCGGCGTCCGGCCGATCGGCGACTGGTCGATATCGATGACCTTATCGAGATGCTCCAGCCCTTCCAGCCCGTCATGCGCCAGCGGCGGCTCGGAGGCGCCATTGAGCCGGCGCGCGACCGCCTTGTAGAGCGTGTCCACCAGAAGGGTCGACTTGCCGCCGCCCGAGACGCCGGTGACGGCGGTGAACAGGCCGAGCGGGATCTCCGCCGTGACGTTCTTAAGGTTATTGGCGCGGGCATTGACCACGCGCAGCAGCCGCTTGCGGTCCGGCTTGCGGCGCTTGGGCACCGGCACGGTGAGCGCGCCGGTGAGGTATTTGCCGGTCAGCGAGTTCGGGTTGGCGAGGATTTCCGGCGGCGTGCCCTGCGCGACGATGCGCCCGCCATGCACGCCGGCGCCTGGCCCGACATCCACGACATAATCGGCGGCGAGGATGGCGTCCTCGTCATGCTCGACCACGATCACCGTGTTGCCGAGGTCGCGCAGCCGGCGCAGCGTGCCGAGCAGGCGTTCATTGTCGCGCTGGTGCAGACCGATGGAGGGCTCGTCCAGCACATAGAGCACGCCGGTCAGCCCCGAACCGATCTGCGAGGCGAGGCGGATGCGCTGGCTCTCGCCGCCCGACAGCGTGCCGGAGGCGCGCGCGAGGGTGAGATAATCCAGCCCGACATCGAGCAGGAAGGCGAGGCGCTCGCGAATCTCCTTGAGGATGCGGACGGCGATCTCGTTCTGCTTGTCGGAAAGCTGGCCGGGCAGGGTGCCAAACCACTCCAGCGCCGCGCGCACGGAAAGCTGCGCGGCGTTGCCGATATGGCTGCCGGCGATCTTCACCGCCAGCGCCTCGGGCTTCAGCCGGAAGCCATTGCAGGCGGCGCAGGGCACGGCGGAAAAATATTTGCCGATCTCCTCGCGCGCCCAGTCGCTCTCGGTCTCGCGCCAGCGGCGCTCGAGATTGGTGACGATGCCCTCGAAGGTCTTCGCGGTCTCATAGGCCCGCATGCCGTCATCATAGACGAAGCGGATCACCTCAGACCCGGAGCCGTGCAGAATGACCTGCTGGGCCTTCTCCGGCAGATCAGCCCATTTGGTGGTGAGCTTGAAGCCGTAATGGCGGGCGAGCGCGTCGAGCGTCTGGCCGTAATACGGCGACGAGGACTTCGCCCAGGGCGCGATGGCGCCTTGCTTCAGGCTGCGCGTGCGGTCCGGCACGATGAGTTCGGGGTCGATCTTGCTCTCATGGCCGAGGCCATCGCAGACCGGGCACGCGCCAAACGGGTTGTTGAAGGAAAAAAGCCGGGGCTCGATCTCGGGAATGGTGAAACCGGAGACCGGGCAGGCGAATTTCTCCGAGAAGATGATGCGCCGCGCCTCGCCGCCCTCGTCCTTCTCGTCGGCGAACTCGATCACCGCGATGCCGTCGGCAAGGCCGAGCGCGGTCTCGAAGGAATCAGCGAGGCGGCTGGCGATGTCCGGCCGCACGACCAGGCGGTCCACCACCACGTCGATGTCGTGCTTGAACTTCTTGTCGAGCGCCGGCGCCTCGGCGATCTCGTGAAACTGGCCGTCGATCTTGACGCGCTGGAAGCCCTTTTTCTGGAAGTCCGCCAGCTCCTTGCGGTATTCGCCCTTGCGCCCGCGCACCACGGGCGCGAGCAGATAGAGCCGGGTCTTTTCCGGCAAGGCGAGCACGCGGTCGACCATCTGGCTGACCGTCTGGCTCTCGATCGGCAGGCCGGTGGCCGGCGAATAGGGCACACCAACCCGCGCCCAGAGCAGGCGCATATAGTCATAGATCTCGGTGACGGTGCCGACCGTCGAGCGCGGATTCTTCGAGGTGGTCTTCTGCTCGATGGAGATGGCCGGGGAGAGGCCGTCGATCTGGTCGACGTCCGGCTTCTGCATCATTTCGAGAAACTGGCGGGCATAGGCCGACAGGCTCTCGACATAGCGGCGCTGGCCTTCGGCATAGATAGTGTCGAAAGCGAGCGACGACTTGCCCGAGCCGGACAGACCGGTGAACACCACCAGGCTGTCGCGCGGGATCTCCAGATCGACATTCTTGAGATTATGCTCGCGCGCCCCGCGAATGACGATCGAACGGGCGTCGCGGCGCGGAAGATCCACGCGATCCTTCATTCCGGTCTCTTTATCGACGGGCAGTGCCAAAACAGGTTCGCTGGGGCGGCCGCCCGTCCCGGCACGGATCAGAAGCCGATGCCCCGCATGGCGAGGGCAGCGACCGCCACGGCGGCGATAAGCCCGCCCGTTACGGCGAGAAGCGCGCGGCGGATCAACGCCTGACGGGCGTCCTCGGCCTGCAGGGCAATGGCAGTGGCGCGGGCGCGCCGGCGATTACGCACGTCGGTCATGATGGGAAAGCTCCCTGGCGATCACGGCGCTTAACATAATGCGGCTCCGGCCGGCTGCAATGTGCGACTCGTCGTCTTGCATCAGACTAGCCATAATGCTAGGAACATAACAAGAACACTTGTGGAGCTGGGGCGAGCGGTGCGCAGGCGCGCCCGGCATTTTCGGGAGAAGCCGCCCGTCGCCGGCGGGAAGTGGCATGTGGAAAGCCGCGCGGGCGGGGGCGCCGGCGCGGCAGGGATGGGCTATCATGCCCGCTTCAAGGCGCGCGCGCTCCGCCGCGGGCGTCCGACAGACTCTCGGAGGACGACATGGCGGGCAGCGTCAACAAGGTTATTCTGATCGGCAATCTCGGCCGCGATCCGGAAGTGCGCACCTTCCAGAATGGCGGGCGGGTCTGCAACCTGCGCATCGCCACCTCCGAGACCTGGCGCGACAAGGCCTCCGGTGAGCGCAAGGAGCGCACCGAGTGGCACAGTGTGGTGATCTTCAACGAGAACCTGCTGAAGGTCGCCGAGCAGTATCTGCGCAAGGGTACCAAGGTCTACATCGAAGGACAGCTCGAGACCCGCAAGGCGACCGATCAGAATGGCGGCGAGCGTTATTTTACTGAGGTCGTGCTGCGCGCCTATCGCGGTGAACTGACCATTCTCGACAGCCGCGGCAGTGGCGGCGGCGAGGGCGGCGGTGACGATTACAGCGCCGGCGGCAGCGATTTCGGTTCGGGCGGCGGTTATTCCGGTGGCGCGTCCTTTGGCGGCGGCGGTTCGCGTGCGAGCGTCGGCGGCGGTGGCGGATCCTTCGGCAATGACCGCAAGCCGGCCCCGGCGGGCGGCGGCGGCAAGTTCGGCGGCGATCTCGACGACGACATCCCGTTCTGAGGATTGCAGCACCGGGGTTCAGGCCGGCGCGAAGCAGGCGCCCATGCGTGGCTCGATGAGCCGCGCGGGATCGCAGCATAGGCTGGCGCCCGGCGCGGGCAGGAACATGGCGGACAAGGCGGGGCTTTTGCCGGGCGCCCGGCACCTTTGGTGATTCAAAGGTTCTTCCCGGTCTCGCCCAGTGTCCGGCCCCGCTAAAGGGGCCCGCCCTCGTGGGCGAAGGCGCTGGGGCCAAGCGACGCCGCCGCTCGAACCCCCGCTACTCAGCTCGGAAAGGCGGCGCGGATGCCGTCGATGACGAACTGCACCGCTAGCGCCGTCAGCACCACGCCGAGCAGGCGCGAGAGGATGGCGTTGCCAGTGACGCCGAGCAGCCGGTTCACCCCGCCAGCGGCGAGATAGACCAGCAGGCAGCTCGCGATCACCAGGAGGGTGATGCCGAACAGCGCTGCCAGCCGGGCGGGATCGCCATGCGCCTCGCCGGCCAGCAGCAGCATGGCGGTGATGGCGCCGGGGCCGGCCATGAGCGGAATCGCCAGCGGAAACACCGCCATCATGCGCAGCGCCTGCTCGCGCGCCGTGGCGGCGCTGGAATCGATCGTCCGTTCGGTGCGCCGGCCGAACACCATCTCGAAGGAGATGGTGAAAAGCAGCAACCCGCCGGCGATGCGAAAGGCCGGCAGGGTGATGCCGAGCGCATGGAGCAGCGGCGCGCCGACCAGCCCGAAGAACACCAGAATAGCCAGCGCGATGGCCGAGGAACGCCAGGCCACCAGCCGCCGCTCGGCCGGCGACAGATCATGCGTCACCGCGAGAAACAGCGGCGCGAGGCCAATGGGATCGATCACCACCAGCATGGTGACGGCGGCGGAGAAGACGTAGTCGAGCATGGAGACCCCCCGGTACCGCCCACTGTGCCGAGACGGGGGCATTGTGCAAGGGAAACGACGCGAGCGATGCCGCTGCCGCGATGAGGGGGCGGAGCAAGGAGCCGGGCAGCTATGCCTTGCCGCCGGCGCGCGAAGCTGGAGACCGGACGACGTCCTCCAGCTGGGAAGGTGGGCAGGGGCGATCTGCTTACCGAGGAGCGGCGTCGGGGGATCCGGCGGTCGGTCGTCGGGAACGTCTTGCGAGCGAGCCGTGACAGTGGCTGACGCGACCCTCAGCGGCGACATTTTGCGACGGAGGGTGCGGAATTTCGTGCGGCAGCCCCGACGATGATGCCGCGCGCGCCGAGGGGGCAGCGTCTGCGTGCGGCCTTCACCATGTCAGCGTGTGTGTCCCTCTCGGGCGCCGGCGGGTTGCCGCCTTGGCGATCTCCGCACGCCCGGGCCTGCGGGTTCCTCCGATCCCGGCGGCGCTAAAACGCCCGTGAATGCCCCGGTTTGGCCATGATCTCCACAGTTTCTCAAAACGCCCGCATAACACATTGAAAGTGAAACGCTTTTCGCGTCACTGAAACGCGCGCAAAGCTGGCGTTTGCGGCCGGAATCGGCTAGACAATCCTACCTGTTCGGCAACTACGGAAAGTGGTTCCTTGTCCGATTCCGATACGACAAAGCCGGAGGGCGGTGGCCCTACGGACATTCGGCCCGTCTCCATCACGGAAGAACTCTCGCGCAGCTATCTCGACTACGCGATGAGCGTCATCGTCTCGCGCGCGCTGCCTGATGTGCGCGACGGGCTGAAGCCGGTGCATCGGCGCATCCTGTTCTCGATGCGCGAGAACAATTACACGCCCGAGCGGCCCTACAACAAATCCGCCCGCGTCACCGGCGACACGATGGGTAAGTACCATCCGCACGGCAATCTGGCGATTTACGACGCGCTGGTGCGCCTGGCGCAGGACTTCTCGCTGCGCCTGCCGCTGATCGATGGCCAGGGCAATTTCGGCTCCGTGGATGGCGATCCGCCAGCGGCCGAGCGTTACACCGAGGTGCGCCTCGCCAAGTCGGCGATGTCGCTGTTGGACGATCTCGACAAGGACACGGTCGACTTCCAGGCCAATTATGACGGGCGCGAGCAGGAGCCGACCGTGCTCCCCGCGCGGTTGCCGAACCTCCTGGTCAATGGTGCGGGCGGCATCGCCGTCGGCATGGCGACCAACATCCCCCCGCATAATCTCGGCGAGGTGGTGGATGCCTGTATCGCGCTGATCGACGATCCCTCGCTCGATGTCGAGAAGCTGCTGGACTACATTCACGGGCCGGATTTCCCCACCGGTGCGCTAATCCTCGGCCGCAGCGGCATTCGTCAGGCCTATCTGACCGGGCGTGGCTCGGTCGTGATGCGCTCGCGCGCCACGATCGAGGAAATCCGCAAGGATCGCGACGCCATCATCGTCACCGAGATACCGTATCAGGTGAACAAGGCGACGATGATCGAGCGCATCGCCGAGCTGGTGCGCGAGAAGCGGCTGGAAGGCATCGCCGAGATCCGCGACGAATCCTCCCGCGAGGGGATGCGCGTCGTGTTCGAGATCAAGCGCGACGCCCAGGCCGAGGTGGTGCTGAACAACCTCTACCGCATGACCTCGCTGCAGACCTCCTTCGGCGCCAACATGGTGGCGCTGAACGGCGGCAAGCCGGCGCTGATGAACCTGCTCGACCTGCTGACCGCGTTTGTCGCCTTCCGCGAGGATGTGGTTAGTCGGCGAACGAAATTCCTCCTGCGCAAGGCGCGCGATCGGGCGCATGTGTTGGTGGGCCTTGCCATCGCCGTCGCCAATATCGATGAGATCATCCACACCATCCGCACCTCGCCCGATCCGGCGAGCGCGCGCGAGGCGCTGATGACGCGCGACTGGCCGGCGCTCGACGTCGCCCCGCTGATCGCGCTGATCGACGATCCGCGCCACCGGCTCGGCCCGGACAACACTTACCGGCTGTCTTTCGAGCAGGCCCGCGCCATCCTCGACCTGCGTCTGCAACGCCTCACCGCGCTCGGCCGCGACGAGGTGGCGGACGAGCTAGACAAGATCGCCGTGGAGATCCGCGAATATCTCGACATTCTCGCCAGCCGCGAGCGCATCCGCACCATCGTCAAGGACGAACTCCTTGCCGTGAAAGCGGAATTCGGCACGCCGCGGAAGACCGAGATCATCGAGGCGGAAGGCGATTTCGAGGATGAAGACCTCATCGCCCGCGAGGACATGGTCGTCACCGTTTCCCATGCGGGCTATGTGAAGCGTGTGCCGCTCTCGACCTACCGGGCGCAGCGGCGCGGCGGCAAGGGCCGCTCGGCGATGCAGACGCGCGACGAGGATTTCGTCACCCGCCTGTTCGTCGCCTCGACCCACGCCCCCGTGCTGTTCTTCTCGTCGAAGGGCCAGGTCTACAAGCTGAAGGTGTGGCGCCTGCCCATCGCCGCCCCGCAGGCGCGCGGCAAGGCGCTTGTGAACATCCTGCCGCTGACCGAGGGCGAGCGCATCACCTCCATCATGGCGCTGCCGGATGAGGAGACGTGGAGCCGGCTACAGATCATGTTCGCCACCACGGGCGGCACGGTCCGGCGCAATGAGCTGTCCGATTTCACCAATGTGAATCGCAACGGCAAGATCGCCATGAAGCTGGAGGAGGGCGAGGCCATCGCCGACGTCCAGCTCTGCACAGAGCAGGACGACGTGCTGCTCACCAGCGCGAACGGCCAGTGCATCCGCTTCCCAGTCACCGAGGTGCGCGTCTTCAAGGGACGCGATTCCATGGGCGTGCGCGGCATCCAGCTCGAGGGCGCCGACAAGCTCATCTCCATGGCCATCATCCGCCATGTGGAGGCCAGCGCCGAGGAGCGGGCGGCCTATACCAAGCTCGCCAACGCCATGCGCCGCAGCCAGAACGGCGCGGAAGCCGCCGGCGAGGAGCCTGAGGCGGTGATCGAGGCCGATGCCGAGGAAGCCGTCGCTGTGCCGGCCGATATCGACCAGGCGCGCTATATCGAGATGGGCGCGGCCGAACAGTTCATCCTGACGCTCTCCGAGAATGGCTACGGCAAGCGCACCTCTTCCTATGAGTACCGCACCACGCGGCGCGGCGGTAAGGGCATCGTGGCCATGGCGGTCAATGACCGCAACGGGCCGCTCATCGCCTCCTTCCCGGTGGATGAGGGTGACCAGATCATGCTGGTGACCGATGGCGGACAGCTCATCCGCTGCCCGGTGAACGGCATCCGCATTGTCGGGCGCGGCAGCCAGGGCGTCATCGTGTTCGACACGGCGGAGGACGAGAAGGTCGTCTCGGTCGAGCGCGTGAGCGAGGACGAGGCGGAAGCCGAGGACAGCGCGGGCGCCGAGGAGTAAGGCCGCGCGGCCTCCGGCCGTGATCGGCCAGAAACACGCGGAGCGGCGCCGGTAACGGCGCCGTTTCCATGTCGGGTGGCCTTTGCGGCAAAGCTCCAGCGACGTGCCTCGCACCGAACCACCTAGGGCTTCCACGGGAAGCGACGTCGACGAGGATCCCATGCGCCGTATCTGCGTCTTTCTTGGCTCCAATGCCGGTCGCCGCCCGGCCTATCGTGAGGCAGCCGCCGCCCTCGGGCGGACGCTCGCGGAGCAGGGCATCGGCCTCGTCTATGGCGGCTCGTCGGTCGGGCTGATGGGCGTGCTCGCCGATGCCGCGCTGGCCGCCGGCGGCGAGGTGATCGGCATCATCCCGCAGCGCCTCGTCGACAAGGAGGTCGCCCATCACGGCCTCGCCGATCTGCGCATCGTCGCCTCCATGCATGAGCGCAAGGCGCAGATGGCCGAGCTGGCCGACGCCTTCGTCGCGCTGCCGGGCGGAGCGGGCACGCTGGAGGAACTGTTCGAGGTCTGGACCTGGGCCCAGCTCGGCAACCACGCCAAGCCCTGCGCGGTGCTGGATGTGGAGGGCTATTACCACAGCCTGCTGACCTTCCTGGATCACACGGTGGAGGAAGGCTTCATGCGGCGGGAGCATCGCGACATGCTGGTGGTGGCGGACAGCCCAGCGGAGCTTCTTGGAAAACTCGCCGCCTATCGCGCGCCCACCGTCACCAAATGGATCGACGGGCACGAGCGTTAGGACGCCGCAACGGCAGGTCGCGGGCCGGCCGGCGCTTGCGTCCGGCCGTGCGGACGGCTAACCCTTGCCGCGCATCACGAGAGTGCCCATGAGCGCCGCGCGGACCGCCTTTTATCCCGGATCCTTCGATCCGCCGACCAACGGCCATGTGGAAGTGGCGCGCGCCGCCGCCCGGCTGGCCGATCGGCTGGTCATCGGCGTCGGCATCCATCCCGGCAAGACACCTCTGTTCACCGCCGAGGAGCGGCTGGACCTCCTGCGCGAGGTGTTCGAGCCGATTGCGGAAGCCGAGGGCGCGCGCCTCGACTGCGTAACCTTCGACAATCTGGTGGTCGACGCCGCCGAGGCGCAGGGCGCGCATCTGCTCATCCGCGGGCTGCGTGACGGCACCGATCTCGATTATGAAATGCAGATGGCCGGCATGAATGCGGTGCTGAAGCCCGCCGTGCAGACCATTTTCCTGCCGGCCTCGCCCATTGCCCGCCCTATCACCGCCACGCTGGTCAGGCAGATCGCCGCCATGGGTGGTGACGTCTCCGCCTTCGTCCCGCCGGCCGTTCTGGCCCGGCTCACCGCGCGTTTTCCGCGGCGCTGATGTTTGGCGGCTCACCCGCCGTCGTTCAACGGAGTTCTTTCCATGATCCGTAGCCTGTTTGCCGCCTTCGCCCTCACTGTCGCGCTGGCCGTGCCGGCGATGGCGCAGGCGCCGAAGCTCCCGCCGAATGTCGATCCGCAAAACACGATCATCATGCAGACCACCAAAGGCCCGGTGATCTTCGTGCTGCGCACCGACATCGCCCCCAAGCACGCCGAGCGCATCAAGACGCTGGCGCGCGAGGGCTATTATGACAACGTGCCGTTCCACCGCGTGATCGAGGGCTTCATGGCCCAGACCGGCGATGGCCAGTATGGCAATGGCACGGGCGGCTCGCGCTACCCGAACCTGCCGGCCGAGTTCTCCAACGTGCCCTTCAAGCGTGGCACGGTGGGCATGGCCCGTGCCTCCGCCCCGAACAGCGCCAACTCGCAGTTCTTCATCACCTTCGGTGACGCCTCCTTCCTGAACGGCCAGTACACGGTCATCGGCGAAGTCGTCTCCGGCATGGAGAATGTCGACAAGATCAAGCGCGGCGAGCCGGTTCAGAACCCCGACAAGATCGTTTCGATGAAGGTCGCCGCGGACGTCAAGTAAGTCGCCGCGTGCCGCCGATCCCCGTTTCCAAGGAGAGACTAATGTCTGACGCTGCCAACTTCCTGCTGCTCGAGACCACCCAAGGCCCGGTCAAGATCAAGTTCCGCCCGGACCTCGCGCCGAACCATGTCGCGCGCATCGCCGAGCTCGCCACGCAGGGCTTCTATGACAACGTGCCCTTCCATCGCGTGATCGAGGGCTTCATGGCCCAGACCGGCGACGGCCAGTTCGGCAACGGCACCGGCGGCTCGGGTAAGAAGCTGAAGGCCGAGTTCAATGCCGGCCGTCACGTCCGCGGCACGGCCTCGATGGCCCGCGCCCAGCACCCCGATTCCGGCGACAGCCAGTTCTTCATCTGCTTTGCCAACGCCTCCTTCCTCGACGGCCAGTACACCGTGTGGGGCGAGGTCGTGGAAGGCATGGAGAATGTCGACAAGGTGAAGCGCGGCGAGCCGGTGCAGAACCCCGACAAGATCGTCAAGGCGAGCGTCTCCGCCGCCTGATCCCGAGCATCTGGACGAGGCGTCATCCCGGAGGTGCGCGAGCACGCTCCGGGATCGCTGTTTCTGAAGCTGAGTTTTCTCGATGCGTGTCGACCTGTTCGATTTCGAGCTGCCCAATGAGCGGATCGCGCTGCGCCCGGTCTCGCCGCGCGATGCGGCGCGGCTGCTGGTGGTCCGCGCCGGCGGCGATCCCGAGCTGACCGACGCCCGGGTGAGCGACCTGCCGGACATCCTCCAGCCCGGCGACGCGCTGGTGGTGAACGACACACGCGTGCTGCCGGCGCGTCTCGTTGGCCTGCGCCGCCGCGACAGCTCGCAAGGCGAGGGTGTCGAGGTCGAGGCGATGCTGCACAAGCGTCTCACGCCCGATAGCTGGCTAGCCCTCGCCCGGCCGGGTAAGCGCCTCGCGCCGGGGGACATCATCTTTTTCGCGTCGCCGGACGGAGCCCACACGCTCAAGGCGACGCTGGAGGCGAAGGGTGAGGGCGGCGAGGTAACGCTTCGCTTCGCTGCGGCCGGCGCCGAACTGGACGCGGCGATCGCGCTCATCGGCCATATCCCGTTGCCGCCCTACATTGCCGCCAAGCGCGCCGATGACGCGCAGGACCGGCGGGACTACCAGACCATGTTCGCCAATCAGGAAGGTTCGGTCGCCGCGCCCACGGCGGGCCTGCACTTCACGCCGGAGCTGATCCGCCGGCTCGATGAGCGTGGCGCCGAGACGTATCGGGTGACGCTGCATGTCGGCGCCGGCACCTTCCTGCCGGTGAAGGTGGAGGACACCAGCGACCACCGGATGCACGCCGAATGGGGCGAAGTCTCCGCCGCCACCGCCGCCGCCCTAATGGCGGTCAAGGCGCGCGGCGGGCGGGTCGTCACGGTCGGCACCACCGCTACGCGGCTGATCGAGAGCGCGGCGGGCGCGGATGGCTCGCTTCGCGCGTGGAGCGGCGAGACCGACATCTTCATCACACCAGGCACTCGCTTCCGCTTCACCGATGGGATGATGACCAATTTCCACCTGCCGCGTTCGACGCTGGTGATGCTGGTCGCCGCCTTCATCGGCCATGACGCGCAGAAGCGTGCCTATGCCCACGCGATTGCGACGGGCTATCGCTTCTATTCCTATGGCGACGCCTGCCTTTTGCTGCCAAAAGCCCGCGCATGAACGAACAGATCGATTTCCACTACCGCCTGAAAGCCACCGATGGCGCGGCCCGCCTCGGCGAGGTCGTGACCCCGCGCGGCATCATCCGCACACCGGCCTTCATGCCGGTCGGCACCGCCGCGACGGTGAAGGGCATGTACCCGCAGCAGGTGCGCGAGCTCGGCGCCGACATCTTGCTGGGCAACACCTACCATTTGATGCTGCGCCCCACCGCCGAGCGCGTGGCGGAACTCGGCGGTCTGCACAGCTTCATGCGCTGGCCGCACCCGATCCTCACCGATTCCGGCGGCTTCCAGATCATGTCGCTGGCGGCGCTGCGAAAGATGAATGAGAAGGGCGTCACCTTCCGCTCGCACATCGACGGCTCCTATCACGAGCTGTCGCCGGAGCGCTCGGTGGAGATCCAGGGCCTGCTCGGCTCGGACATCCAGATGCAGCTCGACGAATGCGTGAGACTACCGGCCACCAAGGACGAGATCGCCCGTGCGCTGCGCCTTTCGCTGCGCTGGGCGGAGCGGTCGAAGAAGGCGTTCGAGAGCCAGCCCAAGGGCAGGGCGCTGTTCGGCATCGTTCAGGGCGGTGACGACCCGGCGTTGCGTGAGGAATCCGCGCGCGGCCTCGTCGATATCGACTTCCCCGGCTATTCCATCGGCGGCCTCGCGGTCGGCGAGCCGCAGGCGGTGATGCTGGCGATGATCGAGGTGGTCGCGCCGATCCTGCCGACGCACAAGCCGCGCTATCTTATGGGCGTCGGTACGCCCGACGACATGATCGAAGCGGTCGCGCGCGGCGTCGATATGTTCGACTGCGTGATGCCGACCCGTGCCGGGCGGCACGCGCTGGCCTTCACCCGCTTCGGCAAGATCAACCTGAAGAACGCCCGGCACGCCAATGATCCGCGCCCGCTGGACGAGGAAAGCGATTGCCCGGCGGCGCGGGACTATTCGCGCGCCTATCTCCACCACCTCATCCGCTGCGATGAGATGCTGGGCTCCATGCTGCTGACCTGGGTGAACCTTGCCTATTACCAGAGCCTGATGGCCGGCGCACGGGCCGCCATCGGCGAGGGACGCTTCGAGGCGTACAAGGCTGAGGTCAAGGAAGGCTGGGCGCGCGGCGACATTCCGGCGCGGTGAGGCGCGATCGCGCGCCCTTAGCGAACGTCATCCCGGACGGGCCATCGGCCCATCCGGGATGAGGTGATGTCGGAGAACGGTCCCGGCTCCACGCGTCGCGCGGTCCGGGACGACGTCGGAAGGGAAGATCAGCCGTGCAGCTTGGCGGCGATGGTCGCCACGTGCTTGCCCTGGAAGCGCGCGCCGGCGAGTTCGACCTCGGAAGGCTGGCGCGAGCCGTCGCCGTCGGTAATCGTCGAGGCGCCATAGGGCGAGCCGCCCTTGATCTCGTCCACGCCCATCTGCCCGGCGAAGGCATAGGGAAGGCCGACCACGACCATGCCGTGATGCAGGAGCGTGGGAACGAAGCCGAGAATGGTGGATTCCTGACCGCCATGCTGGGTCGCGGAAGAGGTGAACACTGAGCCAACCTTGCCGACCAGCGCACCGGTGAACCACAGGCCACCGGTCTGGTCGATGAAGCTGCGCATCTGGGAGGCCACCGTGCCGAAGCGGGTGCCGGCGCCGAAGATGATCGCGTCGTAGTTCTTCAGGTCGTCCACGGTGGCGACCGGCGCCTTCTGGTCGAGCTTGAAGTGGTTTGCCTTGGCGATGTCTTCCGGCACCGTCTCGGGAACGCGCTTCACGTCGACGGTTGCGCCAGCTTCGCGGGCCCCCGCGGCGACGGCTTCCGCCATGGTCTCGATGTGACCATAGGTCGAGTAGTAGAGAACGAGAACTTTGGCCATGGGATCAACTCCTTGGGTCGGATCGCCGGACCGGGTGCGGCCCTGCTGAATGCGTGGCGCGAAGCTAGTACCGGCACCTTCATGGCGAAAGCGGTATGATCGACAGAGCGATCTTGCAGCCGTGCAATAGACACCTGGACGACAGCGGCGGCGTGCATCCCGGCAATCGCCCAACACGCCGGCTGTGCGCGACCGGCACCCGCGACCATGGGCGGCTTGCCAAGACCGGTCGAAACCCTTAATCCCCCCGGCGTGGGAGCCCGTAGCTCAGCCGGTAGAGCACGTGACTTTTAATCATGGGGTCTTGGGTTCGAATCCCAACGGGCTCACCACCTTCTAAGCCCTTGCCATGATTGGGCTTTTTGCGACTGGCGCGCGCCTCTGCAATCAGAACATCAGCAGAACATGCGACCCTTGCGAGGGGGTCGCACGGTCGCACGTGCGACTTTTGTTCTTCAACCCCATGTTTTTCAGGGCGCCACATGCCGCCCATGGCGCCCGCCAGCTCCAGCAAAAGGCGCCGCACGCGGGCATCATCGAGCGGGATCCGCAGCGCCGGCACGGGGTCGCCATCCACAGGCGCAAGCTCGATTACCAGCTCGGCCGTCTGCCGCGTCGGCCGCACGATGCGCGGGCCGATGGTGGGGTGCAGCCGGATGCCGGCCGGCCTATCGCTGCTCGATGCGACCAAGGCGCGTGTCCAGCTTCTCGACGGTCTTGGAAAGGGCGATCACCTGCTCGTCGGTGCGCACCCAGCGCTGCATCAGGTCCGTCTGCATCATGATCTGCTGCGCCTGCTGCGACGACTGCGCCTCGAGCAGGCCGAGCCGCATGGTGAGCTGCCCATAGGTGTAGCCGGCGCCCATCAACGCGACGAGGAACCCGCCGATGTTGAACGGGTTCAGCGTGAAATCCAGCCGCAGGCGCGGCCGGGGCGTGGTGTCATGCGGGCGCGGCATGTCGTTCATGGGCGCCACCCGCACACGGCCGCGCCGGCGGCGTTGTGTGCTTTCGCCTGGCGGATGGTGGCGTCCGTGTCAGCGTCGGCCCAGCGGATGGGCTGGAACACCTCGCACACGGCTTTACCCGTCGTGCCGCTTCCAGCCGTCGTCGTCGTGCAGCCCGCCGCCAGCAGCGTCACGGTCAGCGCGGGCGCGAGCATCAGCACCCTTCCTGCGAATGTCGTCGGCAAGGGTTTGCTCCTTTTCTCGGGCGCGGGTCTGGGCGCCGGCCGCGCCATGGTTGCGGCCGGCGAGATAGGCGAGGACGGCGGCGCCGGCGGCGAGGACGGCCGCGCGCAGCGGGGCGGGCATCAGCAGCCAGAACGGGCGCCACACGGACCAGGTGGCCGCGAGCAGCACCACGACGCCGCCGAGCCAGAGCCACCAGGGCGTGTTGTCGAGCAGCCAGCCCAGCGCGCTCATGCCGGCACCAGAGCCGGCAGGGAGGTGAGGTCAGCCTTGGCCTCGCCGCTCTGGATCGCGGCGACCTTCTTGTTGCGGTGCGCGGCCCAGATCGCATAGCCGGTGCCGCCAACAGCAACGACAACGCCGGCGACCACCAGCGCGGCGAACACCTGATCGACCCACGGGTGCGAGCCAAGCATCGGCTGCAGCGTCTCCTTCGCCTGGTCGATAACCACGGCCGTGCCGCTGCCGCCAGCCACGGCACCAGCCGAGCCGCCGATCGGCGCCGGCGCGGTCGCCACGTCGTCTAGCGAGGCATGGGCCGCGCCTTCGCGCGTATAGGTGGGTTCGGGTCCGACGCTGCCGCGCGCGGCGGCCTGCCCGTGGGCCAGAACCTCAGCCACACGGCGAGACCAGCCCTTGCCGAAGATGCGCCAGGTCTTCAGGCCCTGCAGCATGGCGAGACGCCGGGCGAGAATGTCGGCGATCAGCTTGTCATGGTCGGGATGCAGTTCCAGCGCATCGAGCGTGGCATCGCCGACATGTCCGTCGATCTTGCCGGTGTAGAGGGCGCCGAGAGACCGCTGCAGCCATTTGCCGGACTGTTCGGGGCCGCTGTGCACGGCGCCGTCGAAGACGACATAGGCGACGCCTTCCGGCATCGCGTCGCCCTTGATCTGGTCCCAGTACTGGAAGCGATAGATGGCCTCGACCTCGGCCGGCGTGATCTTGGCGACCGAGCGCAGCGCGAGGCCCTGTCGCCGGCGCCAGCCGTCGTAAACTCGCTGGGTCACGCCCTTATTGGTGGCGCCGCCCGGGTCTGCTGGATGGTCGACATACCCGCCTTCATGTACCAGCACGCGCCGCAGCGCTTCCTTGAATTCGGTCTTGGCCACGGCCGGGGCCTCCATGGATCAGGAGGCCCCAGAATGGCGGCAGGCGGGGAGGGTCAACCGAGGGGGTAGACCTGCTAGAACAGCGTGATGCTGCTGCCCGCGTCGATCTGCTCGCGGCTGGCGATGGCGGTGTGGTTGCGCTTGAACATCAGGCTGTTCGTACCGCCCGCCCACAGGCCGTTGCCGCCGGGGAAATTCCGCAGGTCCGATACCGTTTCTTCCACCCACATGCGCGCGGTCGCTCCATCCGAAATACGGAAGGCCGAACCCAGCCCGCCGGCGCGTGGGCGGCATATCGTTCCCAAGCACCACGTTCTGGCGCGCTGGATGGAATGCAGCTCCGAGCCGTTTTCCTGTCCCTCGTACAAGCCGCCAACGTCGATGCCGACAATGTCGTCATGCGTCGTCCACCCGTTGGTGGAGCCAATGCCGTACTTGCCGTTGTCGACGCCCTTGCAATTGACGGTGAGCACGAAGGTGCGAGCGGTCGTGCCGGTGTTGTAATGGAAATTGAAGCCGTCCTTGGCGGCCGAGGCCCCTTCGCAGTCCACCATCAGGATCAGGCCGTTGATGTTGAGAAGGGTGAAGGCGTCGCACTGCTGCGCGTTGTTCGACGCCCAGCGGCTCCTGCAGCCGACGCAGACAACATTGCGGGACACATAGTTGCCATCGATGTAGAGGCCGCCGAAGGAGCCGCCCCAGAAGTCGAAATTCTCGAAATACAGGTCGCCCATCGGCACGCTGCCACCCGTCAGGCTGGCATCGAGATAGGTGACTTCCAGCGTGCGGATAACGAGGGTGTTGACCACGGTCGGCTGTAGGCCATCCTTTCGGCGTATATGGACCGCGAATGTGCCGGTGGCGTTGGATGCGTTCCAGCCGCCATCCGTCGCCGCGTCGACAGTCACCGCATCGGCCTTCCACGGAATTTGCGCGGGGTTGCCGTAACTGTCGAACTGGTAGAGGTCGAGCACGCGGATCGCGGTTGTGGGGCCGCCGACATAGCTGTTCGTGAACGTCGCGTTCTTGGTGGCCGGAAAGCTCTCGCCGGAATTGGCTTCGTGGGAGACGCGCCCCTTCCAGCCAATGAAAGCGCAGGAATAGGTGGGCTTCACGCCGGTCGTGCCACTGTTGCCGTTGATCGAGCGCGCCTGGTCGTAGCGTCCAGGCCGGCAGATGATGCGATAGGGCGCCCCGGTCGCGTTGCCGGCGATAATCGCCTGCTGAAGCGTGGCCTTCGCCGCGCTGAAATCGCCGTCGAAAGCACCGAGGCCGCTATTGCCGCTGGAGCCGTTCACCGGGTCGACATGGATCGCCGCGCCCGTCCAGATGGCGGGGTTCACATAGCTTTTCGGGTCATTGAGCAGGTGCCAGCGGCCGGTCGGATCGCGGATCACCTTGAAGGGGTAGGCGCTGGACCAGCCGAGATCGGGCGGCGCGTCAAGCTCGGTGTAAACCTTGGAATAGCCGGCCTCCAGGCCGAGCACGGTGCGGAATTCAACCATCGTCAGGTCTCCACAAGAGCGACGACGGGCTCACCGCGAAAGGTGACACGCTCGCCGTTATAGGTGACGAAATCCCAGCGGTAGCCGGCCGGGGCGGGGGTGCGGGCATAGGCGGAAGCGGGCGTTCCGCGCGCGCCATTCAGCGCCACCTGCGTGATCGCATTGCCGCTGCCGATCATCATTTGTCGCGGATCCCGTAGACCTCGACGCCCGCCGTGGTGCCGGTGGCGAGCACGCGGCGCAGCTGGCCGGGGGGCAGGGGCTGCAGGCCGGGCAGCAGCTTCACGGGGCAGGGGGAGGCATCTGCATTGTCGACGCCGACCAGCTGCACCGTGCCAAAGCCGCCGGCGACATCCGGCGGGCAGAAGGCCCAGGCGGCCTTGTAATAGACGGCGAGGTCCGCATCGGCCGGGGTGATCTTCTCGATCATCCGGCCGGGCGAGGTGATCGACGCGCCAAGGTTGGCGTAGGGGTCTTTGCCGGGCTCATAAGGCATGGGGCGCTCCTCTGCTGTCTCCAGCATGGCGCGCCCCGCGCAGGGTCAACCGAGGCTCACGCGCACTCGGGGTCCAGCAGCTCCCACGCGACGCCGGCGACATAGATCGAGAGCGCGCGGCCGGTCACCGTCTTCAGCAGCGCGATTTCCTCCACGGTCAGCCCGACAACGCGGCCGGCATAGATGCGGTCGGCGAGCCGCTTGCGCCGCAGCTTCTCATGCCCGCCCATCTCGGCATCGTCGCGGTGCGGGGCTTCCAGCGCGCCGGCACAGACCAGGCCCAGCGTGATCACATGCTCGCCTTCCTTCAGCGGCGTGCCGTCGCGGGCGGTGATAGGGGTGTCGAAGTCGATCACGGGCACGGTGCGTTCTCCTCAATAACCGCGTGCGGAAACATGGCAGATCAGGCCGGCCAGCGAGGGTGACGCGGCGGCGGCGACATTCATGATGTAGATCGTGATCGCATCCGTGCTCTTGTAGCGGGCAATGGCGATCAGCTTGTCGCTTGCATAGCCGGCGCCCAGCGTCACGGTCAGCTCGTCCGTGGCGGCCACGCCGTTGAGCGTCGCGTCGATCTGAAAGGTGTTGTTGGCCGCGATCACGCCGGGGTTGAGCGTGTAGTCCTGGTGCAGCATCTTCTTCAGCGCCGCGCCGGTGCCGAGCTGAAGGCTCTGGCGCACGAAGAAATCACCGTCGCGCGAGAGCGAGGCGGCGAGCAGGTTCACCGAGCCGGTCGCCGTGCTGTTGTCGATGTTCACCACCTTGCCGCTCATGAATTTGAGGGCGTTCGACGGCTGGTCGTACCACAGCGCCATCAGCTCATAGGCCGGCCCGAAATAGGCGGCGCCCGGTTTCTCGTTGCCGTCGCCACCCACCGCGTAATACTGGGTGATCTGTTCCTGCGCGCTCGCCGCGAGGAAGGCATATTTCCAGTTCGACGGCGCGCCATAGGGCTGGGTGCTGTTCGCCACATAGGCCGCGTGGTTGTTGCCCTTCCGGCTCTGCTGCACGGAGCCGTGAAAGCGGTAGCCCTGCGCGAGGCTGCGTTCATCCGCCCACCAGCCGATCAGCGTCTGGCCGAGGTGCAGGATGGTGCCGGCGGGGTCGACCACGCGCGACGACATCTCGAAGCCGATGGCGCCGCCATCCGTGCCGCTGTCATCCCCGGCGATCGACGCATAGACCTTCGTGTTGTCCACCAGCAGGCCGGCGCCGTCGGATTTGCGGCCGTTGCGGGCGATGACGAAAAGCCCGTTCAGCTCACCCACGGCCGTGGTGGTGAGATAGTTCAGCTTTTCGGCCGAGACGATCAGGCCAATATCGCTGGCCCCCATGGACTGATAGCCGGAGCCGGTGGCCCGGCGCGTCACCGTCATGGTGGCGCGCGTGTCGAGGTGGGTTTCCGTTTTGGTCGACGAAAAATCGTTGTGCGTCAGGAACGGGTAAAAGGCGGTGGAAGCCCATGCTTCCCCGCTCACCACCTGGCTGATGCCGCGATTGGCCCACACCTGCGGATCTTCGCCGGCAGCAATGGCGCCAATATCGCGTCGCACTTCCTGCGCCCAGATCGTCACCCGGTCGAAGAAGCGGTTCAGCCGGTTGGCGTCGTAATAGCCGCCGGGCGTTGCATCGGCGGTGTTGGCGATGACGGCGCGGCCGAGAATGCGCACCCGCGTGCCGGCGGTGCGGCCGCTGGTGAACACCACCGTGCCGCCCGTCAGCGTCGGCAGGGTGGCGCTCAGCGTGTAGTCGATGCCGGGCAGCGCGTCGGTCCAGGCGTCCGGCGCGCCCGGCAGCGTCTTCTGCACCTGCAGGTCGGCGGCATCGAGCAGCGGGAAACCGAAGGTGAAACTGGTCTGCCCGGCCGAGGCCGTGTAAGGGCCGGCAATGCGCTCGGCGGGGCCGATGGGGAGAGAGCTGGACATGGCGCCTCACGCGGCAAGGTGTGGGTGCCTGCAGCGTGAGGCCGTTGGGGGATGGTCAACCGAGGCTAGGCCGTCGCGAGAAACGGCACCTCCGAGGGCGCATCCTCGATCACGGCGGGGGGCAGGAAGGTGGCCCGCGACGAGTGCTTGTTGAAGGTGAGAGGGCCGACACGCTGCGCCCCGCCGAGCCGGGTCAGCGCGCGGGCGTGGTCATGCGCCCATGCCGTGCCGTGGAACACCGCCCGCGTGAGATAGGGGTGGCGGTTGGCGATGGCGACCCCGAGCTCACCTTCGAGCCGGAACGTCTTCACGCCCGAGGCCGCCAGCGCCCGGTGGATTTCGTCGTGATAGTCCTTCATCGTCCCGTCGAGCAGATCGAGCAGGGCACCACGAATGGTCATGTCGGTTTCCGCGCACGGCGCGTCGAGCAGCCGGCGCAGGCAACCCTGTCCATCCCACCCGGGATCGACCGTGCGCCGCGGCGCGGGCGGCAGGCGGTCGAGATAGGGCACACCGCACGCCCGCAGATAGTCCGCCGCCGGTGCCCGCCCGCCCATGCGCTCGATCCGGCTGGAGACCTGCAGCACCGAGTTCATCCACGACACCGCCCACGGCTCGCCGCGCATGAAGGCATCGTGCGGCGCCGGCAAGGTGCAGGGCTCTTGGCCTTCCCGCGTTGCACGAGACGCACCGAAGAAATGCTGGAACAGCACCCGGTAGCACTCGCGCTTGTAGATCAGCACCCGATTGCGGGTTTCATCATCTCTCACGCGGCTGTCGTCGATACCGAACAGCCACCCATTGACCAGATCGAGGCGCAACAGGGTCGTTTCCTGCGGCCCACCGGGCGAAGGTGTGTCCATCATGGACACACCTTCGGCAAGAACGGCGTCGCGCTGGATGCGCTTAAGCTGCGCGCGCCAGTCGATACCGAGGCGATCACAGATGTTCTTGATCACGACGTACACGACACCGTCGATTTCGGTCGCCCACAGCGTGTCGCCGTGGAATTCGATCTGCGTAAGCTGATTGGTCGCGGTCATGGCAAAGCCCCTATTCGGCAGCCGTTGAGGGCACCGCCAGAACGGGCTTTTCAGAGGCCGCCTGGCGCCGGGGGCTGAAAACCTGAGAAAGGTCAGGTGAGCTTATTCGAGCGCTCGCGCGCCTTATATCGCTCCACCCCGGCATAGGGGATCCTGCGCACGATTCGCGTACGCAGAAAACCCGGCTCGCCGGGCACGCCTTTCTCTCGGGTTTTCAGACCCGTCGCAACCGTACGTTATTCGCACCTTTGCGACAACTACCTTATTGATGTACCGGGGCGGCCCCATGATAATCCCGTCGCAAAATAAATTTGGGGGGTGAGGGGATGGGGGCATTCATTGGCGGGGCCGGCTGGTGGATCGTGAGCTTGTGCGTGCTCGTGCTGCAGATGGCCGCCTATCTCGAAGGAACCGAAATCTGGTTCGGCTGGGGCTTCTGGCTCTCCGTTTTCGTTATGGTTGTAGCTCATGTGGCGCAGCCATTCGGCTACCTTTTCACGATCCCGGTGGTCTATTACGGCGCCCGCTACGGCTTTCACTGGCAATGGTGGCAGGCAGCCCTCATCGCGGCGCCGAGCCTTATCATGGTGGTGGTTCTGGCCATGGTGTCGTTCGGCGTTGATTTCGTGGGGCGCCGCCGATGATCGCGGCGCTGCACCTCGTTCCCGCCACCATGCTGGCCATCGCCCTCGGCCGCTGGCCTTATGCCTACTACATGGCCCTGCGGCTGGTGGTGTGCATGGCGGCGATCATACTCGCCGTGATGATTTTCCGGCAGGCAGGGAAGACGGGGCCATGGGTTGCGGCTTTCGCGATCACGGCGGGCATCTTCAATCCCTTCATCCCCGTCCACCTTACCCGCGACCTCTGGCAGGTGTTGGACCTCGGGGCGGCCGGACTGTTCGTCGCCCATTTCATCGTGCAGCGGCGCGCTACCGGCCCGTGAACGGCATCTCAGGCATCCGCTGCGGCGCTGTGGTGCCGGGTGCCCACCAAAAGCCCTGGTCCTTCTCGCGCCGGGCATTTTGCACCTGCCGCTTGAACTTCTCATGCGCCTTCGGATCGAGCATCTCCTGCAGCTGGTCCATCATGATCCGCTGATAGGCGGCGTTGAGATACCAGATGTTGCCGCCCGGCACATAGTTGCGCGCCATGCGCGCCACATCCGGCCCGATCGAGGTTTCCTCGCCGGTCAGCGCCTTCTGGGCGTTGCCAACGGTCAGCCCCCACAGATCGGCCGCCAGCGCCGCGCCGGGGCCGAGCAGGGTGGAGCCGAGCGAGTTGCCGAAGCGGTTGGCGTCGCTGAACAGGAAGTCCCCGAAAATGCCGAGCCCGCCGCCCTGCGCCATGGCGGCCAGCCAGAACGCCATGCGGTCGGCCGGCTGGGGATCGCGCCCCTTGGTCGTGTCCTTCATCCAGAGCGCCAGAGCGCCGCCCAGCGTCAGCGCGATCATCATGCCGCCGAGATACTTACCGCCACGCACGCCGCGCCCGCCGCCGATCTCATAGGCCAGCCGCTGCAACTGAAGCAGCGCCATGGACACGCCGAAAGAGCGGAACATGGCGGCCGAGCGCGTGACCTCGCCCCAGAAGGTGCCAGGTCGCGAATTGCCCACCATCAGCGCCCGCCCGCGCACCGTGCCGGAAGGAATGGCCCGCTCGGTCTCCCCGAGGATCATCTCGGTGAACCGTTCGGCCGCCAGCCGGGCGCCGGCATCGTCCACCCCGGCAATGTCGCCGGGCCGCAGGAAGCGCGAGCCCTCGAAATCCTCTGGCAGGGCGCGGCTCATCACGCTCCACTGCGCCTCCCCGATGCCATAGCCTTCCATGATCCGCCGGAACTCCGGCACCACATCGGCCCACGCCTTGCCCATCTGGTCCGCCGCCGTCGCCTGCATCTCGCGGCCGAAGGCGTGCTTGATCGCCTGCGTCCACGGGGCGAGCCCGCTCCACGTCAGCACGCGGTCCGGCAGCACCTTAGACCATTCAGGGCCGGCCAGACTGCCATGCCAGCGGGCACTGTCGCGCAGCACATGCAGCGCATCATCGAGCACGAGACCAGCCCTCACGGCCCGCTGGCGGGCCCCCGCGCCGCCGGCAATCTGCTCCGCCAGCTGCTTCATCATCCGCGAGGCATTGAGCCCGTCGAACTTCGCCACCATGGAGGCCGTGATCGGGTCGCTCGTCACGGCCGAGATGGCCGCCCCGCCGAGCCGGGCCGCCACGATCACGTTGCGGGCCGCCGCCGCCTTGCTGGCCAGCCCGTCGCGCACCGGCAGTTCGGCCGCCCCGCGCAGCTGCCCCCATATGCCGTCGATCTGGTACAAGGCCTTCTCGCGCCACGCGGCGGCGCCCAGCGGCGACGCCGTGGTCAGGGTGGCGCCGCCCTTCTGCGCAAGGCCGGCCTCCTGCCGGATGATTTGCTTCAGCCACTCCAGCGTGGCATCCGGGTTCGGGCCGAGGATCTCCAGCGCCGCCACGTCGCGCGCCATCAGATTGATATGGCTCATCATGGTCGCGAAAATGTCGGGGTTGCCGAATTCGCGCTGATAGGCCAGCCAGCTCTCGCTATCCCTGAACACCAGAAACCGGCTATCCGCCCGCTGCGTCGCCAGCGACCCACGGCCGAAGGGCTGGCGGGACGGCTCGCGCGTGTTCCAGCCTTCGGTGACGATGCTGTCGAACACATGCGGCAACGCCTCGTCCAGCTCCGCCTCGGTGAGCGGTTCGCCGGTCAACGGATGCCGCATCTGGGTGGGGTCGAGGCCCGGTCGGATCGCGGCGTACCATTTGGCATAGCCGGCCTTGATCAGCTTCAGCCGGTCATGCGACTGGGGCAGACCCCAGTTCTTCAGCTCGCCAATGGCGCCACCCGCCGCGTTGAAGCGCTCGCGCAGCCAGTCGCTGGTCCGCATCCATCCCTGCGCCAGCGCGCGGGCCGCGTCATCGCCCGTGCCTTCGCCACGCGCCTCGCGCAGCACGTTCTCCATGCGGGCCTTGTTGCGGCGGGCGCCGGTCAGCCATTTCCGGCTGAAGGTGCCCAGCACCTCCTCCATCATTGCATGGGCCTGCGCCGTAATGGCGAGCGAGCGGCCGGATACCGACGAGTAGCCGGTGTGCCCCTGATTATCGAGCAGCCGAATGGTGGCCTCGGCCACATCCGCCTGCCCCCGCCAGTTGCGGAACCCGGTGACCTCCGCGCGCACCCGGTCGGCCGTCGCCGCCGTCAGCTCGGCCACGCGGGCGCGGTGCGCCGCCTCGGCCTCAAGGCGCTTCGCCAGTTCGTCCCGTGCTTCGGCCGCCGCCGCTGCCGGCCCGCGCGTGCGCGCCTTGGCGCTGTGCAGTCGGTCATAGGCGCGGCCCAGCTCGTCAGCCTCCTCGGCAGTGATTTCCTTGGCCTTGACCATGGTGGCGAGGCAGTCGCGGAATGCCATGTGCTGTCCTCACACGCGGCAGGCGGCAACCGCCGCCGCCAGTTCGGTAAAACGGGGAGCGGGAGCATCCAGCGCGGCACGGGCAACCGGGCCGGCATCGGACGGGTAGGCATCGAGCATGGAGGCGGGGGGCGCGGCCGGCTCGGCCGGCGCCTGCCGGCGCGTGGTGGGGCGCAGCTGGGCCGCCAGCGCATCGCGGCGCACCTCGAGCCGCGCCGCGTCATCTACCGGCGCCGTCATGATCTGGCGGCCCTCACGCGCCGCCGGCAGGTCGCGCGTGACGATGTTTACCAGCTCGCCAAAGCCGTCGCGCGGCGCGTCATCGGTCAGCCCCACCGCCTCACGCAGGGCCAGTGTGGCGCGGTCCACCTCAGCCATCGCCACCCGCCGCGCCGACACATTGTCCATCGGCGTGGCCTCAAAGGCTTCCTGCGCCCGTTCCAGCCGCTGCAAAGCGGCATCGAACGGGTTTCCGTCCGGGTCGAGGTCACGCGGCGGCAGCGCCTCGGGCCCGAGGTCATCGCGCGGGAGGGGAGCATCGGGATCTTCCGCCCGGCGCATGGCGGCGGACAGCGCCAGCTCATGCGCCTCGATATCGGCGCCCTTGGGAATACGGGCCTGCACCAGCCGGTCAGCTTCCAGCGCCTCGGCGGCGGCGCGCAGCTCCGGCGGCACGGCGTCGCCGCCAGCCCGCACGGCCGCGATGAGCGCCTCGTCGTCGCCGGCAAGGCCCTTGGCGATGGGCGGGCTGTCCGGCCGCACGACCACCTTGAGCGCCCGCCCGGCGGCCTCGAAACCGCCGCCGACAACACCGCCAAACGCCGCCGCCATGCCGATATCGGTCAGCATCTCGCGGGGCGTGTTGGCGGGCACACCCAGTTCCGTGCGCCATTGCGCGATCACCGGCTGCGCCAGCGTCTCGACGGCGGCGTTAGCGACCGCCTCCCGCACGCCGGCGCGCAGGATCGCCCCGGCGGCCGTGCGCGCCGCGCCGCCCACCGGACCACCGACGACAAGGCCCAGCAGGTTTTCGGGGGCGGCAAATGACCCGGCAATGGAGCCACCCAGGTAGGCGCCCCATTTCACCGGCCACGACACGTTCTCGGCACGCAGCGCCCGCTCGGAGGCAGCCCGCGTATCGGCATCGATGCGCCGCATGTCGTCTTCGATGCTGCGCTCGGGGGCGATGGCGGCGCGCTTGGCCCGCTCATTGTCCGGCAGGCTGTCGCCCAGCTCGCGCAGGCGGGCATTGAAGGCGTCCACCTGCAAGCGCGCCGCCGCGTCGCGGTTTCGCAGCGCGCTGCGCTCAATGGGAAGCCCGGCGGCGCGCAGCTGCTCTATGGCGTCGCCGGATGTCACGACCGCGCGGGTGGGGTTTTCCAGCCGCACGCCCGTCGCCTCGAAAACGGCGTCGATCCGCTCATCATAGGCCCGCTCGCGCAGCCAGGCCTCACCGGCCGTGTTGGCGATATAGGTCGCGTGATCGCGGCCGGCGCGGGCGATATCGAGAATACCAACATCCGGCGCCGGATCGAGGTTCGCCGCCTGATCGTCCGGCACCGGCTTTGGCTGATAGCCATACCAGTAGTCGCTCATCGGAATGCCCCCGGCACACGGCGGCGCAGCGCCGGTTCCAGCGCCTGAAGATCGAGAATGAAATCGAGCCCGCTCGCGTCGCGGATCCAGCGCGGGTCGTCGCTGTCAGGGTCGCCCAGCGCCACGCGGTATTGCCCTGGCGCTACGGCGACAAGACGGGCGGCACGAACCTTTTCCGCCGTCAGATTGGGCAGCGTGAAGTCCCCGTCTTCCAGCGCGCCGATCACATCGCCGAACCGGTCGGCCCGGATGTTGGACGGCACCAGCACGCGATCCGTCCGCCCACCGACGCCCAGGAAGCCGCCGACGCGCCGCTCGGTCACGCCGCCAAACTGGGTGCCCTCCCGGTCGAACGTCGCCCCGGCGGCCTCCTGCAGCGTCCGCTCGAAGACCGCCCGGCTATCCGGAGCGTCCGCCTTGGCCACAAGGCCCCGCCGCACGGCGCGCCCCTCAAAGGCCAACAGCGCCGTGGACAGGGCGCCGTCGCGCGCCTTACCGGCCATGCGGAAGGCATCGCCATACACCTGCGCGGCCACGGCATTGGCGGCCGTCATCTCGGCCGCCGTCTGCGCGTCTGTCTTCGGCCGCGCCTTCACATTCGGGTCGTTGCGCATGGCGATGGTGTCGGCCACATCGGCCGCGAGCTGCTGTGATCCGCCATTGAGCAGGATGCCGCCCACATGCGCGGTCAGGGGCGCGTCCTGCGCCACCTCGGCCAGCACGCGTGGCGCTCGGTCGCCAAAGCCGCGCGCCAGCGCCGTCACATTCGCCATCATCACCTCGCCGCCCTTGGCGGCGGCCTGCTGGAAGGCCACGCGCTCCGCTGGCGTGAGATAGACCGGCGGCACCCCGTAATGGCTCGCCACGGCTTCCGCGACCGCCGCGCGCCCTGCCAGCGTTTCCGGCTGCGCGGGGTCGATAGGGGCGATGTCGAACAGCCCGGTGCGGCCGGCCCAGCCGAGAGGGTTGTCCTTCAGCTCCTTGCGCATCTCGCCAAGGTATTTCTCGCCAGCCTTCGCCGTCGCCCCTGTCACGCGGCCTTCGGCGGCACCGGCCTGCAGATCGCCCACGGCGGCCTCGGCCTCGACAACGGAGCTGACGCCGAGGCGCCGGAAGAACTCGCCCTCCGCCCGCAGCGCCTTCACCGTGTCGAGGCCGCCCGGCACGGCCGCCGCCGCGCTTTCCAGCGCCGTCCATTGCTGGCTCGAGGGCATATAGCCCTCGCTGGTATCCTTGCGGATCAGCTCGATCCGCTGCTTCATCTCGGTCTCGGCGCGCGAGGTTTCGGCGTCGGCCCGCCGCAACGTCACGTCCCAGCCATTGGTCAGCTTCTGGAAGCCGTCCAGGTCGAGCTTTCCCGCTAGCCCCTTGCCGGTTTTGAAGTCCTCGGTGAGGCGGTCGATGAAGCCTTTGCGCTCGCCGGCCGGCAGGCGGTCGAACTCGCCCTTGAGGTGCGCCTCGATCCGATTGGCGGCAACCCCCTTGATGAGATCATCGGCCGATCCGGGCGCGATGGCGCCGGAGGCCTCGGCCCGCTTCACGATGCCGCTCACCTTCGCGGCTTCTTCCTCGGTCGCCGCCAGCCCCTCGGGGTCGGTGCCCAGCGCATAGGCCTGCTGTTCGAGGTTGCGCCGGCTGGCGTTCACCGCCTCGGTGGCGGCGGCGGCCTGCGCCTGCTCGGCCCGTGTCTTCGCGGCACGCTCGGCCGCGCGCACATGGCCCAGCGACACCCGGTCGAAGGAGCGGGTGAACGCCGCCTGCAGGCGCGGATCGCCGATCACGTCATTGGCGAGCATGGTCTCGCGCAGCGCCGCGAGGCTGGTCTGCAGCCCGGCGGGGTCCGCCTCATGCTTCCGCGCCAGCGCGTCCGCCTCGGTGTAGAGCCGCGTGTCGAGCTGGTCGGCATAGGTCGAAATGGCCGCGCGGTCGAAGCTCTCGCCATAAATCGAGCCGCTGTTGCGCAGGGCAGGCTTGCCCTCAAGCGCGGCCTGCGTCCCGGCGATTTCACCCTCACGCGCGGCGGCGCGGTCGGCCGTGCGGCCCAGCCGGTTCGCCGTCGCGCTTAGCGCCTCGGCTTCCGCCGCGACCATGCCGGACGTGCCGCCCACCGAGGTGCCGAGGTTTGCCAGAGCCTGAAACTGCTGGATACGAAGGGGACCGCGCGCCATCAGCCATACCTCTCGGCGAGACCGAGCCCGCCCTCGGCGAGGCTCAGAAATCCACTCAGTTGCCCGGATTTACGGGCCCGCCGCGCCATGCGCTTGTAGTTCATGGTGCGGGCGTCTTCCTGCTGGCGGTCGATCTGCGTCTCCATCAGCACATCGTCGAGCACGCGGGAGCGGGCATCGGCTGCCTGCCCATAGCCGAGGTCGATGCCGGCGGCGGCGGCGGCCACGTCATTGCCCCCGATCAGGTCAATGGCCTCGCGTGTCATCTGCCGGCGCCGCTGGGCGCCCTGCATCCGGTCATCGATGGCCTTCGTCTGGATCTCCGCCGCTTTCTCCTCGCCGGCCGCCATCTGCCGCATCGCGGAGAGCACCGACACGCCGCCCGACAGGATGGACGAGACCCCCCCGAGGCCGCCGAGGCCGCCCCCGATGGTGCTGAACAGGGAGGAAAGTCCGGTCGCCGCCGATGCCGCGGTGCCTGCGGCGGCGGCGGTTCCGGCAGCGGCAGCGGTGCCGGCGGCAGCGGCTGTGCCGGCCGCTGCGGTGCCGCCCGCCGCGAGCGAGCCCAAGGCTGCAATCGCCATCTCCATCACATATCCCCTTCGCCCGTGATCGCCCGGAGCGTGATCCGCCCGGGCCGAAGCTGCGTCACCACGATGGACGGCCGCTCGGCGCTGCCCTGCAGGCCGTCGCGCTGGCGAAGGCCCGTGTAGCCGCCCGCCAGCTCTTGCGCCGGGGCCGCCATTCCGAAATCCAGCAGCGGCACATCCTCGGCCGGCTGGCCGTTGGCGCCGATCGCGACCGACGTGGTGTCGGCGAGCGAGACGCGCACCGTGGCAAAGCCGATATTGGATTGGGTCACGATGTCCGGCCCGATCTCGCGCGTCGGCGGCAGGGTCTCGGCGAGGAAGGGCGTCCAGCGGCCCACCGTCACGCTGCTGGCGGTCACCGGCAGGGTGATGCTGCCGGCGCTCACCGTGAACGGGCCGAACACATTGCCATCCGCGATCGCCCAGACGCTCGCGCCCTCATGGTCGGCAAGGCCCGTCACCGTGGCGCTGGCGGGGGACAGCGTTTTCGTCACCGCCTGGTCGAGCAGCAGCCCGTCCTCGAAACGCTCCACGAACTGCACCGTCTCGCCATTCACCTGCCGGTCGACCAGCGCCGTCATGCGGTTGGCGGCATTGACGCAGATCGAGCGGAACAGGCCGTCCGTGGTCACGCGGGAAAAGGCGGTCACGTCCTGCGCCCGCAGCAGCGTCACCAGCCGGAGCGCGCCATCCTTCTGCAGCACCGCCAGCACATTCGCGTCGTTCCGCGTGGTGCTGCGACGCAAGGCAAGGTCCGCCACATCGGTCACGAGGTGCGAGGCGAGCAGCGACAGCCGCGTGGTGACGAAGGTCTGGTCCGTCTCGTTGTAGCGAAATTCGCAGATCACCGAGCCTTCCCGGTCGGCGAAGACGGCGGCGCCCTCATTTTCCACCACCGGCACGCCGGGCGCGCAGCCATGGGACGAGGCCTTTACCGGGTTCAGCACCTGCTGCTTGTCGATGGTGCTGTTGGTGAGCCAGTACTCGCTGCGGCTGGTGAAGATCAGCAGCGAGCGCGCGACGATGAAATCCTCGATCAGCTCGTCTTCATCCGTGTCCATCGGCGCGACGAAGCCGCCGGTGGAGGCGGAAATCTCCGTGTTGAAATTGGAGAAGTCGCCGGACATGGAGACGAGGATCGAGGCCGGCACCAGGCGCGCGCCGCCCATCATCAGCCGCTGCTGGTAGAAGATGCCGGCACGCGGCCAGCCGCGCCCGGCGGAAATGATCGATTCACCGCCCAGCGTGCCCTTCTGCAGGCGGCGATAGCTGACCGCGCCGTCGCCCTTGTTCAGCACCCGCGTGCTGTTGATGGTGACCGGCCCTTCATTGCCGGCGCCGCTGAAGGTGATGCCCAGCGTGGAACTCACCACAAAGCCGGGGTTGATGTTGGGCAGCTTGTCGAGCGCGAACGCCACCTCGGCGGCGGTCAGCGGAATGGTGGTCGCGATCTCGATCGCGTCCGTTTCCTCGCCGTCGACCGTCATGGTGAAGATGTCGCCGGGGGCGATGTTCACATAGCCGAGCGCCCAGATCGCCGGCACCGCATTGCCATAGGTCGTGTCGCCGAAATCATAGTTGGGAATGTTGGAGAGCGGCCACGCGCCGGTCTGCCACTCATAATCCGCGTTCTCGCGAAAGATGCGCCAGGGCTGCAGCGTACCGTCCGAAAACAGGATGGCGGTATTCAGCCGCTGCCGCCAACGGCCGATCTGCACCGCGCTATGAGGCAGGGCGAAGCCGGTGAGCCAGCCACCCTCGGCGGAGTACACGTCGCCATGGCCGGCCATCAGCACGATGTCATAGGCCGCCTCGCGCGAGAAGGCGAAGGGGCGAACCTTGGCGGCGCTCACGCTGGCGCCCTCACGCCAGAACCGCACCTCGCCAATGTTGATCGCGGCAGAGGTGGACAGCTCCCGCACGGAAACCCGCCACTGGCTGGCCGTCACTGGCTGGGCGGGCGGGGCGCAGAAGCGCCGGCTGCGTCCGCTGCCGATCAGGTTGCGCGTGAGGTTCAGCTCGATCCAGGCGCCGGCGCCGTTCTGGTACTCGACGAGGATCCGCCCCGTGCCGGCCGAGGCAAAGTAATTGTTCACGTCCACGGCGGCCACCACCTGCGGCGTGGTAAAGCCAATGGTGAGAACGACATGCGGCCCGCCGGAGAGCGCGCCTGTGGTAAGGAAGGTGCCGCTGTTGCCGTCGAACGCATTGGCCGGCGTGCCGCCATTGACCGCGCCAATGGGCACGCCCGCCATGTTGATGGCTTCCAGCGTGCGCCGGCGGCGCGAGAGCTGGCGGGTGTAAGGGCGCAGCGTCGCCGGCCCCTGCGGATAGACGGTGATGTTTTCCGCCCGTGTCAGGCCGCTGCGGTAGTATTTCAGGTTGGTGCGCTCGGCGAGCATGTCGCCCAGCTCGCCGCTGGCGAAACTCGACTGCTGGCGTCCCGGCTGGCCCGCCATGTCAGGACACCCACGCCGTGGTCAGCGGATCCCACGCCTGCACCGGGTTGGTCATCGAGGGCGTCGACTGCGCGTCGTCGAGAATGGCGGCGAGCATCTTGCCGCCGCGCTGGTTCATCGACGGGGAGCCGAAGGCCTCAAGCGAGAGGTCTGCCGCCAGCGCCCGGTTGCGCTTGAGCGACAGCGCGAAATTGGCGGCGAGCGCGACGGTGAAGGCCTCGCGAAACGGCCCGCTCCACAGGCGCGGCGGCGCCTTCACGCGGATGCGGGCGAACAGCGGCTCGTCATCGGCGTGCACCTGGTCGCCTTCCAGCAGGAAAGCAGCATAGAGCGCGGTGGGGTTTTTGATGTCGGCGATGATGGCGCGCGGGTTGCCCACGCGGTCGCCCGGCAGCGCGAAGACGTATTTGTAACCGGTCAGCGGCACCACGTCCGACAGCCGCGAGAGCTGCCGGGTCGACAGGCTCCACGAAAACCAGTGAATGCCGAGCATGTGGCCCAGCAGCCGGTCATAGGCCAGCTTCATGGCGCCGGCGGTGCTGGAATTGTCGTCGATGTTGCCGATCGGGTTGGCCCCGGCGAGCGCGGCGGCTTCGTTGACGATATCGACGGGTTCGAGCATCGCGGCCTCGGGGCAGGGGTGGGAAGGCGGACGGGGGAAAAAGCCCCGGCGCTGGTCCGGCGCCGGGGAGTTGGCCCACGGGAGGTCGCCCCGGAAGGGCGAACGGGGGTCAGCTGTTGGCGATCTGCGTCACCGTCACATTGCCGCTCGCCGGCACGGTCGCGAACATGAGCGAGCGGAAGAAGGGCGTGCCGTCGAGATCGCCGGAGATATGGACGATATCGCCGACACCAATATGGGCGCGGGCGCCGTTCCAGTAGCCGGTGGTGTTCACCGTCGACCAGTCGTCATTGGTGGCGAAGTGCCAGAGGCGGCAGGTGCGGGCACCGGCGGCCTTGATGGCGGCGCCGGCGCGATAGGCCTTGAGGCTGGCCAGTTCGAGAGCCATGGAATGTTCCTCGCGTGAAGGGGAAAAGGGCAGGGGCGCCGCGCCGGGGAGGGCGCGGCGCGTGGCATCACGAAACGGTCTGGGTGCGCTCGACCGGGCGCTGCAGCGCGGTGTTGGTCGCGTAGTGCAGACGGAAGATGCCGGCGGCGGCGGGATAGAGCGCCATGGCGACGGCCTGCATGTCGAAGCGGGTGGTCCAGCAGGCAGCGCGGTTGTCCCACTGCATGTTGACCTTGCCTTCATAGTTCGTCGCGTAGCCGACGGCGTTGCGATGGTAGATGAAGCCATAGGCCTGGTTGCTGGCCGGGATCAGCAGCTCCTTCTTCTGGAAGGGCACCCAGTTCACATTGTTCCAGCGCTTGCCGACCGTGCCCGCCGGGAAGCCGAGATTGGCCGCGCCGACCCATTCCGCGTTGTTGAATTCCTTCCACATCAGCAGAATGTTGTACCAGCGCCACGGGATGACGGCGGTGACGTTGCCGTCCCAGTCAACCTGGTCATCGTCGGCCAGCGCCTCGCACACGGCGAGCGCGGTCGGCAGGCCGTCGAAGTCGCCGCCGCTGCCGAAAGTGCGCGAGCCCGCAGCCGCTACGGCGTCGTTCATGGCGTTCATGATGATGCTGTCGGACTTGCGGCCCACCGCCATGCCGCCGCCCTGCTGGGCCGCCGCGCGCTCATTGGCGGTCATCTTGGTGAGATCCTCATCGTAGATCTCATAGAGCGCGTCATAATTTTTCAGGTCCGCCGTGAGCAGGCCCTGATTGGGGTTGGCCGGCGGGGTCTCGCCCCCACGGGTCTTTTCCTGCATCTCGAAGGTGCCGAAATACGGCCATTTCACCGTCTTGCCGGTGATGCTGCCCTCGGGCGTCACGGTGGGCTTCAGCTTGAAGCCCTTGGACTGGAAGATGTGGCGGACGTTGGAACGATATTCTTCAACGAACCAGTTGGGTGCCAGAAGCATGGCCGGGGTCCTCATGTGGAAGATTGCCTGTCTTCCGGGGACGAGGGCCGCTTGAGGCGCCGGGGTATTAAGGCCGGGCCGCGCGCGGGGCATTCCACGGAATGCGTCGATCCTCGCGCGGCCGGGCGTGCGTCAACCGAGCCAGCAGGCCTCAGTTGCCGTGAAACTGCTGGAAAGCCGCGTCCACCTGGGCGCGGAAGCCCTTGTCGTATTTGGGCGACATGGGCGAATAACGCTCATCCGCCACGGCGGCATCGAGCTTGGCCTGCGTCCAGCCGCCGGTGTCGCCGCCCTTCACGCCCGGCAGGGCGAAGCCCGGCACCGGCTTCATGGCGCCGGCGAGCGCGTTCACCAGCTCGACGCCATCGGCCTCGTCCACCAGCGCGCCCAGCAGGCTCTTGGCGCCGTCCGTGAGCGCGAGCTGCTTGCCGAGCACGTCAGTGAAGCCCAGCGCGTCGGCGTGCGCCTTCTGCACGATGGGCTTGGCCTCGGCCCAGCTCTTGCCCGGAGCCAGCCGCTCGCCCAGCGAGCGCGCCTCCGCCTCGGGCGAATAGAGCGGACCCATCATCTTGCCGTCGATCGCCTTCTCGAACAGCTTGGTGACGAAGCCGGTGAACTGGTCCTTTGGCAGGCCGATCTCATGCGCCACATCCTTCGCCAGCTTCACGAAGGGATCGGTGTCGGCATTGGCGAAATAGGGCTGCAGCTTCTCGTTCTTCGAGACATCGAGCACATACTCGTCCGCGCTCTTGCCCGGCTGCGGCCGGCGGCTCTCGGCCTCGCGCAGGCCCTTCCACGCATCGGCGACCTTGGAGAAGGTCTCCTCCGGCGTGGCGCCATACATGCTGTCGGGCAGGAAGTCGCGCTTCCACGGGTCGGCCGCGCTGGCGCTGGCCGCAGCAGCGGCAGCCGCCGCCGCGCCGGCATCGCCCGCGCCAGCGTCGCCGCCGGCGCCCGCGTCACCCGCCGGCGCGTTTCCGCCGCCGCTGCCCGCGTCCGCGTTGCGCAGGACCATCGCCCAAAGACCCTGATACTTCATCGTTGTTCTCCGTGGGGGTGGGGCCGATGGGCGTCTTTCGGCCCTCGGCGATCAGCTTCAAGAGCTTCCACACGAGAGCATTCTCGCCCTCGCGCCGTGCGGCGTTCAGCGCCGTCTGGTCGATGGGCAGCCCGAGCGCGACATACTGCACGGGCTGCAGAATGGTGGTGTCCACGAGGTGGTTCAGCAGCAGCTGGAAATCACCGTTGCCGGCGAGCCGCGCCATGGCCTCGGCCAGCCGGTTGCCGCGCGTGATGGCAAGGGCGATAGCCTTGGGGTCGCCCTTCGCCGTGCCCGGCGCCAGCTGCTCGAACCACTCCCAGCCCATGCTGTCGGCCGTGGCGACAAGGCGGGCGATATCGAGCATCCCGCCCGGCTCCCGCTCGGGGTGCAGAAAGTCGCTCATGCCGGGCGCTCCGTGTTCAAAGCGCGGATAGACGCGGCGATCTTCTCGGCCGTTTCCAGCGTTTGGATGCAGAGACAGTCACGACCAGTGCGCTCCAGCGAGCATTCGTAAGCACCGGTTTCGGGGCACGGACCCACATTCCGTTCGCAGTCGTCGAAGGCGTGGGAGGCTACGTCATCCGCAATCAAGGCCGCAGCCTCCAAGGCCTTTGCGCGCTCGTCACTCATGCCAAAGCTCCCGCTGCGGCGTTGTCGGGGATGGCGGCCGGCGCCTGTCCGGCCGTCTCGGCGGCGGCGAGCGTCTTCGCCACCAGCTCGCGCACCATCTGGGTGATGCTCTGGCGCTCATCGCTGGTGGGGATCCACTGCTCGGGCACGCCGAGGCCGCGCCCGATGTCGATCAGCGCGTCGACCTTGTTCACCACCAGGTCCGAGTAGGGGCCGGCAATGGCCATACACATCTCGATCCACTGCACGCCGGCCTGCGCCTTCTGGGCATAGCGCGCCGTGGCGAAGGGGGAGGTGACGCGGGTCTTGATCAGCAGCTGGTCGATTTCCAGCATCTGCGGAATGACCTTGGCGTCATAGGCGATTTCCAGCGCCCGCTGGCCGGCGGGCACCACGATCTCATGCACCAGGCGCCCCGAGGCGCCCTGATGGTCGGAGGCGAGGCGCTTCACCCGCTCAAGGATCTCGGTCGCCGAGCGCACCGCCGCACCGTCCGGCGGCAGGGACTGGTCCATAAGCGCGGTCTGCACGCCCATCTGCAGTTCCTTCAGCACGATGTTGGAAAGGTCCAGCCGGGGTTCCGGCAGGCGGGCGATGGAGGGGCCGAGCACGCCGCCATTCGCCCGCACCTTCCAGAACTGGCCGGGCGCCACGACGGCCGTGCTGGGGTTGAACACGCCGTCCTCGGTCGCGGTGTAGATGCCGAGCATGGCGATGGCGGCGGCCTTGAGCGTCAGCTCCTGCGCCTTGTTCAGCGTCTTGATCGCCGGCATGGCGAGCAGGATAGGCCCGCGTCCCCAGGTCTCGCCCGGCACGCGGAAATAGCGTGGCGTCAGCCAGGGCGAGGTGCGGTAGTCCCGCGTGTGGAACGGCTCCTCATCGTCGGCGTGGTAGACATGCAGCGTCCACCGGCCGGTCTCATAATCGAAGGTGCAGTCCTGCTGGATGTCGAGCTCGTCATCCGGCTTTTTCTCGATCCGCTCGCCCAGCTTCCGCGAGAAGGTGGCCTTGGGCCACGCGGCTTTCAGCAGCCGCGCCGTGACCTTGCGACACCAGAAGCGTCCGACGATATCGCCGAACAGCCCCAGCTCCAGCCGGATATCCTCGGCCGGCACGGAGAAGAAGGCGGCGAGCTTGCCACGGTCATTCTTCGGCGCGTCGTCGATCACCAGCGCCCCGGTGCCCGCCTGCAGGTCGAGGCACATCTCATGGCACGCCATGTCCCATTCGCCGGTCTGGAACATCGAGGCGACCACCTCGGACACCTGACCGAGCGCCTTGGTCAGCTTGTCCCGCTCGCGCTTGTTGGTCACCAGCGGGCCGGGTTCGAACTTGATCCACTGCTCGCCGGGCGGGCAGAAATCCTGCTGCACCCGCCCGGCACCGCGGAACGCGCTCACCATGGCCGTCATGTCGAAGATGCGGTTCACCCGCTTGTCGCCCTTGCCGGTTTCGCGGATGCCGCGCCGGAAGGGGATGGCGAAGTCATAGGCCTCGTCATAGAGCGGCTTGAGCACGTTCCATTCCTGATCGGCCTTGGCCCGCCGGGCCTTCAGTTCCTTGACGGTGAGCGCCATGGTGTGGGTCCGTCCCCGTCAGTTCAGCGAGCCGGTGCCGTCTTCCTGCAGATAGGTCAGCATGGAGCGGCCGGTGCGGCGCCCGCGCCGCCCGCCCGTGGCCGCCAGCTCCTTGCTGGCCTCCTGGTCGCGCGCCAGAAGGCTGGCCAGCGCCGCGCCCTGCTGCGCGCCGGTGTCGGCCTTGTCGCCCATGCCGAAGATCGACTTCACGGCGTTGCCCATCGTTCCCATCTCCAGATGTCCAGCCCGTCCGTGACGAGCACCTGCCGAAAGCCCAGCATCCGGGCGATGCGCGCGCCGGCGGGCGTGCGCACGGCGGTTTCCACCGGGCGAGGGTCAGACTGCGGCAGATCGAGGAGGGTCAACCGAGCCAGACGCCGCAGCGCCACCATGTGCGGCGCCGCCGCCGGCGCGGCGTGAAACCAGCACTCCCACGCTTCCGCCATGGGCACGAAGCCGCCGACGAACAGCGCGCGCCCGTCCGGCCCGCTGATGGCGTAGCTGGGCCCCAGCGCGATCTGCCGGCAGGCGACCACCCAGACGAAGGGCGACAGGTCCCCATAGACCTCGCCAAGGTCCACGCGCGAGCAGGGCGCCGTGAGGATGAGGCCGGCCTGGCTGAACCCGCTCATATCGAGAACACGTCGAAATCGCCGGGGCGCTGCGTCGCCGGGGCGTCGATCCGGTCGCGGCCGGGCCGGCCCGCCCGCGCCGCCTGCGCGTAGATCGGCATCCGGCCCACCAGCTCGAGCACGATGTATTGCAGCGCGTCGTGCGGGTGCGAAAAGTCGTTCTTCTCGGCCTTGTCCTTGAACGGCGCGTTTGGGTCTTTCCGCTGGTTCTCGAAGCGGTAGCCATAGGCGAAGCCCTGCACCAGCCGCTTGCAGTGCGGCGAGACGAGGATCCCCGGCAGGCGCCCGTCGATCATGGAGGTGAGGCGCAGGCGCACGCCTTCCATGCGCAGGCTGGGCTCATTGGTGAAGCAGGGCAGCACCGGCTTGCCCAGCGCCTTGCCCACGATATCGAGCCACGCCAGCTCGCCCGCCTCGCTGTCGGCGCCGTACTGGGCGGAAGGATCGCCCACCACCAGCTTGATGTCATGGTTGCGGTAGCGGTCGAGCAGCAGCGCCACCAGCAGTTCCGAGAAGCGCGTCGGCCCGCAATTATGGCCGGGCACCAGCTCATCGAGCACCAGCAGCTGGCCGTTCGGCAGCAGCTGCACGATCACCGCCGCTGGCGTCATGCCGGCATCGGTTCCGATGGCGATCGGCACGCCCGGGCGCGGATCGAGCGGGCGCGGCGCCACATGCACCGCCTCGTTGAATTCGGGATAAACCGGCGTGCCGAAGCGGGAATAGCCCCACTGGTTATGGATGAAGCGGCGCACCCACCAGTCCGCCTTGCCCTCGATCATCCGGGCGTAATAATCGCTCGGCAGGTTCCGCAGGTTCTCGGCCGTGGGTTCGAGCCCGCCCGGCTGGCGGTAGAACGCCCAGCCCTTCGGCCGGCCTTCCACCAGCCCCGGCAGGCGGTTCTGCTCGCTGCCGTGCAGCCAGTTGTCGATGTCCGGCGCGTTGAAGTCGGCGAGCACCTGACCAGGCGGGTCGACGCCCTCCGGCAGCAGGCGCTTGGACGGGTAGCGGCGGATGCGCTGGGTGAGATAGTCCAGCACCTCGCGCACCATCAGGTCCGCTTCGTTCATCCATGCCCAGGAGCCTTCCCAGCCGCGCAGGATGTCTTCCACCCGCTTGTCGCCGATGCCGACGAACTCGGTAACGCTTTCCAGCGTCCGGTCACCCGGCAGGCGGAAGCGCAGCGTGTGCACCGCCGGCCGGTCATTTCCGCCGGTGAAGGTCCATGAGGGATGGTCTTTCGGGAACCAGGTGAACCAGCTCGCCAGCGTGGTCTTTTCCAGCGTGCGGAAGCTGTCGCGCACCACCACGCCCTTGGAGCGCACCACGCCATCGCGGCAGGTGGGCATGGAGGCGCTGAACGCCTGGCTGGCGAAAATGCACGTCGTGGTCTTGCCGCCGCCGACCGGGCCCATGATGCCCTTGAACAGCGAATGGAAATCCATGGCGAACGCCTCGGCCACCGGGCCGGGCGGCTCCCACGCCTGAAGGAGGTTGTCCTCGCTCACAGCCGCCCCCCGACCCGTTCCCGTCCTGCGCAAAGGGGGGCTGCACGGGTGCCCGCACCCTCGAACCCCATCCCGACCGAACCCGCGCGGGTTGAACGGCCCGAAATCCGAAACGGTGTGCGAACGCACGCCCGGGCGGGCAGGGGCAGGGGGGCGCTTCGGGGGAGGCCTCGGGCGCCGTGCCGCCGCACGATAGGGGGAGGGGGGTGCGGCGCCGTGGTGCGCGGCAGGCGCCACCTGCACCAGGCGGACGGGCGATCCGCCTGCCCCTCGCGCGCGCGTGAGGCGATACCCATGATTTTCCATCATGAGGCTAATCGTCATATTCTTCAGCATTTTCAATGCCTTCCGCCTCATCATGCGACCCGTCGTCTTGCGACCCGTCGCGCGCGCTCTCGCTAAGTGCTTGATATTGCTGCGCATCGCGCGCGATGGCGTCGATCGACAGCACGCGCCGTCCGTCACCCGCCGCCGGCGCGCGCGTGCCCTCCCCGAAGTTCATCACCAGCGTCGGCATGACCGCCTGCCCGTGGTCATCCACGGCCGCCTGCTTCGCCGCGAGGTACGGCGCCAGCTCGGCCGCCGCGCGCAGCTGCAGGTTCATCGCTTCCAGCGGCTTGCAGTCGAGGTGCTTGGCCAGCTCCTTGGCGTCCATGGAGTAGATCTCGGCCATGGCCTGCAGCGGATGGCAGTGCTTCGCGAGGATCAGCTTGCGGATGTCGCGGGTGACGCGGTTCTGGGCCCCGACCGGGCGCCCCGGACCCACGGGTTTCCGCACCTTGGAACCGAGCGGCGTAGCCGCGTCCTGCTGGCCGAGCAGGTCCAGCTGCGCGCCCGCGTCCGCGCCGGAATTCTCCGACGGCGCGCCCCTCAACTCCCCTGAAACGACTGCCGCCACGCCGTGTTTCGGCTCGCTCACTTATCCACCCCGTTTTTAATTGGGTGTCGCGAGTGTCGCGGCTGGTGTCGCGGGTCAACTGATCGATTTCATTGATCTTTTTACTGTTTGATACACCTGCGACACTTGAGACACCTCTCTCTCTTAATGCGCCCGCTCGCGCGCGCACGCGTCACGTATTACGCGCGCGTGAGGTGTCGCGGTGTCGCAAGTGTCGCGCCCGTTGATTTATCAGGGGAATTTCGATTGGAGGTGTCGCGGGCTGGTGTCGCGGTGTCTCACCCCCAGCCCATCGCCCGGCATAGCCGACCGCACCCATGCACCGTAGGGCCGCACCCCCCGCGTCAACTGTCCGCCGCGCCGCTGTCCCGCTGGATCAACCGAGCGATCATGAGGCGGCGGGGCGGACGGCCGCATGCGCGCCCCTCGGGCGCGCTGCTATGGACCGGCCGCGCGACTAGCGCGGCTCCGCTTAGAAGCCTTGGGCCCGGGTGCAAGCGGGCTATACCGGGCTCTTAGGGCCGGGGCAGGGTTGCCATGTTCTCACTTCGTTCTATTTTGGCGCGCGGCAGAAGATGCAGGCAGGAACAGGCGCGGATGGTCGACCGGCTGTCGGAATATCCCTTTGTCACCGTGCGGGTGGCCTGCACGCTGTGTGACCGACGCGGCAGCTACCGGCTGGCGCGGCTGGCGGCGAAGTACAGCGCGGAAATCAGCCTTGAGGCCCTGATCGAGTATCTGGCGGCCGATTGCCCGTGGCGCGGCCCGCATCGCCGGCGCGATGCCCGGTGCGGCGCTCACTTCCCAGATCTATGGCGCGAGCCTCGGCCGCCGGATGAGCCCGGCCCGGTGAAGCTGCGCCTGGTGCAAGGGGGACGGGGCTAGGAGCCGAATAGGTCGCCGGTGGCGGCCGCCGCTTTGCGTGTGGCTGCAGCGTTCGCGCGACGATGTGCCTGATCGTGGCGGTTATGGCATCGCTGGCATAGAAACCGCAGATTGGCGTCGCAATTATGCGCGGGATTATGGTCGAGGTGCGCGACGGTGCAGACGATGCGGACGATCCGCAGCCTATGTAGGTCGCTGCTGGGTCCGCACCATCCATACTCACCGGGCACGGGCCATGTCAGCCGCAGTCCGTTATCTCCGGTGGGCGAGGCCGGCAGGAACGTTCCATCGCCTCCTAACCGACCGCCCATGGCATGGTTCGGGACGCCGCATTCTTCGCAGCTATCACCGGCGCGGCCCCTGATGCGCTCGCGGATCGCGCGCCATTCCGGCGAGCGGATCGAGCCTCCGGGATAAAGCCGCTCATTCTCACGCTTGATCGGCATCGCGAACCTCGCTGTCTATCTCCGCCAGCCGCCGCATGTTCACCAGCGTGCACCGCCGCTCCACGCCGTTGATCCGCGTCTTGTTGCGTTCCTTGTCCTTGATGATGGCGCCCGTGTACTCGCCCTGCCGCAGCGCGCCGGACCAGGTGCCGGTGGAGCCGTCGCCGCCCCACGCCTCGCCCTTGAACAGCAGGTTCACCTGCTGGCTGATATTCGGGATGTAGAGCACCCAGCCGCCGATCTGGTGCGGTATGACATCTTCGGCCGGCTTTACCTTCAGGTCGACCTGCGCCAGCAGCTCGTTGGCGTCCTTCGCCGAAAGCACGCCATCCTTCAAATCTTCCAGTAGCCCGCCCACCATGTGCTGGCGCCCACTGCGCCACGCGTCGATTTTTGCAGTCAGCAGGTGATTGAGACACCGCCGCCAGTTCTCAAGCGCGTCGTCATGCTCCGGCAGGCTGGAAGGCGCCAGCATCTTGCCCCACTTGTCGAGCCCGCCGTCGATGGTGGGCAGCTTCAGCTCCTCGAGGAGTTCATCGCCCAGCAGGAGATCTGCGCAGGCCAGCAGCGCGCCGAACGTGTCCTGCCCTCGGCTGTCGTGCCCGCCGCGCGCCAGCGCCCCGCGATAAGCCTGATAGGTCTCGTCAAAGGCAGGCCACCGGTCGATCAGCCGGCGCAGCACCATGCGGCCAACCGTCTCCTGGTCGACGACGGGCGGCTTGCCGGAAAACCCCGCCTCGCGCGGCCGAAGGTGGACGATCGCCATGCGGCTCAAGTCCTGCGGCGGCACGGGCGGCATGTTGATGGCGCTCATGAAGAAGCAGTTCTTCGCCGTGAAGCTGGTGGCGACATGGTTGGAACCGCCACGGAACTGCACAGCGCCGGAAGCGGCGAGGCGGGCGAGGGCCACCACGCCCTTCACGCGCTCATTGTTGTGGCCGGCTTCCAGCTCGTCGACCGCCACCGGCAGGCTGTCCTGCCCCACGCGCTGATAGATGCCGGCCGGCGTCGTGTCGGCCGTGGCGTGCAGCGCGTCACCCAGCACGCCCTTCACCAGCGCCTGCAGCGAGGATTTGCCCACGCCGCGATCGCCGACCACAAAGAGCATGGGGCGCCACGGCAGCGCCGCGCCGAGGAAGGAGGAGGCCAGCCAGCCCAGCACCAGCAGCGGGTCGATCTGCTGGCGCTCGAAGGTGAAGCTGTTCAGCGCCTCCACCAACTGCGTCTGGCGCAGCATGTCGTCGGTCACCTCGCGCGGCCACGGCTCGGGAATGGCCGGCCGGCGCGGGTAGAACTGGCCGTCATAGTCGCCGGTTTGCTGCTCGCGCCCCTTCACGAAGATGGCTTCGCCGGCGTGATACACGAAGGTGCCGGCGCGATCCGTCCAGCCGCCCAGGCCGCGCACCCGGTTGGACGCGCTCCACATGCCCCGCTCGCCGGCGGCGCGGTACAGCGCATCGCGCACCGCCACCGTGTCGAAGCCGTCCACGGTCAGTTTCTTGGAAAAGCGCGGAAACGCCCAATAGAGATAGCCCATCCGGTTGAGGAACAGGCGCTGCACCTTGTTCTGGCCGAAGGCGTGGTCGCTGATGCTGGCGAGCTGGCCCAGCGCGTCGATCACATAGAGCACGTCGCCATCCATGCCGAGCACATGCACCGGGCAGTCCGGCGGCATGCCATCCTGCCCGGCAAGGTGCTGCCACCCGCCCGGCGGCACCAGCTCGCCGTCTATCAGCATGCCCTTGCCGATCTCGGGATCGGAGGCGCGCCGCCGGCGCCGGCGCTCAATCTGCGCTTGGCCGTCGGCGAAGCTGGCGGCGATGGCGGCGGTGCCGGTGGCTGCGGACATTCAGGCCTCGGAATGCGGAAAGAGAGGGCGCGGCACAAGCCGCGCCCGGCACCAGGTGGAGAGGGTCAGTCGGCCGCGTCGGCGATGCTGCGCTTTTTCTTCGCCGGCTTCTTCTTGGCCGCGTGCGCGGCGGCGGCCTCGTCCGCCTTGGCCTGCGCGGCGGCACGCTGCTCGTCCAGCTCACCGATGCCGTCCGTCTGCTCGAAGATCGTGTCCTCGATGTCGACCGGCCGCGTGGTCACCGCCGGCGCCGGTGGCGGGTTCTTCTCGACGATCACGGCGTTGATCGTCGCGACCACCTCGCCGATGGCGGGGATAAGCCGCGCCGCCAGCTCGAAGCTGGCGCGATCGACGGGGAGAAGATCATCGAATGCGCCGGCCACGAGGCCCAGCTCGCGCGCCTTGTTGAACAACACCTCGGCCGAGGGCCTGCGTTCCATGGCGTAGGAGACCAGCGGCGAAAGCTCATCGTCGCTGGCTTTGCTCAACAGCCCCCAGACTTCCCACTCGGTGTGATTGAAGGGCTCAGTCTCGCCGATATAGGCCTGCTCGGCATTCTCCAACACGACCATGATGAGCTTCATGGTGCTGGGCACCGAATGAGGCGGCACCTCGTCCCAGTTCAGCGGCGTGGGGCGCGGCGCTTCCGGCGCCGGCGCGGTCTCGGCCGGGGCCGCGTTCTGATCATCGCTCATGCTCATTCCTTTCCTAGAAGGGTGTCGTTGAGGTCTTTCCCGGTATGGGCCTGCAGGCGCGCCATCGGCTTGCCGGCGCGGGCGAGCTGGGTCTCGGCGCGCTCAAGCTCGGCAAGCGCGGCGGCCTTGCCCCAGTCGTTCTGTGCGGCGATGTAGATCTCGCTCACGCACGGTCGGTTCACCGGCTGCTGCGCCAGATTGCCGAGCGACACCGCGCCCCAGACGCGCAGTTCCGGCACCGCCAGCGCGGCCGACAGCGCGTCTTCCAAGCCCTCGGTGATGCACAGCGGCCCGCTGGCGCCGGCCGAATCCGCCTGGCAGGGATCGAGGCCGGAAGGCCCGTGCGCGATCCACATGGAAAGCCCCAGCTGCTCGGGATAGATCAGCTTCGGCTTGTCCACCGGCGCCTTGCCGCTGCCATCCGGCGCAAGGAATGTGTAGTGCAGCGCCTTGAGCGAGCCGGCCGCGTCGCGCAGCGGCGTGACAATGGCGGGGTAGCGCGGGCCGGGCTGCACCTTGTAGCGCTGTTCCCGCCCGTTCTCGATCCGGGTGCCCCACTGCGCGCCCATCCACCATTCGGCGGCGGGCAGATAGCGCAGATCACCGGAATAGTGCGGCACCTTGTCGAGCGGGATGCCCCGGCTCTGCAGGTAGCGCCACGCCGGCGTGCCCGGCATCAGCAGCTTGGCACCCATCCACACCTGGTGCGCCCGCTGGTGGGCGGCGCGCCGGCGGCGTTCTTCCGCCTCGGCATTCTCCTGCTGCCGCTTGGCGCGGGCCTGCGCCGCCGCCTCGCGCTCGGCCGCGCTCATCGAGCCGAGGCCAAGGAAATCGAGCAGCCAGTCCCGCGCGAAGACGAAGTCCGTGATGGATTTACCGTTCAGGTAGGCCACCAGGCCGAACACATCGCCCTTCACCTCGTGGGGGTCGCCGAAATCCTTGAAGCCCCCGGCGGCGGTGCCGCGCGTCCACACACAGAGCGAGGCCGTGCGGTCTCGCCGCATCGGGTTGGAGACGAGGTAATGCGCCCGCCCGCCCCGATGGTGCCGCCCGCCCGGCGCGAGCTGGTTGAGAATGTCCTCGATCCGATCCTGGGCGAGCGATTTCAGCTCGCCCTTGTCGACGCGGCGGGTCATGGCGCCGCCTCAGGGAGGCCGGGCGCCACACCGTCCGCGTTCAACTTGGCGGCAATGGCGTCGCAGAGGCGCCGCCGCTCGGGCGAACCTCGCCAGCCGTGGCGATGGATGGGGGGCGAGAAGGCCGCGAACGCTGCACGCACGTGAGCCGCCGCCGCACGGATCTCCGAAAAGCGGCAATCGGCATAGCCGCTATAGCCAACGGATATCACGCGGCCATATTGGTTGGGCTCAAAGCTCACGTACTGAGCGCCATCGGCCCAGCGAACGTCTCCCCAATGCACTCGCCAGCCGAACACGGATTTGCTGACTATCCAGCTCATGCCGCACCCACCTTCGCCGGCAGCGGCAGCTTCTGCTGCAGGTACTGGGTGAGGCGCGCGCAGAGCACCCCGTTGAGCGCCTGGCCCTTGGTGTGGTGGGTCACGCGGGCGGCGATGAGTTCGGCCTTGAAATCGAAGTCATCGAAGGCTTCGAGCAGCTTCTCGCCGGCGTCCCGCCATTCCTTCGCCGCGCCGAGCACCGTGCACAGCGCCTCAATGACGGGCTTACCCAACATGCCGGGGTTGCCCTCGGCCGTCTGGGTGACGCAGGAAAGCGCCGTCGCCACGGTGTCGCGGCCGTGGCGGGCGATGGCGGCAAGGATCACATTCGGTGCGATGGTGTCGCCGCGCTTCATCAGCGTGGACTGCACCGGATAGCGCAGCACGTTCACATCGGCCGCGCGGCACACCTCATTGCAGATGACCGCTTCCTTGTCCCCGGCCGATACGCGCGCGTGATAGATCGCGACCGAGGACAGCTTGGTCACCTGCCCATTCACGGCGGCGAAAGCCGCCGCCTGCTTCGCCTGGTCGGCGATGACCACATTGCAGGGCACGCTCTCGATCTTCCGAAGCGCCGCCGCCGTGGCGCGGTGCTGGCCGTCAATGACGGCGTAGAGCCCGCCCTCGATGGGCGCGACGATCAGCGGGGCAAACTTCGACCAGTCGAAGTTCCGCGCGATCGCGAACAGGGAGCGGCGCCCCTCGGCCGTGATGTCCCGCTGATAGGTGGGATCGACGCGCAGCTGCTCGATCTTCACCCACTGCAGCATGGGCGCCGCCCCGAGGTCGCGATCGGCGCCGGCGAAGTCGGCCCAAAAGGCCTTTTGGAAAGGCTCGGCATCAATGGCGCGCATCTCACCCTCCGCACGTCGTGCAGGCGAACAGGCTCTCCTGGGTGGGCGGCACCGCCCGCGCGTCGGTTGTGCAGTCGCGCGCGGGCGGCGCTTCCTCTCCGGAGCGGGGAGGGGGAGCGCGCCGGAAAGCGCGGCGCTGGCAGCGTCGATTTCCTCGAGCTGCCGGCGGTAAAGGGCGATGAAGGCGGTGTAGCCCAGCGCCAGCGCGCGGGGCGTCGCCGGCGCGGTCAGCGTGCGCGGGTTGCCCGCCAGCACGGCAGCGGCAGCGCGCTCGATCTGATCGAAGCTGTACGGGCCGTTCACCGGCACGAACCGGTCCTCGCCATCCCGCCGGGCCAGCGCCACCTGCGTCGTGCAGGTGGAAACCAGCAAATAGAAGGGCGGGCCCCGGTCCACATCCTCGCGCGCGACGGTGGCGAGCACCTGAAACTTCAGCTCATCCACCATGGCGCGGTCCTCCCATGGGAGAGCGGCGGGCCTCGCGGGCGAGCCGCAGCAGCACCGAGGCGGCATCCTGCGCCGCCACCAGCCACAGCGCCGCCGTCACCAGCACGGCGCCGAGGCACAGAAGCGGACTACCCATCGCGCCGGCGACAACGGCGGCGGCGAGGCACAGGCCCGACGTAAACAGCGCCGCAGCTCCAAGCGGGGAGAAGCACAGCGTTCCGGCATCGCAGGGCTGGGCAGGCATCAGCTCTTTCATGGGGTGTTTCCCGTCACGGCCACGGCGGCGCGGGTGAGCAGGGCGTCGATCGCGGGATCGTCGCGCATGTCTTCCACGGTGCGGGTGGCTTTGTGCACGCGCTGTTTGGACGTGCCGCAAGCCTCCGCCAGCGCGGTGAGCGAGACCTGCAGTTCGACATGGGCGAGGTAGAAGGCCAGCATCCGCGCCCGTGCCGCCTTCAACCAGGCGGGATCCATGGGGCGGGAGCATCCGTCGTCATCGGCGAGGGCAAGCGCAGCGTCCGCCCCCAGCTCGGTGGAAAGAAAAAGCACCGCGGCCCGCCAGAACGCGAAGATCAGGACAGGCCGCGGTGAGGGGGAGGAACCGGACCCGAGATGGTCCAGCGCCCGGGAGAGCTTGATCAGGGTGCGCGGCTGGGGTTGCGCCCGGCCGTGGACAAGGTCGCGATAAGCCCGCTCGCTCACACCGGCAGCAGCGCAGAGCGCCAGCATGGTGTGGCCGGCGGCCTGCCGCAGACCCTCAATGGCGGGAACGGTTGACAACTGCCGGCAGTTTGATTTGCCGGAAAGCGCCAGCGCGGTCATTCCGCCGCCTCCGCCGCTGCGGCATCTGCCGCCTTTGCCTCGCCCAGCAGCACCTTGAGCCGGGCAAGCTGCTCGCGCTCATAGCCAACGAGAGCGGCCTCCATACGGCGCAGCGTTGAGCGACGCGGATCGGTCTTGCCGTTGAGCGTGCGTTCCACGGTGGTCTTGTCGAGGCCCGACAGGACGGCGAGGTCTTTCTGAGACAAGCCAATCCTGTGAGCGCGCGACGCAATGTCGGCGGGTTCCATTTGCCCATCCGTTCAAAATCTGCAAGTTTGCAGATATCGATCTGATTTGCGGCAGTCCGTCAACATCAATGTTTAGTGTCCCCCACCATACGCATTCGCTGCATATTGCGAGCCGCATTTGTGCAGCGCACAGGCGGACGGCGATGGGCGCGACGGCAAAGACCCCGGCTAAGGCCGCGAGCAAGACATCCGAGACGAAGCAGCAGCTGCGCGACCTGCATAAAGAGTGGGTCACGACGCTTGAGCGCACGCTCGGCATGAAGCCGTCGAAGATTGCGCACGAGGCGGGTCTGTCGGACACGACGCTCACCCGCATCTTCTGGGAAGATTACGCCGGCACCCTCTCGCAAATGAGCATTGCCAAGGTGAAGGCGCGTTTCGGCGTACCTGGTCCCGGCGAGGGGCAGGCGTCCGGCGCCATGCTTGGCTTTGGCGAGGGCGAGCAGGTCAGCTTCAGCAACGACAATGCCGGCGATGCCAACCTCGGCCGCATCGTGGAAGCCATGCGGGATGGCCGCAACGCCGTCGAGCCGTGGCGCATCCACTCGCGGGCGCTGGAAGATGAGGGCATTCGCCCCGGCGACATCGTGATGGTGGACCTCAACGGCACGCCCCAGGCGGGCGATGCCGTGTGCGCCCAGGTCTATGATCTGCGGCGCGGCACGGCGGAAACGGTGTTCCGCATCTTCGAGCCACCGTTTCTGGTCGCAGCCAGTTCCGACCCGAGCCTGCGCCGCCCTCTGCTCGTGGACAATGAGCGCGTGCTCATCATGGGCGTGGTCGTTGGCAGCGTGCGCCCTTGGCGCCTCGGCGCCGACCGCTGATCAGCGCGCCGGCAGGACGCCCACGGCGTAGAGCGCAAGTGCAAGAACCACCGGCCCGAGGATGACGAGGCCGGCAAAGCTCATCCCCACAAGATCGCCGCCCGTGAAGCGCCCGCCAAAGCGCTGGCGCCACCATGGCCGCTCAACCACCTTGTCCGCGAGCGAGACGAGTGGGCGCAGCAGCCACCAGAGCGCGACAGCGAGAGCGGCAAGCGCCACAAGCTGGAGCGCCAATTCGGCGACCTCGTGAAACAGGCCCCGGATGGCGTCAAGGACAGCCATCAGCCCCTGCAAAACCCACATGCGCCCCTCCGCACATACCGCAGGAGCAAACCTAACTGGGGACGAACCGCGCTTCACGTGAAACAATGAAACTCTTAATCTGCATCCTTGCAGTTCAAAATCTGCACATGTAACGTCACCACGTCCGGTTGCTTCGCGGGCGCCGCTCGCGAACCGGGCAGGAGACGTTCCCCATGGAATTGAAAGACCTCGATCCGGCTATCGCATCGGCGTTGTCGGAGCAGCGCACCGCCCTTGAGGCCGGCGCGGCTGTGGCGGGCGCCAAGGGCTGCTTTGCGCGCCTTGGCCTCCGCGTGGGTGAAAACTTCCAGAACGCGCTGACAGGGGAAACCCTGCGGCGCACGCAGCCGGAAGACATCATGGATGCGGTCGGCCGCATGGCCGGGTACCAGATGACGACCACGGCGCTGCAGTTCATCCACATGGTGCCGCCGGCGCAACGCGAGCAGGCGCTGTTCGTCATGCTGCAGGCGATGATGTCGGCGGCAGCGGATTACAGCCACGGCATGATCGGGGCCTACGGCGCCGACGAGGCCAAGGGCGTTCACTTCACAATCAAGGAAAGCGGCCCTGTCACGGTCGAGGGGATGGGAGGGTTCAAGCCCCATGGCTGAACCGCTCACCATGACCCTCGCGGATCTCGCGGAGCTGTTCCGGCGCTCGGTCGCCACCACCGCGCGCCATGTCGCCCGGCTGCAGCAGCAGGAGGCGTTTCCCGCGCCTCTGCCGGGGCGCAAGCCCAAGCTCTGGTCGCGCCACCAGGTGCAGGCCTGGCTGCGCGATCCGCAGCACGCCGCGCGCTCCGTCTCGCCCGCCGCCGCCAATGATGCGGCGCTCGATCCCGCCTTCGCACCCGAGAACGTGGCCGCCGCGCGCGCCCGTCTCGCTGCCCGCTATGGAGCCCCCCATGCTTGAGAAAACCCGCCTCCCGGCGATCGAGCAGCCCGACGAGGAGCTGACGCGCCTTCTCGCCGGCCGGCTGCGCGTTGCCCGCCAGCTTTCCGGCCTGTCGCAGGTGCAGGCCGGCGCCATCGTCGGCACCAGCTTTCAGCAGTGGCAGAAATACGAGAAGGGCAGCACCCGCATCTGCCCCGCCAAGCTCATGCGCTTCGCCTATGCCACCGGCCACACCGTCAGCTGGTTTTTCGACGTGCTGGAAAACCCCATCACGGGCGACGAGCAGGAGATCGTGGCCCTGCTCGCCACCAATCCCGCCTTTGTCCGCGTGGTCCAGCTCTGGCGCACCCTGCCGCCGCCGGAACAGCGCACCGCGCTGGAAACCACCGAGCTGCTGGCCGCGCTCACCCGCGCGCTCGACGATCGGAGGCTCGCGGCATGAAGAAGCGCGTGACCGACGACGAACTGCTGAAGCTCATCCACCACGTAAAGGCGGGTCAGGCGGCAATCCCGCCGATCAAGGTCGGCGATCTCGCCTCCTATGACGACCATCGCCGAGTGGCAGACGCCACGGTTGATGAGCTGGTGAAGAACTACGGCGCGCGGCACTCACAGCCGCTCGGCACCCACCGGCTCGCCATGGCCGGCGTCACGGCGAGTTGCACGAGCGGCCATAGCGGGCTGCTCACCAACTGGATCAACGCAGCGTATCGCGAACTGGACCGGAGGCGGGCATGAAGATCGCGCCACCGGAACAGCTCCGCCGCCTCATCGGCGAGGTGGAGCGCAAGCTCGACAGCCTGCCCTATGCCGGCCGGCTGGATCGGCCGGAGCGCATCGCCCGGCGGCTCGATGCCGGCGCCGAAGCGCTGGCCCGCCTGCGCCGCCGCAAGGGCGTGAAGGTGAACGATGGCTGGGGCGGCACCGCCCTGCGCCTCGGCGGCATCCATGTCACCTGCAAGAGCCGGAACCCGGAGCTTGCCCTGCAAAGCTGGCTCAGCACCGCCCGCCGGCGGCTGGCCGAAATCGAAGGGGCGCGGGCATGAACCGGCGTACCGAGGAACATCTCAGGCGGGCGAGGGCCAACGCGCGGGTGCAGGGCATTGCTGCCGCGCTGGCTGAGGTGCAGCGACTGCACGACAACCCCGTGGCTGCAACGGATGTGTTGGCTGGCTTCGGCTTGTCGATGGGCGATCTCGCCGCTGCAGGCGTCGAGGGTTACGACCTTGACGTGATCTACAGCTGCCAAGTTGAGGCGCCCCGGACATGAACCAGAACACCAAAAAGACCCTCGCGGCAGAGTATTTAGATGTGGTGAAGCAGCTGCGGGCGACGGCTGTTGTTTGCGCCGCGATGATGGCGGCCCGCGACTATGGGAACATGGCGCTGCATGTGCCGCCCGATCCGCTTCAGAAGCGTTGTGCGCGCGCCGCCGATCTGATCGAGCGGCTGGTGACGGAGGCTCCGCCGGCGCCGGTCAGCACATTCAATGGCTGGCCGATGCCGCGCCCCATGCACACCGTCCCACGCGACGGCACGCCCTTCTGGGGCATCATCGGCAACGACGCCATCGCCATGGTCTGGCACGACGGCTTCGGCGCCTTCGTGTCTTCCTGGCACCGCATGACGATGGCGCCGGGCTATACGATCGACGGCAAGGATTATCGGGATCACTCGCCCGTCACGCATGAGCCGAGGGGGTGGCTTCCGCTCCCTTGTTTCATCCGCTACCCGGCGGAGACCGGCTATGACGGGTGACAACGAGGCCGGCGCGCCGATGCGCCACTGGTGCGCCCTCATCCAGTTCCCGGACAAGAAGCCGCTGATTTACGGCACGGTCTTCGCCCGCCACGGCGCACCCGAACATGAGGTGGAGCAGGCATTGCGCGCCTCGATCACCGCGCACCTGCCGGACGGCTGGACCCTCAAGTCCATGCTGCCCGGCGCCATCTTCTTTGTGCCGGAAGGAGAGGCCTGATGACCCGCTCGACGAAGCCCCGCAAGCGCGTGCTAGATTCCCGCCCCGTGCAGTCGAAGCAGGGCAGGGGGCAGGCCAGCATGGCGAAGCTCACCATTCGCATTCCCAACGTCTCATGGCGCGAGGGTCGGCCTCGGTTCAATCCGGGCCCCAAGCTACGCGCCATCGGCTACAAGGGCGAGGATCTGCGCCACCCGGATGGCCGCTGGTTCACCCCGCAGGAGGCGGCGGATTGGGCCGAGGCGCGCGCGGCCGAGGTGGCCGGCCGGCGGCAGGCCAAGCTTGAGACCGGCCGGCTTCCCGCCCGCAAGCGTGCCCGCCACCAGACGATCGAGGGCCTGATCGAGGAATGGTTCGCCTCGCCCAAATTCACCGGCGGCGTGCACCAGGGCAAGAGGCAGCAGGATGGCCTCAGCCCGGCGACCATCGCCGACTATCGCTCCAAGCTGCGCACGCTAGCGAAGCACGATCCGGCCTTCATGCAGGAGCCGCCGCCGGCGGTCACGCCCTCGATCGCGCAGGGGCTGTTCGATGATCTCTGGCAGGAGCGCGGCCTGCACACCGCGCGCGGCATCGTCGCCGCGCTCTCCGGCTGCTGGCGCTGGGCGAAATCGCGCGGCCGTGGCGCCATCGCCTTCAACCCGTGGCTGGAGCTGGAAAAACCCATGCCGGCGCCCCGGCTGGTGACATGGGAGGATTACGAAATCTCCGCCTTCGCCGCCGCCGCGGATCTGCTCGGCCGGCCGGAAATGGCGGACGCCGTTTTCCTCGGCGTTTTCACCGGACAGCGGCAGGGCGACCGCCTCACGCTGGAGCGCGCCGGCCGCGACGATGCCAGCCGCTATGTCTTCCGCCAGTCGAAGACCGGCGCCATCGTCGCCATTCCCGCCGCGCCCCAGCTCGCCACGCGCATGGAAGCCGCCGAGCGCCGGCGCTTCACTCTGGCGGTCATCGGCCGGCCGGGGCAGGGCGAAAGCCAGCAGGACGCGGATGCACGCGCCCGGCGCCTTGTCATCGTCGACGAGACCGCCCGCCGCCCCTTCCTGCGCGACTGGTACAAGCACGTCTTTGCCGATGTCCGGCAGGCAGCGGCGCGCGGCCTCATCCGGCAGGCGGATGGCACGCTGCAGCTCGGCCCGGAAAAGCCGCGCGGGCATGAGGCATGGGCACTGCCGCCATGCCCCTCGATCGCCGGCAAGCGCGATCAGGATCTGCGCGACACGGCCGTGACGTGGCTCGGCCGCGCCGGCTGCACCGTGCCGGAGATCGCCGCCATCACCGGCCACAAGATGGCCGGCATTCACGACGTGCTGCGCCACTACATGGCGACGCACCCCGAAATGGCCGATGACGCCATCAACAAGCTGGTGACGTGGATGGACAAGAAGGGCATGGCGGTATGAGCGCCGGTGTTCGGTACTTTGTCTGGCGCGACGGTAGGCCGCGCTGGAACCCGGGGCCGAGCCTGCGGGCGCGCGGCTTTGTCGGCAAGGATCTGAAGACGGATAGTGGCGAGTGGCTGGACCTCGGCGCAGCACTTGCCGCCGCGCAGCGCCTGAATGAGGCGGCCGGGCTGGGCGTCGCGGTGAAACGGCCGATGAAGGCGAAGCCTCGGGAGGGCGCCGAAGGGTTTGTCTACGCGCTGTTCACCGACGACGCTGTGAAGGTCGGATTTTCTCGTGACCCGTTCTCTCGCGTGGCCAACATGCGCACATCGCTTTCGAGCGACGTTGTCAGCCTGATAGCGGTGCGCGGTTCCCGCAGTGACGAGCGCCGCCTACACGAGGCGCTTAGCGAGCACAGGACAAGGGGCGAGTGGTTTAAGATAACGCCCACCGTGCAGGCTGCTCTTGACGATGCACTTAAGTTCGTGCGACCGACATAAAACGCAATCGTGCGGTAACCACATGTCAATTGATGGTCTACCGCACAGTACGCTTCTGTAAGTGATTGATTTTATTACTTCACATTCAAACTTTTAATCATGGGGTCTTGGGTTCGAATCCCAACGGGCTCACCACATTCTCGCCCACGCCGAAACGCTTTCCGCTGGGCGCGACGATGCGTCATGGCGCTCCGACCGCATCAGCCGCGAATCTGACGCAGTTCCGGCCGGCGCGCTTGGCGACATAGAGCGCACGGTCGGCGTGCAGCAGCAGGTCTTCTATCGAGGTTTCAGCGCTCGACGCGCAGGCGCCGCCGATGCTGACCGTCGCTATCTGGCCAGTTGTGCCCCGCGTAATGGGCGTGCTCTCCACCACCTGCCGCAGCCTTTCGGCAACGCTGACAGCGCGGTCGCGATCGACCCCCGGCAGCAGCACGGCGAATTCCTCCCCGCCTATGCGCGCGAGCACGTCGTGCGGCCTCAGCGCCGCGCGCACGCGGGCCGAAATCTCGATAAGCACCTCGTCGCCAAAGGCGTGGCCGTGGCGGTCGTTCACCTGCTTGAAATGGTCGACATCCAGCAGCAACGCCGCCAGAGGCTCACCGATGCGATCCAGCAGGCGACCCTGCTGAAAGAAGCTGCGCCGGTTCAGCACGCCGGTGAGAGCGTCCGTATCGGCGAGCTGCCGCAGATCGAGCGCGAGCTGGTGCCGTTGCGAGACATCGACATAGGAATGAACGCGGTAGTCGCCGATGCGGAAGCTGTGACTCTGCAGCACCTTGTCGCGGCCACCGCCGGTGCGGATCTGGAATTCGGAGGTCGAGATGGTGCCGTTACCCCGAGGTGCCGTGGCGAGCTTTGCCGCCCATTCCACCTTCGCCGACTCGCGCACGAGCGGATCCGGGTAGAGCTTTATCCACCAGTCGTCGAGCGCGGCGATTTCCTCCAGCGCATACTCGAATATCTCGGTGAAACCGCGATTGGCGAAAACGCCGACATCATCTTCGTCCTCGATCAGCAGCGCCACCGGAAGCTGGTCCAGGATGGTGGGGAGAAGCTGCACCCAGCGTCCCGATGTCGGGCTGGTCTCGCCCACCGCGCAAGACGGCGGGCAAGTCTCGATCAGAGTGAGCGCCCACATCACCTCCGCTGCCGGCCCGAGACGCCGCGCGGCGATCTGGATATGGCGAGATTCGCCAGCAAGGTCGGCGCGCAGGTGCAGAACCTCCGACGCGCCGTCGTTTTCGGCGGCGCGCAGGAAGGCGGCGAGCGTTTCAGCAGAATTGGGAAAGAGCGCCGCTAAGGTCAACGGGCACGCCTTGACCGCGTCGCCGAACAGGGCGCCTGCGGCCGGATTGAGCGCCATGACAGTCTCGGCACGGACCGCGAGCATCGGCACCGCGACGGAAGACAGCCAGTCAAGCTCGGCAGGATTCATGGAATGACTTGCGGTGACGATCGCGACGTTTCGCGCAGCGCATCGCCAGGCGAGCTTAAACTATCCGTCCCCAGCCGGTTGCAGGCAATAGGCGACACTGCATGTCATCCGTCGGCGTATCATCCGATGGTATTAATGCGGCAAACGCAACGAGCCCCGCGGGTGCGCCGCGGGGCTCGCAGGTCTGCTGTATGTCGGTGGCTCAGGCGGCGCGTAGCGTTTGCACGAAGCTGCGCACTTCCTTGTTGAGTTCCACCGCTTGACCGGACAGGTGCTGCGAGAGCCCCTTAAGCTGCACCGAGGCCGCGCCCGTGGTCTCCGCCGCTTCGCCGACGCCGTGGATGCTCTCATTGACGACGCGGGTGCCCTGCGCGGCATGCTGGGTGCTGTGAGCGATCTCGCGCGTCGCGGCGCCCTGTTCCTCGATAGCCGCCGAGATCGCCGCCGAAGCGGTGCGGATTTCGTTGATGGTCGTGGCGATTCGGGTGATCGACGAGACGGAGCGGCCCGTCGCGCTCTGGATCTCGTTGACCTTGGCGGAGATTTCGTCGGTCGCCTTTGCGGTCTGGCTGGCGAGTTCCTTTACTTCCTGCGCCACCACGGCGAAGCCCTTGCCGGCCTCGCCAGCCCGTGCGGCCTCGATCGTGGCATTGAGCGCCAGAAGATTGGTCTGACCGGCAATGCTGGTGATGAGGTCGATGACCGCGCCGATCTGGCTCGCCGCCTGGGTCAGTTCGGCGATTTCTCCCTGGATGCGGTTCGAATCGGTGGAGGCGCTGTCCGCGATCTGCGCCGCGCGCACCACCTGCTCGGCGATCTCGCGCACCGACGCGGACATTTCCTCCGTGGAAGCGGCCACCGTCTGCACGCCGGAAGACGCTTCAGTCGCCGCGTCACTGACCGAGCGGGCCTGCCGCGTCGTCTCCTCCGCCGCGGCGGAGAGGCTGGTCGCGGCCTGGGCCACCTCGTTGGAGGAGGTCGAGAAGGCCTCGGCGAGAGCCCCCATGCGCATCTCGAAGGTCTGAGCGATTTCTTCTTTCTGCTGGCGCAGCCGATCAGCCGACCGCTGCTCCTCAAGGGCGGCCTGCTCCCGCAGAGTCTCGTTGGCGATCAACTCCTGCCGGAAGCGCGCGAGGCCGCGAGCCAACTGGCCAACCTCGTCGCGGCGTTCGGTCTCGGCGACTTCCGTCTCGAAGTGGCCAGAGGTGAGGGAGTCCATGACGTCGACGATGCGGCCGATAGGCTTCACGATACCCTTGGTGGCGATGAGGAAGGCCAGCACGAGGCAGGCGAGGATCGCCGTGCCGGTACCAGCGTAAAGTTCAACCAGCGTGGCGTCGGCGCGTGCGTGCAGCTCTTCCTCGCGCTGGTGCATCTCGTCCTGAAGCGAGGCGACGAGTGTGGCGAGGTCGGCGCGCACCTTCTCCAGAGCCGGCTCGCAGTCCACCATCATCATCTTGTCGGCGCGGTGCTTGTCGTCAGCGGTCGTGGCGGTGAACGCCGTCATGATGGTCGGGCCACACGCTGTCTTCACCTGGCTGTCGAAACGGCTGACGATCGCCTCGATCGGCGCGGCGTAATCCGGCAGGGCGGCCTTGGCCTGCGTAGCATAGGTGTGAAGCTCGTCGAGCCCGTGCGACAGTTCCTTTTCCGCCTCGCGGCTCTCTTCCGGGCTGGTGGAGGCCAGCGCGTGGAAGATCGACCGCTCTGACCACACGACCTCGCGGTTCATCCGCGCCAGGGCCACCGCCGCCTTGGCGTCGCCTTCGATCAATGCCGTATAGTCATCCTGCATTTCCACCATGCGCCAGCCGGCGAACAGGGTGCAGCCCGTCGAACAAAGGCCGAGCAGCGCCACGACGAGAGAAATCTTCCCCAGTATGGGCCAGTTGGTGAATCGCATCGCGGCACTCTCATGCGTTATTGAAGGCTGCTTCAACATGAGTCCGCTTGGCTTGCCCGAGGCTGGCGTCGCCGCACTATCGCCACCGGAACGCTGATCTTTAGCCGTCGGCGCTGCGTAAGCGTTCGCTTAGCCAACGACCGTGTAGAGCGTTCGCGCTTCTTCCGCAGGCCCGCGACGTGCGCCGACAGAATCAATCCGAACCACGACGACTCCCTGCTGCAAAGCGAGGGTGAGCACATCGCCGGGACGCAGCGCGCGGCCGGGCTTATCCAGCCGCACCGGCTGGCTGTTATGGGTGATCCGCACCATGCCGCGCTCAATGAGCGCGACGGCAAGGCCGCGGGTCTTGGCGAAGCGCGCGCGCCAAAGCCAGACATCGGCGCGGCAGGCTGTGTCAGGGTCGCTCATGCGCGACGCAGGCTCCGTTCTTCCTGTCCGTCAACGCGTTAAACCGCGCTCGAGTGCATGGCGGGGATCAGTTGCCCGTCATGCCTTCCAACGTCGAGATGACGAACTGGTGGAACTTGTCCATCGTGTCGATGCTGGTGTGGCTGATATTGGGCTGGCCGGAGAGGTCGAAATTCTCCAGCTGCCCAGTATAGCCGGGCACCGCTGAGACCGGCTTGCCGAAGCCGTCCTGCGCCCAGAAATTGATGAAGACGGCGACGTTATTTGGCACGGGACCGGGGTCGGTCGCGTCGAAGGTCACGCCGAGATCAACGGGGATGCTGTTCGCCTGGATGGTCGTGGCGATGTCGATCACCGCATTGGCACCAAGCGAATGGCCGATGATGACGACAGGGCCGGTATGGCCGGCCTGAGAGCGCGTTTTGATGAGGTCGATCACCTTCTGGGCTTCATCCCAGCCATAGATCTGTGACGTGTAGCCCTTCTCCAACAGTTCCTGCGCCAGGCTGTCCATGCCGAGCGAAAAAACGCCGAAAAGACCGCGCAGCAGGTACACATGCGTATCAGCGCGGGACGGCAGCGGCTGGCCGGGCTTGGCCGTCACCGGCGCCGCCGCCCATGGCGGGCGCGGCGAAGTCTGGGCCGAGGCCGGCACAGTGAACAGGAGCCCGAGAGTGGTCGCCAGCAGCGCGGCCACGACAATGAGCCGGTCGAGTTTCATTCCTTCCCCCGAAGCGCACGCAACGTACGCGCCGTATAAAATCAGAGCCACCCGACTTGTCCATCGCCCGTGGCTTTCTGCAGCCCTGGCAGCCCCCCCTATGACCATGACGACGCACGGACGCTGATCAGCCGGCAAGACGCCGCAGTCGGGCACCGTCGATTTTTCTCGAAATTCGCGGTGATTTTGTTGTTCTTTCCGCTGCGGGCACCGCCCCGGGGAGAGGAACCATGTCCAGACTGCTCATCGCCGCCCTGCTGCTGGCGGCTTCATCGCTTACCGCCTCGGCCCAGTGGGTCTCGGATAAGGAGGGCGGCGCGTTTGACGACGACGCCACCCACCTCGCCGTGACCGTCGCCGGCGACTACGTTTTCGGCCTGCGCTGCCGCAGCGACAATCTCGAGGCGGTGTTCATCACGCCCGAACGGATCGATGATCCCAAGGATGTCGAGGCGATGAATTCGGTGGGCGCCAAGCTTCGCGTGCGGGCGGACAAGGGCGAAATCCTTGTCTTCGACGCCGTCGCCCATGAGGTGAAGGGCACGCTCGGCATGGTGGCCGAGGTGGACGAGGATCTCTTCCTTGAGGTGATGGACGCGGATTCATCGATTTCCGTCGTCATCACCATGAAGGGCGAGAATTTCCACGAGACCAAGTTCAACGCCCGCGGCTCCACGAAAGCGCTGGAAGAGGTCGCCGACGGTTGCGGCATCAGCTACTAACGGTAACCGTGGCCTTGCGCAGCGTGAAGGTAAGCACGCCGTCCTGCTGCGCCTGCCTCTCCAGCCGGTGGCCGTCCTGCTGGGCGAGGTGGGGAATGTCGATCACCGCCATCGGGTCGGTGCATTGGACGATGAGGCATGCGCCCGGCGCGGCCCGTTCCAGCGCCCGCCGCGTGTGCAGCGCGGGCAGGGGGCATTTCAGCCCCCTGAGGTCCAGCTGAAGTGCGGTATCGCTGTCGTCGGACATGGCCGCCTCCGCACGCTTTCCTTGCATATGCGCACCTAATCCGGCGGCCGTCTCTCCGGCAAGCCGAACGCGACGCGGCATGATCGCCCGCGCCGGATCGACGTCGGCTATGGGGTCATGGCCGGCACCCGCTTGACTTGTGCGCCTCGACGACCGACCTCAGCGGCGGATGGTTGAGGAGGAGCGGATGCGGCTCATCGGTTTCGCCGGGTGGAGCGGCGCGGGCAAGACGACCCTGCTGGCCCGGCTCATTCCGGCGCTGGTGGCCCGGGGGCTGCGCGTTTCCACCATCAAGCACGCGCACCACAATTTCGATATCGACGTGCCCGGCAAGGATTCGCACACGCACCGTGTCGCCGGCGCGACCGAGGTGCTGGTGTCGTCGGGTAATCGCTGGGCGCTGATGCATGAGCTGCGCGGTGCCGCCGAGCCGGAACTGCCGGAACTGGTCTCTCATCTCGCGACGGTCGACATCGTGCTGGTCGAGGGCTTCAAGCGCGACCATCATCCGAAGATCGAGATCCACCGGGCCGAGCTCGGCAAACCGCTGCTGCACCCGGATGACCCGTACATCGTCGCCGTCGCGTCGGACGCGGCGCTGGAGGGCATCACCCTGCCGGTCATCGACCTCGACGACATCGAGGCCATCGCGGCGGCGGTCGAGCGCCATGCGGTTCCCGTAGAGAGCATCGCCTGGCGCGCCAGTGCGCCTCAGCCAGCCTGAGCCGCCAGCGTCTCGGCGCGCGCGAGGTCGTCGGGTGTGTTGACGTTGAAGAACGGGTCAAGCGGCGTGACGGGCCAGTCGACGGTGATGGCGCCGACCCGCTCGAGCCAGGCATCCACGCGCCGCTGGCCATCCTGAACCAGAAGTTGGCGTAGATCCTCACGCGCCGCGACCGGCCACAGCCCGATCACGCCATGCACCCGCCCGCCGGAGCCGGCACAGGCGGCGCCGTCACCCAATGCTGCTTCAGCTAGCCTTGCGGCGAGGTCCGCTGGCAGGAACGGGCAGTCGGAGGGAACGGTGAGCAGGTGACGGGCCTGCGGCAGGTGTGCCGCCAGGTGATCGAGCCCCGCGAGAATGCCGGCCAGAGGCCCCGGCCGGTCCGGCACGCTGTCCGGGATGACCGGCAGATCGAGCCCGAAGCGCGCGGCCGGCCCGTTGGCGTTGAGCAGAAGCGGGGCAACCTGAGGCCCGACAATACGGGCTATCCGGGCAAGGATGGTCTCCCCGCCCAGCCGAAGCAGAGCCTTGTCGCCGCCACCCATGCGCCGGGACAGGCCGCCCGCGAGGATGAGACCGGCGGGTGCGTCCATCAGGCGGTCGGCCGGGTGAGCAGATAGGCGGAGACGGCGATGAAGGCCACGCCGATCATGCCGAGTACCGGCAGCGACAGGCCGAGCATCACCAGAATGCCGAAGCTGGCCATCATCGAGCCGGTGGCCACCAACTGTGCCCAGCGCGGCACCGCCCCATTCGCGCGCCAGGCGCGCACGGAAGGGCCGAGCTTGGGATGACCCAGCAGCCACGCCTCGAAGCGCGGGGAGGAGCGGGAGAACAGCCAGGCGGCCAGGATAAGAAACACCGTGCCGGGCATGCCGGGCATGATGATGCCGAAGATACCGAGACCGACGCACAGCCAACCGGCCGCGAACATCACCCAGCGCAGGGGTGACGTAGCGGAATAAACCGGCGATCTCGGCTCGTCCCGTGGCGGCATCGCGGCGCTCGGCCCAAGTTGTCCCATGGTCAACACACAATAACTCAGCCGGCGCTCAGGAGCTTCACGGCTACATCCCTTTCAAAGATATGTAGCAAAAGCCGCAGGGCCACTCCACGCGGGCTGGAAAGATCGGAATCATTCTCAACGATCTCTGCCGCCTCGGCCCGCGCGCGATCCAGCAGCGCACCGTGAACGTCCAGCCGGGCAAGGCGGAAGCCGGGAAAGCCGCTCTGCCGCGTGCCGAGCACGTCGCCCTCGCCACGCAGCCGCAGATCCTCCTCCGCCAGGAAGAACCCGTCCTCGGAGGAGCGCAGCGCCTCGAGCCGCTGATGCGCGACTTCGCCGAGCGGGCGGCGGTAGAGCAGCAAGCAGACAGATGCGGCATCGCCACGCCCGACCCGCCCGCGCAACTGGTGAAGCTGCGCGAGGCCGAAACGCTCCGCGTGCTCGATGACGATGATCGAGGCTTCCGGCACGTCGACGCCCACCTCGACGACAGTGGTTGCGACGAGAAGCTGAGTCTCACCCGCAGCGAAGGCGGCCATGGCGGCATCCTTCTCCGCCCCTTTCATCTTGCCGTGGACGAGACCGACGCGGGCGCCGAAATGCGCCTGAAGCTCGGCAAAGCGCGCCTCGGCGGCAGCGAGATCGGAATTCTCCGATTCCTCGACCAGCGGACAGATCCAGTAGGCCCGCCGTCCCTGCGCCAGCGCCGTGCCGAGGCGTGCGACGATCTCGTCGATCCGGTCGGAAGGGATGGCGCGGGTGTCGATCGGCTTGCGCCCGGCCGGCTTCTCCCGCAGCTCGCTCGACGCCATATCGCCGAAATAGGTGAGAACAAGCGTGCGCGGAATAGGGGTCGCCGTCATCACCAGCACGTCGACGGCGTCGCCCTTGGAGGCGAGGGCAAGCCGCTGGTGGACGCCGAAACGGTGCTGCTCGTCGACAATGGCAAGGCCGAGGTCGCGAAAGGCGACGCCCTCCTGAAACAGTGCGTGGGTGCCGATAACGAGGTCGATCTCCCCGCTCGCCAGCGCCACGAGCAGTGCCTCGCGCGCCTTGCCCTTCTCGCGGCCCGTCAGCAAGGCGACCCGCAGCCCGGCTTTCTCGGCGAGCGGGGCGATGGTCTTCATGTGCTGGCGGGCGAGAATTTCGGTAGGCGCCATGATCGCCGCCTGCCGGCCGGCCTCCACCACCGTCGCGGCGGCGAGCAGCGCGACGACCGTCTTGCCGGAGCCGACATCGCCCTGCAGCAGGCGCAGCATCCGGTCCTGCGAGGCGAGATCGGCGCGGATGGCGACGAGCGCCTCGCGCTGCGAGCCGGTGAGGGCGAAGGGCAGGGCGGCCTCGATCCGCCCCGTCAGCCGCCCATCGCCGATGCTCGGCCGGCCGGCCTGCTTGACGGTGCGTGCCCGCACCAGCGCGAGGGCGATCTGGCCGGCCAGCAATTCATCATAGGCGAGCCGTTGCCAAGCGGCGCCGAGGGGCTGCGCGTCTTCGGTGTCCGCGGGCTGGTGAACCCGGCGCAGGGCTTCATGGAAACCCAGCGCCGGCGTTCCCGCCTGCCATTCCGGCAGATCCCCGGTCTGGCCGAGTGCGGCATCGACGGCCCGGCGCACATGGCCGTGCCCGAGCCCCTCGACCAGCGGATAGACCGGTTCGATGGGGGGCAGCTTGGCCAGCCCCGCCGCATCCAGCACCCGGTCCGGGTGAACCATTTGCGGGATGCCGTCGTAGAGGCTGATGGTCCCCGACACCCACCGCGTCTCGCCGACGGGCAGCAGGCGCTCCATCCAGCTCCGGTCGGCCTTGAAGAAGGCCAGCACGAGATCACCGGTCTCGTCATGGGCGTAGACGCGATAGGGCGCCCGCGAGCCGCGCGGCGTCGGCACATGACGGTCGACATGCACCTCGACCGTCACCACCGTGTCCGGCACCACCTCGCGCAGGGTGGGGCGGGCGCGGCGGTCAATGGTGGAGGCCGGCAGGTGAAGCAGCAGGTCGAGCACCCGCGCACCTTCAGGTCGTCCCAACAGCCGATTGAACGGCTTGGCGAGCTTCGGTCCGATGCCCGGCAGGCCGGTGATCGGCGCGAAATAGGAGTTGAGGATGTCGGGCCGCAGCATGATGCCGGAAGGTGGACGAAGCGGCCCGCCCGCGCAATCCGATCACCACGCCCGCCCACCGCCATGCGCCGCATCTTGACCACCCAATCGCAAGGTCTACCTGACAGCGACCGCGTGGCGCGCTAAAGACACCGCCTTCCGCGGCTGCGCCCTCGGACAGAAGCCTCTGGAGCAATCGCCCCCATGACCGGAACCACCCGTTCGAGCGCCGGCCTCGATGCCCGCCGCCGCCGCATCCTCTACCGTTCCTGGCATCGCGGCACGCGCGAGATGGACCTGCTCATGGGCCGCTTCGCCGACGCCATGATCGGCGTGATGAGCGAGGAGGAGGTTGCCGCCTTCGAGGAACTGATCGAGGTCGAGGATCCCGACCTCTTCGGCTGGATCAATTCCGGCGTGCCGGACCCGGCCTATGACACCCCCATCTTCCACCGCTTCCGGCAGTTTCACCTGTCGGGTGAGGGCGTTCCCAGCCTATGAAGACCCCGCTTCGCTCGCCGCTTGCCACGCTCAGTTCCCAGCTCGCGCCGGGAAAGACGCTGACCCTCGCCAATGTGCCGAACGGCATGGAGGGGCTGGTCGTCGCCGATCTCGCTCGCGCGCTCGCCGCGCAGGAGGAGGCGCCCTGGCCGACGCTTCTGGTGATCTGCCGCGACACGGAGCGCATGGCGGAGCTGGAGCGGGCGCTCGGATTCTTCGCGCCGGGCATCGAGGTGCTGCCCTTCCCGGCCTGGGACTGCCTGCCCTATGACCGCGCCTCGCCCAATGGCGCGATCATCGCGCGGCGCATGACCACGCTCGCGCGCCTCGCGCGGGTGAAGGGGCGCGAAGCCGGCACCATCGTGCTCACCACGGTCAACGCCGCGCTCCAGCGCGTGCCGAAGCGCGCCCTGGTGGCGACTCAGTCCTTCTCGGCGGCGCCGGGCAATGCGCTGTCGATGGACGATGTGGTCGGTTGGGCCGAGGTGAACGGCTTCCTGCGGACCTCCACCGTGCGCGACACCGGCGAATATGCCGTGCGTGGAGGCATCGTCGATCTCTACCCGCCGGGCCTGCCGGCGCCGGTACGGCTCGATTTCTTTGGCGACACGCTGGAGTCGATCCGCTCCTTCGACCCCGAGACGCAGCGCACAGCGATGCAGCTGCGCTCGCTCGATCTCGTGCCGATGAGCGAACTTCAGCTCACCACGGAGACGATGAAGCGCTTCCGCATGGCCTATGTGCAGCAGTTCGGCGCCGCCCAGCGCGGCGACCAGCTCTATGAGCATGTCAGCGAGGGCCGGCGCTATGCCGGCATGGAGCACTGGCTGCCACTGTTCCATGACGGGCTCGACACGCTGTTCGACTACGCGCCCGACGCGCCGATCGTGATGGAAGCGCAGGGCGGGGAGGCCGCCGCCTCGCGGCTCGACCAGATCGCCGATTATTACGACGCCCGCCGCCACGGCATGGAGCACAGCACCGGCACGCCCTATAAGCCGCTGCCGCCCGATCGGCTGTATCTCACCGCCACCGAATGGGAGCAGCGCAACGCTGTCGCGTCCAAGGTAGCGCTGTCCGCCTTCGCGCTGCCGCCGGCCAAGAACGTGCTCGACCTTGACGGTCACCCCGTGCGGTCCTTCGCCGCCGAGCGTGCCGACCCGGAGGCGCAGCTTTTCGACGTCGCGGTGAGTTATCTGCGCGAGCAGGCCAAGACGAAGCGCACCATCCTCGCCGCCTGGTCGGACGGCTCGCGCGACCGGCTGGCCACGGTGCTGGCCGATCACGGGCTCAAGGGCACCCAGACCGTCGGCACGCGCGACGCCGCCGAGGCGCTGCCCAAGGGCACCATCGGGCTCGCGGTGCTCGGCATCGAGAGCGGCTTCGAGACCGACCAACTGGTCGTCATCGGCGAGCAGGACATTCTCGGCGACCGGCTCGTGCGCCCCAAGCGCAAGGCGCGCCGCGCGCAGGACATCATCGCCGAGCTGACCTCGCTCACCGCCGGCGACCTCGTCGTGCATGTCGATCACGGCATTGGCCGCTTCATCGGGTTGAAGACCATCGAGGCCATGGGCGCGCCCCATGACTGCCTCGAAATCCACTATGCGGAGGGCTCCAAGCTCTTCCTGCCGGTGGAGAATCTCGAACTCCTCTCGCGCTACGGCTCGGAAGATACCGAGGCGCAGCTCGACCGGCTGGGCGGTGGTGGCTGGCAGGCGCGCAAGGCGCGGATGAAGAGCCGCATCCGCGAGATGGCGGCCGAGCTCATCAAGATCGCCGCGCAGCGCCAGCTCCACGAAGCGCCGCGTCTCGTGCCGGCGGCCGGCATCTATGACGAGTTCCGCGCCCGCTTCCCCTATGAGGAGACCGAGGACCAGGAAGCCGCGATCGACGCGGTGTTCGACGATCTCGGCTCCGGCCATCCGATGGACCGGCTGGTCTGCGGCGATGTCGGCTTCGGCAAGACCGAGGTGGCGCTGCGCGCCGCCTTTGCCGTCGCGCTGAACGGCAAGCAGGTCGCCGTTGTCGTGCCGACCACGCTGCTGGCGCGCCAGCACTTCAAGACCTTCTCCGAGCGGTTCAAGGGCCTGCCCATCGTGGTGCGTCAGGCCTCGCGCCTCGTCACCGGCAAGGAGATGAGCGAGACCAAGAAGGGTCTGGCGGACGGCACGGTCGACATTGTCGTCGGCACCCACGCGCTGCTCGGCAAGGCCATCAGCTTCAAGGATCTCGGCCTCGTCATCATCGACGAGGAGCAGCATTTCGGCGTCGGCCATAAGGAGAAGATGAAGCAGCTCCGTGCCGAGGTGCATGTGCTGACGCTCACCGCGACGCCGATCCCGCGCACGCTGCAGCTCGCCATGACCGGGGTGCGCGAGCTCTCCATCATCGCCTCGCCGCCGGTCGACCGCCTCGCTGTGCGCAGCTTCGTCACGCCGTTCGATCCGTTGATCGTGCGCGAGGCCCTGCTACGTGAGCGCTATCGCGGCGGCCAGAGCTTCTATGTCTGCCCCCGCATCGAGGATCTAGGCGAGGTCAAGGACTTCCTTGACAAGAGCGTGCCGGAGGTGCGTGTCGCGGTCGCCCATGGCCAGATGGCGGCGACGCAGCTCGAAGAGATCATGTCCGCCTTCTATGACGGGCAGTTCGACGTGCTGCTCTCCACCACCATCGTGGAATCCGGGCTGGACATCCCGACCGCCAACACGCTCATCATCCATCGCGCTGACATGTTCGGCCTCGCCCAGCTCTACCAGCTGCGCGGGCGCGTCGGCCGCTCGAAGACGCGCGCCTATGCCATCTTCACCCTGCCGACGGAGAAGGCGCTGACGACGCAGGCCGAGCGTCGCCTCAAAGTGCTTCAGTCGCTCGATACGCTGGGCGCCGGCTTCCAGCTCGCCAGCCACGACCTCGACATTCGCGGCGCCGGCAACCTCTTGGGCGACGAGCAGTCCGGCCATATCAAGGAAGTCGGCTACGAGCTCTATCAGGAGATGCTGGAGGAGGCGATCGCCAACCTCAAGGCCGGCATCACCGCGCCGACGGCCGACAAATGGTCGCCGCAGATCTCCATCGGCACGCCGGTCCTCATCCCCGAGGACTATGTGGCGGACCTTCATGTGCGCCTGTCGCTGTACCGGCGGCTCGCGGATATGGAGAACGATCAGGAGATCGAGGCGATGGGCGCCGAGCTGGTGGACCGCTTCGGGTCGCTACCCGAGGAGGTCGAGCAACTGCTCAAGCTGGTCAGCATCAAGGCGTTCTGCCGCCGCGCCAATGTGGAGAAGGTCGATGCCGGACCGCGCGGCGCGGTGCTCACCTTCCGGGACGGGCGCTTCCCGAACCCGGCCGGCTTCATCACCTATGTCGGCAAGCCCCATGTGGTCGCGAAGATGCGGCCGGACGGCAAGGTGGTGTTCTCGGAGGATTGGCCGAACGCCAATGCGCGCCTCAAGGGCACGGCCGGCATTCTGAAAGAACTGGCGAAGATCGCCGAGCAAGGGGCCAAGGCGGCCTGAGGCCGCCCGCCACGTGTGGGCCGATCAACCGGCTGCGTCAGAAAGGCGTGCCGGAAATCGGCCCGTCATAGGCGCCGTCGCTGTCGGGCAGCACATCGGCGTCGACATCCGAGCCCGGACCGGCGAAGTCCGGCGAATTGCCGCCGGCCTGGTTCATGTAGTCCTGGCTGTGGTCGGCGCCCGGATTGTCGGGCAACGGACCGTAGTCGAGATAATTCGGGTTGTTGAGCGGCTTGATCTTGATCTCGAGATTGACCGGGTCGTTACTCCCCGCATTCGGCTGGGGATGCACGGTGATCGACGACTGGGCGCCGGCGGGAACCGCACTGAGGGCGGACAGGGCCAGAGCCAGGCCGCCAGCCGCCAGACCAAGGGCGTAACGCATCGAGAGAACTCCGAGATCAGCTTAGCCGCATCGCCCCGCGGGGCACCCCGGCACCGCCGGGGCGAGGTCCGCAGGGTCGGACGACCCGCCCCTAAGGAACCTTTTCTCGGCGGACTGTCCAGCGCTTGTTTGCAACAACGTCAACGAAACCGGCGCAGCGCGGGCAGCGTCAACGGCCGGGCTCTCGCCACCAGCTCTCGGCCAGCGTGCCGGCGAGCGCCACGCGTTCCGGCCGCTGGATCGCCGTCCAGCGCGCCACCCATTGGCCCGGCGTGTAGAACAGCGGCACCGAAAAGCGGGCGGAGATCAGCACGCGATCCAGCGCCCGCACAGCGGAGACGAAGTCGGGCCGCGCGCGGGCGGCGAGCAGCGCCGCGATCATCGCGTCCGCCGCCGGACTCTTCAGCCCCATGAAGTTGCGCGTGCCCGGCACATCCGCCGCCGCCGAGCCGAAATAGAACGCCTGCTCATTGCCGGGCGAGAGAGACTGGTCCCAGATATAGGGCACCATGTCGTAGTCATAGGTCTGCTTGCGAGCCTCGAACTGCACATTGTCGACGAGGCGGATGTTCAGCGTCACTCCCGCGCGTTTCAGCATGTTCTGGTAGGCGAGGGCGAGCCGCTCCTGGTCCTTGGTGCCGACCAGCAGCTCCGGCGCGAAGGCCCGGCCGTCCGTGGCGGTCAGCTTGCCGCCTTTCAGCTCCCAGCCGGCGCTGGCGAATAGCTCCAGCGCGCGTTTGAGACGGGCCCGGTCTCGGCCTGAACCGTCCGATGTCGGCGGCTGCCAGGTGCCGTCCATCACGGCGGGCAGGACGGCGTCGGGATAGTGGGAGAGCAGTTCCCGCTCGCGTGCATCCGCCGGCCGTCCGCGCGCCGACAGCTCCGAGCCGTCGTAGAAGCTGCCATTGCGCCGGTAGACGCCGAAATAGAGATTGGCGTTCGCCCACTCGAAATCGAACAGCTCGACCATCGCTTCGCGGACCCGCGCATCCGCGAAGAAAGGTCGGCGTATGTTGAAGATCAGCGCCGAGTAGGGCTTCGGCATGCCCGTCTCGATCTCCTCCTGCACGATGCGCCCGTCGCGCACGGCGGGAATGTCGTAGCCGGTCTTCCAGCGGCCGGGATCGGTCTCGAAGCGTATGTCGGAGAGCCCGCGCTTGAACGCCTCGAACTGGCTGTTCACGTCGCGGTAGAAATCGTAGCGCAGCGTGTCGACATTGTAGTTGCCGCGGTTCACCGGGAGGTCGCGGCCCCAATAGTCGTCGCGCCGGGTGAGGATCACGCTCTCGCCGGGACGAACCTGCGTCACCGTGTAGGGACCGCTGCCGAGCGGCGCGGTGAAGCTGGTCTGATCGAAGCTCGCCTCGTCCACGGCATGACGCGCCAGAACCGGCATGAGCGCCATGATCAGCGGCAACTCGCGATCCACCGCCCCGAAGGTGAAGCGGATGGCACGCGGACCGGTGATCTCCGCCTTCGCCACCTTGCCGTAGAACGTCCGGTGGTTGGGCCGGCCCTTCACGCGCAACAGGTTGAACGAGAACAGCACGTCTTCCGCCGTCACCGGCGCGCCGTCGGAAAAGCGGGCGCGCGGGTCGATCTCGAAGGCGACATAGCTGCGGGCCTCGTCGGTCTCCACGTTGCGGGCGAGCAGCCCGTAGCAGGTGAAGGCCTCGTCCGGCGAGCGGGCCATCAGGCTCTCAACGATGTTCCAGCGGATGAAGGGCGGTGCCGTGCCGCGCACGATGAAGGGATTGAGGCTGTCGAAACTGCCCACGGCACCCTGCGTCAGCCGCCCACCTTTGGGGGCGTCAGGGTTGACGCTGGCGTAATGGGCGAAGCCGTCCGGATAGGCCGGTTCGCCATGCATGGCGATGCCGTGCTGGCTCGCGGAAGCCGGGTTCTGCGCCTGCGCGGGGGAGAAGCGTGCGCAGAGGAGGCCGCTACCGACAACTACGGCATTGCGCAGGAACGCGCGGCGGGCGATATCGGTCACGCTTCCGTTCCCTGGCCACAGATTCGACTCGCGCTCACACGAGAATGTCTAGCACGATCCATGACATTCAACTGCCAGAGGGTCACTCTGTCGCCTCAATTGGGCTTGAGACAGCCCACGTTCCCGAGATGGCGCAGAGGCGTCCGACAACCGCATGTCACCGCGGGCCGAACGACAGGAATTCGATATGATCAACCGCTCGACTCTCGCGCGCCAGGTCGCCGGCGCCGCCATGGTGCTGGCGCTGACCAGCACCGCCTTTGCGCAGACCCAGCCCGCCAAGCCTGCCCAGAAGCCCGCTGCGGCCCCCGCCGCGCAGCCGCAGCAGGCGGCTCCGGCCCAGCCCCAGCAGGGTCAACAGGCGCAGATCCCCGCGATCCCGATTCCGTGGGTCAAGCGCTGCGGTGATGATCCGAACCTCAAGAAGCAGGTCTGCACGCTGGAGCAGACCATCATCAGCGACACCGGCCCGGTGCTGGTGCGCTTCGGGCTGCTCGACATCAAGGATGACCCGCGCAAGGCGTTCTTCGTGATGTTCCCGACCCAGATGGGCGTTCTGCTGCGCAACGGCTTCCGCGTGGCGCTGGCCAATGAGCAGCCGGTTCTTGGCACCTTCGTCATGTGCGACCCGCAGTCCTGCCGCGGCGACATCCAGATCGACCAGGCCTTCATCGACCGCATGAAGAAGTCGCCGGGCCTCACCATCAGCGTCGCCAACGCGGTTGGTCGCGTGATCTCCTACCCGATCGGCCTTGGCGACTTCGCCAAGGTCTATGACGGCCCGGAGACGGACCAGAAGGTGTTCGAGGACCAGGTCAAGAAGATCCAGGATCAGGTCAAGGCCCGCCAGGACGCGATCAAGGCCGAAGCCGACGCCCGCGAGCAGCAGACCAAGGCCGGTCTCGAGAAGCTCGGCGCCGAGAAGCTGAAGAACGGCCAGCCGGCCCAGTGAGCCTCGGCGGAGCCCATTGATCGAACGCCCGGCTTCGGCCGGGCGTTTTCGTTTTCAGCCCTTGCCGCGCTGAAGATACGTAAACGGGCTACTGGAGCCGCTCGCTGCGCACCCGCCAGCCGCCATCGCCATCGGCGGCCAGCATCTCGCGCACCTGCGGGTGGCGCACCGGCTCGCCGGATGTGTCGAGCTCAAGATTCTGCTCCGAGACATAGGCGACGTATTCCGTCTCGGCGTTTTCCGCCAGCAGGTGGTAGAAGGGCTGGTCCTTGGTCGAGGGGCGGATGTTCTCGGGGATGGAATCCCACCATTCATCAGTGTTGGTGAATTCGGGATCGACGTCGAAGACGACGCCGCGGAACGGGTAATGCCGGTGGCGCACGATCTGCCCGATCCGGTATTTGGCGTTGCGCTCCTTCATCATCCGTCCATCCTCTCCCGCGACGCCCGAGGCCGTCCCGTCATCTGTTCTGTCCTCCGGGGCGTCGACGCAACAGCGATGCCATCCGCCACCGGCGGCACGGCTTTTCGCCCCGAAAGACCGATTGACCGGCCCCTGGCGAGCCGGTAGCCAACGCCAATGGCCGAGGTTCTAGCGTTAGCACTTCCGTTTTTCGGCGTCATCTTCCTCGGGCTGGGATGCGGCCGGCTCGCGCGCATCCCCGAGAGCGGCCTCGCCTGGTTGAGCTTTTTCATCATCTATGTGGCTCTGCCGGCGCTGTTTTTCTCGCTGGTGGCTCGCACCCCGTTCCATGAATTGACCAATGGCGCCTTCATCGCCGCCACCACCCTGTCGACAGCGGCTTGCTTCGGGCTGTCACTGCTGGTGGGACTGTGGCTGCGCCGTGGCAACCTGCCGGAAGCGACCATCGCGGCGATTCTCGGCTCCTATTCCAATGTCGGCTATATGGGCCCCGGCCTGACGCTGGGCGCGCTCGGCATGGGCGCCTCGGTGCCGACGGCGCTGATCTTCGTCTTTGACAGCCTGTTCTTCTTCACCATCGTGCCGATCCTGATGGCGGTCGGCGGGCGCGACAAACGGCCCTTGTCGGCGACGCTGCTCTTGGTCGTGCGCCGCGTGGTGACCCACCCCTTCAACGTCGCAACCTTCCTCGGCGTCTTCGCCGCCTATATCGAGTTCCACCCGCCCGCTGCCATCGAGAAGACGCTGGAATTCCTGCGCAACGCCGCAGCGCCCTGCGCGCTGTTCACCCTCGGCGTCTCCGTCGCGCTGCGACCGATGAACCGGATGCAGAGCGAGGTGCCCGCGCTGCTGGCCATCAAGCTGCTGGTCCACCCGGCGCTGGTCTGGCTGGTGCTCTCAATGGTCGGCGGCTTCGATCCGGTGTGGATCGCTACGGCCGTGCTGATGGCGAGCCTGCCGCCCGCGCTCAACGCCTTCATCATGGCGAAGCAGTACGAGACCTATGTGCAGGGCGCGTCCGGCGGCGTGCTGATCGGCACGGTGGTGTCCGTGCTCACCGTCACGCTCATGCTGTACGCCCTGCAGCACGACATGCTGCCGCACGGCCTGCGCTGAGTTCAGGCAACCTTGCCGGTGAGAAGGGCCGGAACGTCGCGGGTCGGACCGACACCCTCGCGCATCACCGCCCGCCGCAGCATCGGCGTCTTGTCGAGCAGCCACAGGCCGAGACCGCGCACCCCCGCCATGGGCAGGAAGCCGCTGAGCAGCGAGCGGTTGAGCAGGTCGACCGCGAAGGTGCGGCTTTCCACATCCGCCCGGCGCCGGCTTTCATAGGCCTCACTCACCGCCGCACCGCCGACATCCCCGCCCGCGCGAGACACATCGTCCACCACTTCGGCCAGCGTCGCGGCGTCGCGAATACCGAGATTGAGGCCCTGCGCACCGATGGGGGGGATGATGTGGGCGGCCTCGCCGATCAACGCGATGCGGCCCTTGGCGAAAAGCGTGGCGGTACGGGCGCTGAGCGGAAAGCTGCCGCGCGGCGAATCGAGCCGCATCGCCCCGAGGATGGAACGTGCCTTCCGCTCCATGACACGGCTGAACGCGTCCTCGTCCAGCGCCATCAGCGTCTCCGCCTCGCGGGGCGAAACCACGCAAACGATACTGCTGCGCTGGCCGGGCAGGGGGACGAGGGTGAACGGCCCGGTCTCGGTGTGGAACTCGGTGGAGATGTCGCCATGCGGTCGTCCATGCGCCAGCGTCGCGGTCACCGCCACCTGCGGGTAGTCCCGCGTGCGCACATCGATGCCCGCCGCCCGGCGGCAGGGCGACTGTCGCCCGTCGGCGGCCGCAACCAACGCGACTTCCAGCGCGTCGCCGGTGTCCAGGGCAAGACGCACGTGACCACCCTGATCGGCCGCATCGGTCACACTGGCGCGCAGGCGCCGAATGCGCGGGGCACCGGCGACTGCTTCCTCCAGCGCCGCCAGCAGAGCCTCGTTCTCGACATTCCAGGCGAAGGCCTCCAGGCCCAGTTCGCCGGCCCGGAAATCGACCTGCGGCGCACGCAGCAGCCGCGTCGTGCCGTCGAGCACGCGCATAATGCGCAAAGGCGCGGCCTGCGGCCCGAGGCGCTCCCACACGCCGAGCGCCTTCAGCGCATTCACCGAACCATCCATCAGCGCCGTGGTGCGCGGATCGACGCTGCGTGCAGGGGCGATGAGCGTCACGTCGAGGCCGCTGGAAGCGAGCGCCAGAGCCGCCACGAGGCCGCTTGCGCCGCCACCGACCACCGCGATATGCCGTTCGGTACCGGGCTTGGCTGACATCTCGATCTCCCTTGTCGTCTGCGGGACTATAAGCTCGCGCCGGAGTGTGGGATAAGCAGGACCACTCCAACTGACAATGCGTGCTAATGCGCGCACATGTTATAGGCGTGGAAGTGGTCGGCGGATCGTGCAGTCACGTATCAAAAATGCGCCGGTTGGGTCGCAGGAGGAAAAGCAGTGGCGATTTCATCAAAGTCGCTGGCTGACAAGCTGATGATAGAGCGTCCCAAGCGTCGCCAGACGCTCGCCTTCGCCGTTCACCTGTTCACCGCCTCCGGCGCCGTCTGCGGCTTGCTCGCGCTGATCGCGGCGGTCGAGGGCCACTGGTCGATCATGTTCGCCTGGCTTGGCGCCGCCCTGTTCGTCGATGGCATCGACGGCACGATGGCCCGCCGTGCGCGGGTGTGGGAGGTGCTGCCGCGCTGGTCAGGCGAAACGCTCGATCTGGTGGTGGACTATCTCACCTATGTGCTGGTGCCGGCCTTTGCCGTCGCCATGGGCGGGCTGATGCCGGCCTGGCTCGCCGTGCCCGCCAGCGCTGCCATTCTGCTGACCAGCGCGCTCTATTTCGCCGACACCGAGATGAAGACCGACGACCTGTATTTCCAGGGCTTTCCCGCCGTTTGGAACCTCGTCGTGTTTTATTTCTTCCTGGTGCCGATGAATGCCTGGCTGATTGCCGCCATCATCGCGCTGCTCTCGGTCGCGACCTTCCTGCCGATCAAGTTCGTGCATCCTTTCCGCGTGGTGCGGTTGCGCCTTCTCACCATTGGTTTGCTCGCCCTCTGGGCCGTGCTCGCCGTTGTGGCTGTCGTGGAAGGACTGAACCCGCCGGGCTGGGTGGTGCTCGGCCTGTGCGCCTGTGCGCTGTACTTCCTGGTCTTCGGACTGATCCCGTTCCGCCGCCCGGCAGCGCAGGACAGCACGGGCGGCCTCTGAACCGGCGCGCGCGCCGAAGCGATCCAATCAAAGCGTGGGAGTTGTCATGGCCTGGGCGGTACGTGTCCATGAAGTCGGTGGCCCTGAGGTTCTGTCCTATGAGGAGATCACCGTCGGCTCCCCCGGTCCCGGACAGGTTCGCCTGCGCCACACCGCCATCGGGCTGAACTTCATCGACACCTATTTCCGCAGCGGTCTCTACCCGCCGCCGCAGGGCCTCCCCTTCATCCCCGGCAATGAAGCGGCTGGCGTGGTGGTCGAGGTCGGCGAGGGCGTGAGCGAGTTCAAGCCGGGCGATCGCGTGGCCTATGGCTCCTCGCTCGGCGCCTATTGCAGCGAGCGCGTCATGCCCGTGGCGCCACTGCTCAAGCTGCCCGCCAACATTCCCGACGAGACGGCCGCGGCGATGATGCTGAAGGGCATGACCGCGCGCTATCTGTTGCGTCAGACGTTTCCGGTGAAGGCGGGCGATACGGTGCTTGTGCAGGCGGCCGCCGGCGGCGTCGGCCTCATCCTATGCCAGTGGGCGACGCATCTCGGCGCCACCGTCATTGGCACGGTCGGCTCGGCCGAAAAGGCGGAACTCGCCCGCGCCAATGGCGCCGCCTATGTCATCAACTACCGCGAGGAGGATTTCGTCGCGCGGGTGAAGGACATCACCGAGGGCGCGCTCTGCGACGTGGTCTATGACGGCGTCGGCCAGGCGACCTATCCGGCCTCGCTTGACTGCCTGCGCCCGCGCGGCATGTTCGTCAGCTTTGGCAACGCCTCGGGCGCGATCCAGAATTTCAGCCTGCTGGCCCTGTCGCAGAAGGGCTCGCTCTACGCGACCCGCCCGACATTGTTCAGCCATGTCGCGACACGCGAGGCATTGCTCGCCAACGCCGGCGACCTGTTCGAGGTGGTTGGCTCCGGCGTGGTGAAAATCGCCATCGACCAGCGCTACAAGCTGGCGGATGTCGCGGAGGCGCATCGCGATCTCGAGGGGCGCCGCACCACGGGCTCGACCGTTCTGCTTCCGTGATCGGTTCGGAATTTGACGCAAAAGGCGTCAAATTTCGGACCGGATGGACCAGAGTTTAGGCTTGCTCCATCCTTGCGTCATGCCATGCTGCCGGACACAACTTCCGCACTCGGTCGAGCATGAATCGCAAGCCGCAGCCACAGCTTAGCTGCCCTCCCGCCGCGTGCGCCGGGGGCATCTCCCATGGCTGAGGTTGTCGCCGCCGCGCCACTTCTCGAAGCCGTTGCCCTGACCAAGCGTTTCGGCGCGCTGGTCGCGAATGATCAGGTCAGCCTCGCCATACGCGGCGGTGAGACCCATGCGCTGCTGGGCGAGAATGGCGCCGGCAAATCGACGCTGGTGAAGATGCTGTGCGGCCTGCTGCAGCCCGATTCCGGCGAACTGCTCTATGACGGCACGCCGATCGTCTTTCCCGATCCGGCGAGTTCGCGGGCCAAGGGGGTGGGCGTCGTCTTCCAGCATTTCGCCCTGTTCGATGCACTCACCGTCGTGGAGAATGTCGCGCTGGGCCTCGCCGGCCATGAACCGCTGCCGGCGCTTGCCGCGCGCATCGACGCCTGCGTGCAGCGCTACGGCCTTGGCGTCGAACCCTATCGCCGCGTCGGCGATCTTTCCGTTGGGGAACGTCAGCGGGTGGAAATCGTGCGCTGCCTGCTGGGCGATCCGCGCGTGCTCATTCTCGACGAACCAACCTCGGTGCTCACGCCCGACGAATCCGAATCGCTGTTCCGCACGGTCGACCTGCTCACAAGCGAGGGCCGGGCGGTGCTGTTCATCAGCCATAAGCTCGACGAGGTGCGCCGCCTCTGCCAGCGCGCCACGGTGCTGCGCGGCGGCAAATTCATCGCCGAGGTCGATCCGGCGCAGGAGAGTGCGTCGAGCCTCGCCCGGCTGATGGTGGGCGCGGAAGTGCCCCGCACGCCGCGCCATGTGACGCATGAGCTGGGCGAGCCGCGTCTTCTGGTACGCAACCTGAACGTTGCCGGCGATGGCTCGCGCGGCTCGGCGCTGCGCGATATCAATCTGGAAATCCGCGCCGGCGAGATCGTCGGCATTGCCGGCGTGGCGGGCAACGGCCAGACAGCCCTGTTTGAGGCGCTGTCCGGCGAGCAGCCGAACCCGGACGCCGAAGCCATCATCATCGACAAGGTCGCCGCCGGCGGGCTCGGGCCGACCGCCCGGCGCGCGCTCAAGGCCGGCTTCGTGCCGGAAGAGCGGCTTGGCCACGCTGCCGCGCCGGATATGCGGCTCTCGGACAATGTGCTGCTGACCACCCATGGCGATGGCGCGCTGGTGGGCCACGGCATCGTCCGCCGCAACGCCCTGTACGACCGCTTTCAGGAGATCGTCCGGCGTTTCGACGTGCGCTTCGGCGGCAAGGATCCCAAAGCGCGGCGGCTCTCGGGCGGCAATCTGCAGAAATTCGTCATTGGCCGCGAGGTGCTGCGCGAACCTGTGCTGCTAATCGTCGACCAGCCGACCTGGGGTGTCGACGCCGCGGCAGCGGCCTTCATCCGCACGACGTTGCGCGAGAAGGCGGCGGAAGGCTGCGCCGTGCTGGTCATCAGTCAGGATCTGGACGAACTGCTGGAATTCACCGACCGCATCGCGGTGATGAGTGAGGGTCGGTTGACGGCACCAGTGCCGGTCGCCGAGACCTCGCGCGAGGCGATCGGCCTCGCCATGGGTGGCGCCCACGGGCATGAGCAGACCGGGGAGGGCACCCATGCCGCTTAGGCTGGAACGGCAGGAGCACATCTCCTCGCTGCGGCTCGCCGCGGTGCCGCTGATCGCCATCGCCGTGACGGTGGTGGTCGGCACCATCATGTTCGTCGCGCTCGGCCATGATCCGATCCGCGCCTTCGGCATCTATTTCATCGTGCCGCTGACCGATCTGTGGACGTTGCAGGAGCTGGTGGTGAAGGCCTCGCCGCTGATGCTCATCGGCACCGGCCTCGCTTTTTGCTACCGCGCCAATCGCTGGAACATCGGGGCGGAAGGGCAGTATGTCGCCGGCGCGGTGCTGGGCTCATCGCTGGCGCTCGTCACCCATGGCACCGACGCCGGCCCTTGGGTTCTACCGGCCATGCTGGTGCTGGGCGCCATTGGCGGAGCGCTGTGGGGGCTGATCCCCGCCTTCCTGCGCGTGCGCTTCGGCGCCAGCGAGATCCTCACCTCGCTGATGCTGGTCTATGTCGCCCAGCTCGGTCTGGATTATCTGGTGCGCGGACCGTGGCGTGACCCGCAGGGCTTCAATTTTCCGCAGAGCGTGACCTTCGACGATGTGGCGATCATGCCGCTGCTGTTCGAGGAAGGGCGCCTGCATGGCGGCATCGCCATCGCGCTGGTCGTCATCGCGGTCGCCACCTTCGTGCTTGGCCGCACGCTGGTCGGCTACTCCATCGAGCTCGGCGGCTCCGCGCCCCGCGCGGCCGCCTTTGCCGGCTTCGACGAAAAGCGCGTGACCTATGGTGTCTTCGCGGTCTCGGGCGGGCTCGCGGGCCTTGCCGGCATCATCGAAGTGGCCGGCCCCATCGGCCAGCTTCAGCCGAGCATTTCGCCGGGCTACGGCTTCACCGCGATCATCGCCGCCATGCTCGGGCGCCTGCATCCGGTGCTCATCCTCATTTCCAGCCTGGTGCTGGCCCTCACCTATATTGGCGGCGAGGCGGCGCAGATCAGCATGCGCCTGCCCTTCGATGTCACCCGCGTGTTCCAGGGCACGCTGCTGATCGCGATCCTCGCGGCGGATGTCCTCGTGCGCTACCGCGTCCGGCGGGTGGAAGGGGCCAAGCATGCTTGATGCGGCCATTTTCGGCGCGGTGCTGGCGAGCATCGTCGCAGCGGCGACCACGCTCCTGCTCGCCTCGCTGGGGGAACTCGTGGCCGAACGCGCGGGAACGCTCAATCTCGGCGTCGAGGGCATGATGATCGTCGGCGCGGCGGTTGGCTACGCGACCGCCTATGGCACGGGCAGCCTCATCCTCGGCACCGTCGCCGCCGTGATCGCGGGTGCGCTGTTATCGTTGGTCTTCGCCGGGCTTGCCGTATGGCTTGCAGCCAATCAGGTCGCTTCGGGGTTGGCGACAACGATCCTCGGGCTCGGCATTGCCGGGCTGATCGGCGCGCCCTTCGTCGGCACGCGGCTCGACGGCGCGCCGCAGCTTCACATTCCCGTCCTCACCGAGCTGCCGGTGGTGGGTGAGATGCTCTTCGGGCAAGACGCCTTCGTCTATCTCTCGCTGCTGCTTCTGGCGCTGGTCACCTATGGCCTTGCCCGCACCCGCGCCGGACTGGTGCTGCGCGCCGTCGGCGAAAACCCTGTGGCGGCCCACGCGTTGGGCCACCCCGTGCGCAAGATCCGCACGCTGGCGATCATGTTTGGCGGCGCCTGCGCCGGGCTCGCCGGGGCGCATCTGTCGCTCGCCTATACGCCCTTCTGGGCCAGCGACATGACGGCCGGTCGGGGCTGGATCGCTCTTGCCCTGGTGGTGTTTTCAGCCTGGAAGCCGCTCTCACTGCTCGCCGGCGCCTATCTCTTCGGCGCGGTCTCGATCTTGCAACTGCACGTTCAGGGCTTCGGCCTCGGTGTGCCCTCTCAGTTGCTGTCCTCGCTGCCCTATCTGGCGACCGTTGTGGCGCTGGTTATCATATCGGCGCTGAAGCGCGGGCAGGGAGCGCCGGCAGGACTGGGCGTGCCCTTCGTGCCGGATCGCTGATCCTCTTTTCGGGCCGTGGCGACGGCCCCCGGCATCGCGGTCGCGGCCGCGTGCTGCCGGACGTTATTTCGGCCGCGACATAATGGGAACGGAGACGTTCATGCGCAAGATTCTCTCCATGGCGGTCGCCATCGCCGCGGGCTTCGCGCTCGCCGGCGTCGGCACGACCAGCGCCTCAGCCGCCGAGAAGCTGAAGATCGGCTTCGTTTATATCGGTCCGGTCGGCGATTTCGGCTGGACCTACCAGCACGATCAGGGCCGCAAGGCGGTCGAGAAGGAGTTCGGCGACAAGGTCGAGACGACCTATGTCGAGAACGTGCCGGAGGGCCCGGACGCCGAGCGCGTCATCGAGCAGCTCGTGCGCGCCGGCAACAAGCTGATCTTCACCACCTCGTTCGGCTATATGGAGCCGACGCTGAAGGTGGCGAAGCGCTATCCCAAGGTCTATTTCGAGCACGCGACGGGCTACAAGACGGCGCCCAATGTCGCGACCTACAACTCGAAGTTCCATGAAGGCCGCTACATCCTCGGCCAGATCGCGGCCAAGACCTCCAAGACCGGCACGATCGGCTACATCGCTTCCTTCCCGATCCCGGAAGTCATCTCCGGCATCAACTCGCTGATGCTCGGCGCGCAGTCGGTCAACCCCGACATCAAGATCAAGATCGTCTGGGTGAACTCCTGGTTCGATCCGGCCAAGGAGGCCGATGCGGCCAAGGCGCTGATGGACCAGGGCGCTGACGTGATCTCCCAGCACACCGACAGCCCGGCCGCCATGCAGGCCGCCGAGTCGCGCGGCATGAAGGCGTTCGGCCAGGCGTCCGACATGATCGCCTTCGGGCCGAAGGCGCAGCTCACTTCCATCGTCGACAATTGGGCGCCCTATTACATCGAGCGTACCAAGGCAGTGCTCGACGGCACCTGGAAGTCCACCGACACCTGGAGCGGCATGAAGGATGGCGAGGTCGTCATGGCGCCCTACACCAACATGCCTGACGATGTGAAGGCTATGGCGGAGAAGACCGAAGCCGCGATCAAGGACGGCTCGCTTCATCCCTTCAAGGGCCCGATCACCAACCAGAAGGGTGAGCTGGTCGTGAAGGAAGGCGCGGTTCTCGCGGACAAGGACATCCTGTCGATGAACTGGTACGTGAAGGGCATCGACGACAAGATCCCTGGCCAGTGAGGCGGACAGTCAGGCCAGACTGAGACGAAGGTGCGGCGGCGGTCCCTGCCGCCGCACATTGCCAAAGCGGCACCCATATGCGATGCGCTGACGAGACTGGGCCGGCTGGCGGATTCACCGCGGCATCCAGTGGAGGCGCCGAACCGACATCATGACCGTGCCGCTGGACATCGCTGCGCTGGGCGCGCGCGCCGCCGCCATGATCGAGGAACTGGGCGCGATCTCCGCCACGCCGGACGGGCTGACCCGCTTCTTCCTCACCCCCGAACATCGCCGCGCCGCCGATCGCGTGGCCGCATGGATGCGCGCGGCCGGGCTTGAGGTTTCCGAGGACGCCCTCGGCACGGTGCGCGGCCACTGGCACCCTGCCGGCCCCGACGCGCCGCGTCTGCTCATTGGCTCGCATATCGACACGGTCGGCAATGCCGGCAAGTATGACGGCACGCTCGGCGTGATCCTGGGCATTCTCGCGCTGGACGAGATCCGCAAGGCCGGCGTCACCAAGCCTTTCGGCATCGACGTGCTGGCCTTTGGCGACGAGGAAGGCACGCGCTTTCCCACCACGCTCTCGGCGTCCGCCGCCGTCGCGGGCATCTTCTCCCCAGCCAATCTCGGCGTGCGGGACGCGGATGGCGTGAGCTACCGCGACGCGCTGCTAGCCTATGGCAAGAACCCCGACGACATTCCCGCCGCCGCCTATGACCCCAACAAGGTCATCGCCTATGTCGAGGCGCATATCGAGCAGGGCCCGGTGCTCGAAGCCGAAGGCGAGCCGCTCGGCGTCGTCACGGCCATTGCCGGCGCCTCGCGCCTGTCCGTCACCGTGACCGGCGAGGCTGGCCATGCCGGCACCGTGCCGATGACCATGCGCCGCGACGCGCTGCTCGGCGCGGCGGAAATGGCGCTGGCGGTCGAGCGCATCGCCAAGGCCGACCCGCACGGCATGGTGGCGACGGTCGGGCGCGTGCATGTCGAGCCCGGCTCGATCAACGTCATTCCTTCGCGCGTCGTCTTCACCGTCGATCTGCGCTCCGGTTCGGACCTGTCACGGCGCGAGGCGCTGGAGCGTTTCGAGCGCGAGGCGCACCGCATCGCCGATCTGCGCCATCTCGGCGTCGTCATCTCGGCCTTCCACGAGGTCGCGACCGTGCCGTGCTTCCGCGACCTGCAACTGCGCCTGCGCAACGCGGTCGCCGCCGTCGGCCATCGCGCGCCGACACTGGCCTCCGGCGCCGGGCATGACGGGCAGGCCATGTCCGCGCTCTGCCCGATCGGCATGTTGTTCGTGCGCTGCCGCGGCGGGATCAGCCATAACCCGGCCGAATACGCCTCCCCCGACGATATGGGGCTTGCGGCGGCCGCGCTGGTGCGCTTCATCGAGCGCTTCCAGCTTCCGCAACTCAGCGAAGCCACAGGCGGAGTAGAGACGTGACCATCCCCGGCGACGACAAGGCGCCCCTCGCGCGCGAGGTCGAGTTCCTCAAGGCGCTGGTGCGCGTGCCGAGCGACAACCCGCCCGGCGACTGCGCCCCCCATGCGGAGGTCGCCGGCCAGTTGCTGGAGGAGCTGGGCTTCACCGTCGAGCGCCATCCGGTGCCCGAGCCCTTCGTGAAGACCTACGGCATGAAGTCGGTGGTGAACCTCGTGGTGCGCGAGCGCTTCGGCAGCGGGCAGGGGCCGGTGATCGCGCTCAATGCCCATGGCGACGTGGTGCCGCCCGGCGAGGGCTGGACCTATGATCCCTACGGCGCCGAGGAGCGCGGCGGGGCGATCTATGGGCGCGGCGCCGCCGTCTCCAAATCCGATTTCGCCACCTACGCCTTCGCCCTGCTGGCGCTGAAGGAGCGCCCGGAGGGCCTCGACGGGACGGTCGAGCTGCACTTCACCTATGACGAGGAAGCGGGTGGCTTCGTCGGGCCGAAATGGCTGATCGAGCACGAGATCACCAAGCCGGACTACGCCATCTCCGCCGGCTTCTCCTACGCCGTGGTGATCGCCCATAATGGCTGCCTGCACCTCGAAATCGTGGTGCGCGGCAAGCAGGCCCACGCCGCCATGCCGGAGACTGGCGCCGATGCGCTGGAAGCGGCGAACGCCATCCTCACCGCCATCTATGGCGAGCGCAAGCGGCTCTACGGCATCACCAGCGCGACGCCGGGCATCGGTTCGCCCAAGATCACGGTCGGCCTGATCTCGGGCGGCATCAACACCAATGTGGTGCCGGACCGCATCGTCATGCGCGTCGACCGCCGCCTGACGCCGGAAGAGGACGGTCTTGCCGTCGAGGCCGAGCTGGCGGCGCTGATCGAGCAGGCCGTCGCCGGGCGGCCCGGCATCGAGCTCGAATGCCGCCGCATCATCCTGGCCGAGCCGCTGCGCACGCTGCCGGGCACGGAGCGGCTGGTGGAGATCGTGCAGAAGCACGCGACCACCGTGCTGGGCGAGACGCCGCCGGCGACCGCCGTGCCGCTCTACACCGATGCGCGCCACTACACCGCGGCGGGCATTCCGACCATTCTCTACGGCGCCGGTCCGCGCTCCATTCTGGAAGCCAATGCCCATGCGGCGGATGAGCATGTGCGCATCAGCGACCTCAAGGCCGCGACCACGGTGATCGAGGGCACGCTGCGCGATCTGCTGGCGGCGAAGTAGCGGCGCAGGAGAGCTGCGGCCATGAACTGGATGCAGCTCATCGTCGGCGAGTACTGGGGGCTGGTGGCGCTGTTCGCGCTGGTGCCACTGCTGAGCGGTGCCCTGATCTACTGGGTGGCGGTGCTGCCACGCTTTGTCAGGTGGTTCGAGCCCAAGGATCTCGCGACGTCCTATCTTGGGGCGCTCACGCTGCCCTTCGCGCTGTTCCTCGCCTTCATGATGAGCGACATCTGGCAGCGCGAGACCAAGTTCGCGCAGACTGTGCTGCAGGAGGTCCAGCGGCTCGATGCAATGCTCGACGTGGCGCGCATCTGCGGCGCGCCGTGCCAGCGCATCGACGACGCGCTGGGCGCCTATGCGCGGGCGCTGTCGCAGAATGAGTGGGACGAGGGCTGGACCTACCCACAGGCTGTCGTGAGCGAGCGCTTCGATGCGCTGGTCACCGCGATCGCCGAGGAGGAAGCGCGCTCCCAGATCGCCGGGCATCTGCGCGCCGCGCTGCTGGCCGGGCAGGGCGAATTGCGGCGGCTGCGCACCGACCGCTATTTCATCCTGCATGTCGATCTGGCGCCCCATCGCTGGGCCGTTGTGGTGCTCTTGGGCGTTCTCTCGCAGATCGGGCTGGCGGCGCTGCATGTCGGCAAGCGCCCGCAGCTCATCATCAGCCTCGCAACCTTCTCCATCGCCTTCGCCGTGACGCTCGCCTACACCGTCGCCCTTGCCTGGCCGACGGTGGACGAGAACATCATCCCCCGCGAGGAACTGACGCGGGTGCTGGCGCCCTGAGAGCGCCAGCCCTGCCGGTGGTCAGAAGCCGACCGCCGTGCCGTGCAAATCATAGGCGTCCGCGCGCTCGATCTTCACCGTGGTGATCTCGCCGACGCGCAGCGGGCGACGCGAGGCGACGTGCACCACGCCGTCGATCTCCGGCGCATCCGCCTTGGAGCGGCCGACCGCCACCGTCGGCCCGACCGAGTCGATGATGACCTGCTGGCGGGTGCCGACCTTGCGCTTCAGCCGGCGGGCGGAGACACGCTGCTGCACTTCCATGAAGCGCTTCCAGCGTTCTTCCTTCACCTCATCCGGCACGGCCTGGCCAAGCGCATTGGCGGGCGCGCCATCGACCGGCTCATATTTGAAGCAGCCGACACGATCGAGTTCGGCTTCCTCCAGGAAGTCGATCAGCTCCTGGAACTCGGCCTCGGTCTCGCCGGGGAAGCCGACGATGAAGGTCGAGCGCAGCGTCAGCTCGGGGCAGGCAGCGCGCCAAGCCTGCACGCGGGCCAGCGTCTTCTCCTGCGCCGCCGGGCGCTTCATACGCTTCAGCACGGTCGGGGAGGCGTGCTGGAAGGGGATGTCGAGATAGGGAAGGATTACCCCATCCGCCATCAGACCGATCACCTCGTCGACATGCGGGTAGGGGTAGACGTAATGCATGCGCACCCAGGCGCCGAGCGTGCCGAGTTCGCGGGCGAGATCGAGGAAGCGCGTGCGGACCTGACGATCCTTCCACTGGCTCTCCGCGTAGCGCAGATCGACGCCATAGGCGGAGGTGTCCTGCGAGATGACGAGGACCTCCTTGACTCCGGCCGTCACCAGCCGCTCGGCCTCGCGCAGCACGTCGGCGGCCGGCCGGCTGACCAGATCGCCGCGCAGCTTCGGGATGATGCAGAAGGTGCAGCGATTGTTGCAACCCTCTGAAATCTTTAGGTACGCGTAATGGCGCGGGGTGAGTTTGATGCCCTGCGGCGGCACCAGATCGAGGAACGGATCATGCTGCGGCGGCACCGCCTGATGCACGGCGGCCAGCACGCTTTCATATTGCTGCGGGCCGGTGACGGCGAGCACGCCCGGATGCACGGCGCGGATCTGCTCGGGCTCGGCGCCCATGCAGCCGGTGACAATGACCTTGCCGTTCTCCTTCAGCGCGTCGCCAATCGCGGCGAGGCTCTCGGCCTTGGCGCTGTCGAGGAAGCCGCAGGTGTTCACGATCACCAGATCCGCGCCCTCGTGATGGCGCGACAGCTCATAGCCTTCCGAGCGCAGGCTGGTGACGATGCGTTCGCTGTCGACGAGCGCCTTGGGGCAACCCAGCGAGACGAAGGAGATGCGCGGCGCCTCGCCGCGCGCGGCGGAGGCGTCGATCGACGCGATTTCGGCCATGGCCTGTCGGAACCCGGACTTGAAAGGATCGCGAGGCGTTAAGCCAGCTGCCGCCATCCGTCAACTCCGCCCCGCGCAGGTCCGGGCTGCGCGGGGGACGGGGAGGGGCTTCCGATCGTGCCGCGGCGGGCTCAGGCGGCCTGCTGGTTGTCCAGCGAGATCACGCTGTCGAACAGTTCGACCTCGGGATGACCGACATAAAGCGGCTTGTTGCCGCCGGCATTGCGATGGGCGGCGCGGAAGGCTTCCGAGCGCGTCCAACTCTCGAAATCCTCGCGCGAGCGCCAGATCGTGTGCGAGGCGTAGAGGGTATGATCCTCCTTCGCCGGGCCGCGCAGCAAATTGAAGGCGACGAAGCCGGGCACGGTGTTGAGGTGGCTGTCGCGTTCGCGCCAGACGGTCTCGAAATCGGCTTCCGAGCCCTGCTTCACCTTGAAGCGGTTCATGGCAAGAAACATGTCGTGCTCTCCTGTCTTTCCCGGCTGCGGGAGCCTAGCCGATGCACCGCCCGGGGTCGATCATCGGCGCCCGCAGATGCGCAGGAAAAAGGGGCGGCGTGATGCCGCCCCGCCGGTTTCGGGAGAGACGATACGGCTTACTTCAACTTGTCGACATCAATGCCGAGGGTGATCGCGCCGATGGCGACATCCTTGTCGGAGATGGTCACGCTGACCTGGGCGATCTTCTTGCCGCCGTCTTCTTCAACCTTGTCGACAAAGATCGTACCGGGGCCGGCCGCATAGGACTTCTGCCACTTGGCTTCGTCCGCCTGCCACATATCGGACGTGCCGTCGGTCTGGGCGACATTGAGACCGCGATCGTCCATCACGAAGGCCTCGGTGATGACCCCGCCGGACGCATCCTTCTTCTTCACCAGGAAAGCGGCCGCCGGGTTCTTCATCGTGGAGTCGCGCAGCGCCTGATCCTTGTCCTTCCACTTCTGATCGAGTGCATCGATATCGGTCTGCATCAGCCGGGCATGCGCCTTGTTGGAGGCGATGACCGCCGCGACGATCACGGGATCGCTCAGCCAGGGCTGCACGTTCTTCTGGACATAGGCCGTCACCGCGGGCGCATGGGCCATCGGATCCTGCGCGAAAGCCGGCGCAACGAACATAAGGCTCGCCGCGGCCGCCGCGGCGAGAGTCATACGGAACTTCATTGGCGTTTCCTCCTTGAGGGCGGTCTTTCGCCGCCATACGCAGCGTAACATGATGTATCGCGGCAATGGCAATATGTATTCGCTGTTGCAGGGCAGCATTCATATCTATTTCATTCGCAGCAGCGAGATGCCGAATACATAGAGAGTATTCGCGCGATGAGGCATCTCTTGGGCGGGCGCGCAAGACGTTCGCGACGTTCAACGCGCGGACTGGCATTCCGTCAAGGCACATTGGGCCGCCGATCGAAAGCCGAACAACTCAGCTATTCTTGCTGGAGGGAGCAATAACTCCGGCCGGATCGCCGCAAGATCGCCTCTTGCTGCCCGCAAGACGCTGGAATGCCGGATGCAAGGTACGATGTGCCATATTCTTCATGGCACGCAGCGGCGATCATCACCAAAAGGTGTAATGGGGAAGCCCCCGACGGGGCTAGAATGACGCCTGTTCATCGCCACTCCGCTTGACTGTGTCATTGTTGCGCTACGATTGACTGCGATGCTCGGCGAACAGGCGGACCTCCCGGCCAGGTCACGCCCTCCACCACAAGGCCGTTCACACAGGGAGGACGAAGGCATGTCGAACGACGTCAAGGACTTCCAGCCGACCCCGCTGCTCGTACGGGTCGGCCACGAGGAACTCGAAATCCGCTCGCTGCAAGGCGCCATCCACCTCATCCGCTCCTTGCGGCATGACCGCCTCGGCCGATTCGCCGAGATGTTGCTGACCCAGATGGAATCGGCAGAACTACCCCGGCAGCAGCAGGACGCCTGGGTCGCGTTCGAGACGTGGTCGGCCGCCTGTGGGCTGCAGCCGCATCACGCGGCTCTGCGTCGCGCCGCCTGACGCGGGACGCATCGGACGCTCCGGCAGGGGACAGAACAGCACACGATCCTGTCCCCTGCCTTGAAATCGCCGCCCGCCGCCAGCACTTCTCGATCACATGATCAGTCGAGACGCAAAGCTCCGCGCGGCATTTATGCCAGGACCATTCGCCCGGCGACCCGCGTCGTTGGGGGCGCTGGGGGTCGCCATGGCCGGATGGCTGTGGCTGTCGGCTCCGGCTCTCGCCCAGACGGGAGCGCCCGAAGTCTCCGCTCCCGCGCCGCCCCCCTCGTGCTGCTGCTCGATGGGCTCGGCGTGTATGTCGAGAGCGACTATATCGGCGTCTCCGCGCTGGCCGGTCCGCTGCAGCGGCAAGGTTTTCGCACGCGCACCGATTCGCACCTGATGACCCGGACCCAGGGCATTGTGCCGGACATCATCATCGGCCACTCCATGGGCGGCGACATGGCTCTGCGCTATGCCCGGAAGCTCATCGCCGCTGGCCAGCCGGCGCCGATGATCATCACCATCGATGCGGCGCCGGCGCCGCCCTCCTGCCCCGTGCCCCGCTGCATCAACATCCACGGGCCGGGCTTCGCGGATGTGCGCGGGGCGGTGAATGTTGATGCCTGGGCTTCCGGCGCGCGCTTCATCAGCCATGCGCAGCTGCCGACGGCGCCGGTGGTGCAGCAGATGATTCTCGGGCAGACGCAAAGCTTCATCACCGAACGGCGGACTGCCAGCGCCGCGCCCCGCACGTCGCCAGGGTCCACACCCGGCAGCAGCGCGCGCTCGCCGGCCGATCAAACGACGGGGCAGGGCACCGGAGAGGCCACCACCACCGACGCCCGACCGCGCATATGGACCACCCCCGCCTGGACCATCCCCGGCTGGACGTCACCGTCCACACCGTAATGGACCATGAGCTGCCCGCCCGTCACCAGGGCGTGCAAGCCCATGCTGCCGCGCCACAGGCTGCGTGGGGTCAGGGACGGGCCGACAGAAGGCGGCCGATCGCAACGGAGCGCGTCCAGATGGATGAGGCGCCGCGCGCTATCGCGGGCAGCGCTATTCGCCAGGCGGGCATCGTTCCGGGGAAGGCCGACGATGGGGCAGGGGTACACATCGGCGTTCTCAGCCCTGAAGCTCGTCCCGTCCCCCACCCATGGCTCCGTTTGCCGCTTGCCAAAGCGCCCGAGTTTGGGAACAAGGGCGCAGCGGATCCGCAACGCGTCCGCCCCGCCGGGCCCCAGCGCCCGCAACGCGGAAGGGTGGCCGAGTGGTTTAAGGCAGCGGTCTTGAAATTCAGAAATGGCCGTATCGACCAGTACCCTGCAATCATCGAAAGCGCCTATCTGTAAGCATTGATCCGGCGCCTTGTGCCGGATCAAACCGCTCTGTTCGCTTCCGTGCCACGACGTTCGTTAGCAGCTAGGTTTGCAACATGCCCCCCGTTCGCCAGAAGCCGACCACCAAGTCGGGACGGCTAGGTGTCGCGGCAGACGCGCCGTTTGATTCTAGCGCGCCTTTGCGCCTGGACGTCGCTGCGACGGCAGCTTTTCCTGACGGCACCATGAATGTCGCGGGCCTTCGGCGGGAGGCGGCACGAGGGCGGCTCACGATCTTCCGCATTGCTGGTAAGGACTACACGACGCTCGCTGCGATACAGGAGATGATCGAGAAATGCCGGGTACCGCCGAAGGACGCCTGTGCCAGAGCCGACCGGAGCGCGGGCGAGAAGAAGCCAGGGCTCATCCCGGCATCTCCGCCGACAGCGGCGCCCAACATACCCCTGATGTCGGCTCTTAGAATAATAGATGACCTGAAGCAGCGAGCATCTCGAGACTGATGACGGACCCGGTGGGCGTCGTTCTGTCGGCCGACTCGACTCTTCGCGCCCGCCTGATACCGTCAAATGGTGGCGGTCACTCTCGATCGCTCGCTGTGGGGGCAGCGTGTCAGCCATCGAACTTCAGAACAGGCTTCTAGAGCTCGCAATCAGCCGGAAGACCGTGGCTATGCCCGGGCAGTGGGTGCGTCCGTCGCAGGGGGAGAAAACCGCGCGGTGGGTTTGTCCCCTTGCAGTCGATGGAATGGTTGTTGCGGGTCTCACTCTGGAGCTTTGCGTTCCACTCAGTCGCCGCCGAGAGTTCGAGGGCTTTTGCGCTTTGCTTTCTGCGAGCACGGCAGGTCGCAAATGGCATTTAGGGCGGATTGAGTTGGATCCCTTAGGCGAGCCTCCGCATCACCGGAACCCGCTATGGGCAAGGGGGCGTGGCGTCCCGCCTTCTATATCGGGCTGTCACGCCCATCTGGCAGCAGATAACGTTGTGGGTGACGGGCATGAGCTTGCATACAGTCAGAAGCAAAATCTCCCTGTGGCGCGTCCCATTAAATCGGCGCAAACCCATGGTGAGGTTTGTTCGCTAATCGAGACGCATTATGCCATCGACGGATTTTGGTGTGAGGGAGAGGTCCCGTGGGACAGGATAATGCTGTGACCCCCCGATCAGACCTGAACTCTGCCGCCCGCTCGGTGAAGGAGGCGCTTGCCTCATTCAGGGTGGACGGCGGACAGGCGCATTTCCGTACGCCTTTCTTGTCGCCGAGCGGGGCGACCATTCCTATTGTGATGCATCCTGACGACGATAACGGATGGATGGTGCACGATGATGGCTTCGGCGCTTTGGAGGCCGAACTCACGGGCGGACTCCATGCGTATCGTCAGGTAGCTCGAGCGATTGCAGATCGTGAGGGGCTTCACTTTGATCAGCGGATGATTTTTTGCGCCAGCGTGCCTGAGGACTGGCTTGCAAACGCCGTCATAATGCTTGGGTCGGCAGTAAGGCAGGCGCTCGTCCGGACCGCAGAGCGTCAGGCGATGGCGTCGTACGATCTATCTCGCCGAGTTCTGTTCGAGAAGCTAGAGATCGGTTTCGGGCGCGATCGTTTGGTGCGCGACGCTGAATTGTCGGGTCGAGCTGGATCGACTTGGAAGGTGGATGCGCTCGTGTCGGTGCCGGGGCGCTGGCGCGCTGTTTATGACGTGGTAACGCCCAATGCTAATTCGGTTGCTTCTTCGTTTATAAAGCTAACCGATATCGGCCAAGTCGACGACGCGCCGCTCCGAATTGCTGTTAAGCAGCGAGGGGCTGCGTTCGAGGCGCCCCAGATCACGTTGCTATCCCAAGCGGCATCAGTGGTTGTCGATCTCGATCAATCGGTCGAGAGCTGGATGAGGTTGGCAGCTTAGCTTGCTTAAGGTCGAGTCCGTTCAAGCTATTATTATCACATCAGACGATTTATAAAGGTGGCGTCGAAGATGGATCTGGCCGGGTCGCCTGCTGCTGAAGTTGTGACAGTTGCCGCGACGCTATTGTCCGCTGGTTTTGCTGGTTGGGCTGCATTCGCTGCGGCACGGGCGGCCAGTGCTGCAACCAAGCAGCTGATATCCGATCAGCGGGCGTGGATTTCGATATACCCAAGTATAAGTGAGCTTCGATTTTACGCGACGGGTGCTGATTTTCAGATTGAGATTGATGTTAAGAACGAAGGTAAGACACCAGCGCTGGATGTTCATACATCTGTAGAAATTTTTCCCAAACAATTAAATGATGAAGTTGATTTCATTCGTAAATTCGCGAAGAAAAGCGCTAAAGAAAGTTATCTAGGATCAAAACGACTTGTTCTTCCTGGCGAAAAATATATTCGAGGGTGGAATTTATCGATAGATAATTTAGAAAAAGGAGGAATTAATACATATCTTTATAGATTTATAATTTGCACATCTTATAGAATTCCTCATGATAATAATATTCATCAGACGGTGTGCGCATATTGGGCTCATTTTGACGAAGACGGCAATGTCATCAACTATAGAGAGCCAAAAAACAACGTGGTGCGGGCCGAAGTTGTCGGCGGTGGGTTTGCAACGTGATTCCTGACTCCATCAGTATGGAGCCATTTTTGATGCCCTGAGTACGACCTATCCAGATGACGGCGCGGTTGCAACATCAGGGGGGCGTGTCATCAGCCCGCTAATTCGCTGCCGCAGCCGACCGCTGAACCGGCGTAAAGGCGAAATATTCAGAGCAGGCAAGAATCAATTGGATTGCACGCCGTTGCTACGGGCAGATGATTGCCGGTCAGCTCGCGATTGGACTCGACTCGATTAAACAGTTGATGGTTCGATGTGTCTTCGTCTTTTTTTGGGGGGGGAGGCAGACGATGATACGCATGCTCGCGCTTTTGTTGATCGCTATCGGCCTGGGAGGCTGCTGGCAAATTACCGAGCCAAATCCGGACATCACTCTTAAGCAAGCAATGCTTGACGTAGCTGATAGCATTCAGGCAGTACGTGAAAGAACTTCGGATCGACAGAAGGCCGGCTTGATCGTCGACGAGGTAACTGTTGTTTTCAATATCAGTTCAAAGAGAACTGCAGGCGGTGAATTAGGCATTGGCGCTTCCGCAATTCCTATCGCAGGCGGAGGTTTGTCTGCAAATGCAAAGTCGACGTCAGGTTCAGAAGACCTAGCCGGTAACACAATAACGGTTAAACTGAAAAACATCTCTACGTGGCCGTCCTCTGCCCAGAAAACGGGAGGGACAGGTGGTACTGCGGCTGGCTCCGAAGGTGGGAGTGGCGCAGGAGCTGGCCGTGTTGACCCGAGATGCTATTTGCCCAATCCGCCCGCCGATCTCAGCTGCCCGCCGTTCATTACAAACAATCCCAAGACAGGGCCCAATAACAATATGTGATTAGGCACGGGATTATTGCCAGCAGCTCGAGTGCCGGTCCGGCCAAGAGGCTCCTCGCCCTAACCGCCAGCCAGCACGAATCCTATCCGGCTCGAAATGTAACCACGGACCTGCAGCACTTCGAACGTCTTTCCGCGAATATTGAATCGATCCCTCTGCCGGACAGTGCCGGCGGCTGGATAGCGCACGCAATCCACGCTGAGTTCGAAATTCGCGCCCGTCACTAGGCTCCGCATGTCGTTGCTGTGGTTGCGGGCGCCGATATCGACGGGCGCATCGGCAGCAGTCTCCACAAAGATGCCGCGCCCCTCCCAAGGCGCCCGCTCGGGATCTGGCTCCGAGCGCCCGTTCGGAGCAGACCTCATCGGCGTGCAGACGAATGGATCGGAAAACTGCTGGTCGATCGCGCGGCTGGTGAGGCGGTCCAAGCGGTCGAAGGTGGACATGGCGATTGCTCCCTGAGGTGGTCTCCCTCACTCCGCGCCGTCGGCCGCGGGTCCAGGGAGACCGTGCCGCGATGGCGGCGGATGGCGACGATGCCGCCTGCCCGGCGTTCCACACCTGCCGGAAGACAGGTCCCGGTTGCGAGCTGATTATTCGAGGCGATCAGCAAGCGCCTGCCCGGTGCGATGGATAGATCCCGGGCAATCTCGTGCGTCATCGGTTGCGGTTCATCCAATTGGATCGGGAGATGCGCGGGGCCGGCGCGGTCGGCACGCCGCGCAGTTCGTCCTCGCGATTGTCGAAGGTGATGGTGAGGCCTCGCCGGGCCGCGAAGGCGTAGACAAGGCAGTCCAGCGCCTCGGCACGGGTGCCGGGGATGCGCTCGAAGCGCCGCACAGGCTGGCCCCGCACATAGCGGACGACGCGGTGCTCACTGGCGAGTTGCTCGAAATAGCTCGGCTCCAGGTCAGCGGAGAGGCGGATGGTGCTTTGCGGCGCCTCGTCCCCGCCGGCACGGCGCAGGCGATCGAGGATCGTCGTCTTGAGGCCATCGACGCCGATCAGGAACAGGCGCCCGCCCTTCACCGGCGTCTTGCTCGCCGTGATAGCCGGCCGGGTGCCTGCCATGCCCTTCCCGGCCCAGACCTTCCGGGCGAGCCGAGGAAAGCAGAAGCCATAGACGCGATCGGTCCAATCGCCGTCGCCGGAATCGACGATCGCCGCATCCACCTTCAGCCTGCCGCCGTGCGGGTGCGTCCAGGTGGTGCGCAGCAGCTCGTCGAGCTCCGCCCATGTCGTATCGTCGCCCGGGCTTCCCCAGATGATGACGTGCCCCAGCACGAGGGCATCGTCGTTCCGGGTCCATCCGGCGATGGTCGCCTCAAGGCGGTCGTCCTGCACGTCGACGCCAACCGTGATCGCCAGCGCCTCAGCAGGGATGGCGTTGAGCCCGAACGGCTCCACGCGGCCGGCGACCGCCGCCTCGTCTACGGTGTCCACCGCATCCCGCCAGCCTTCGGCGAGGATGGTGTTGACGAAGACGCGCAGCAGGTCCCTGTCGGTGGAGGCGGCGCGGAACTCCGCGGCGAGCTTCGACCATGAGGCATTTGCGAGCAGCGAGACGAGGGCGTTCAGCCGAAAGCCAGCATGCCCCTTGACCTCCGGCGCGGTCGTGCGCCAGGTGCCGGCCGCGACCATTGCGGGCTTGTCCCGCTCGTCGATGACACAGCCATGTGCCGGGCAGACGGCGTGCGCTTCCTCCGGCCAATCCTTAGGCCACTGGATATGCTGCCACAGCAGCTCGAAGCGATGCCCACAATGGGGACAGGGTACCTCGAAGATCCGCTGGTCGCTCGCCGCATAGGCGCGCAGCACGTTGCTGGTGTCCTCATCCGTCGGCGTCGAGCCCAACACGATCTTCCGGTTCGGGAACGACAGGGTGCGCTTCTCCGCCAGTGGGATCGGCGCGCCTTCCGGCCCCGGGAGCATGGCGTCGGCCTCGTCGACGAACAGCACGCGGGCATTATGGCGGCGCAGGTTGCGCGGGGCCTTGGCCGCAATGAGTTTCAGGAAGCCGCCTGGGAAGCGCCGCGACAGCAACGTGCTGCGCCCGGCCTCCGAAGTGTCCGCCGACAGCAGGCCCGCCAGGGATGGGGAAGCCTCGAAGGTCGGCTCCACGTCCGACACCATGTAGTCGCGGCAGTCGGCTTCGGCCGGCAGAAGAGCGAGGATCGGTGCCGGCTCATTGGCAACGAAGGAGGCCAGAGCGCCCGTGAGCATGGTGGTGAAGCCGACGCGGACCGGCTTCACCATGGTCACGCGCTCAATTGTCGGATCCCCGATCGCATCGGCGATTTCGCGCTGATAGGGCCACAGCCGCACCGGCCCCGGCTGCGCCGATACGTCATCGGGCAAGAACACGTTGCGCTCAATCCAAGTCGAGAGCGGCAGGCGCGGCGGGGGCAGGAGTTGGGCGAGCGCCGTGCGCCGCGCGAGCTCAAGCGGATGCGCCGTCATGGGCGATCTCCGTCAGGGCCTCGCGCAACTCGGCGTCGATCTCCGCCACGTCGTGCGCCTTCAGAAAGGGCAAACGCTGGTTCACGCGCGGCGGCACCGCGAGAATGCGGGCACGCAGACGGCGCAGGGTACCGGACCACACCGCCGTCACCTGCGACGCCGGCACCAGCTCTCCCCGCATCTCAGCGTTTCGCAGAGCCAGGTTGTCCGCCGCCTCTTTTGCCTGGCGGGCACGCTCCACGGCGAGACTGGCCTGCGCATCGCCCGCCCGCCCCGCAGCCTGCTCGCGCAGGTGACCGCAATAGCTCGCCACAGAGGCCGCAAGGTCATAGCGGCCACGTCCGGCCTTCACGACAAGCCCCCGGGCCGCCAGCTCTCGCACGGTGCGAGGGGCAATGCCAAGGAGCCCGGCCAGGTCATCGGCCGTCACCGGCGCCCCAAATGGCGGCGGAGCCCCCTTGGGAGGGGTTGCAGCGGGTGAAACCTCGCGCTGCAGCGCCCCGCGGCGGGCTGGTGCCAGGGAGGACCCTCGGCGCGCCGGCATGGTCACGCCCCCGCCTCGATGCGCCGCTTCACCTCGCGCATGATCAGCAAGGGTAGACGCTCGACATCCTCGCGCCAGACGATGACCGGCGCAGCGCCGTCGCGGATCATCTCGCGGGCGATGTTCGGCCCCCAGAGCTTGCGAATGAGCAGGCGCTCTTTGCTCGAGCGGACGAAGACGTGACCGTTTAGCTTGGCGACGGGCACGCGTCCGCCCTTCGGGCCTCCCATCATGAAGGCACCGGTGAACAGGCGACGCTTCTTCCATGGCGCGGCGGACGTGCCGGCCCGGACCTCCCGGGCGCTGAAGTCCTTCAGGGACATCCAGCCATCCTTGGCGTCGACCTGGTAGGTGAGATTGGACGCCGAGGCCTTATAGGGGACGACGACCGTGGAAACACGGCGATAGGGCGCGCCCGTGTGAGCGGCCAGCTCTCGGCGCACCTTGGTCGCCGAGGGTGCCATGGCGCGATTGAGCGTCTGTGCGAGCAAGCGCGCATTGGCGCCTTCCACCCGCACCGCCAGCCGCCCCAGCGTCTCCGCCCCCTCGATCCTGATCGTCGCCATGGCCCTTGATCTCCTTCACACGGACACGCCGTTGAGGCGGACGAGCCCGGTGGCGCTGGGGTTCGCGGCCGCCGCGACGGCGACGCCGATCAGCGAATTGCCGCTCGCGGTAGTGGTCGCCACCTTCGCCGTGTTGTCCCAATAGACCTTGGCGCCGACCGTCCAGGCCTGAGCGCTCGTCTTCTTCATCTCGAAGACGCCGACGCACGCGATCTCGACGGCTGCGCCTTCGGCAGCATCGGTCGCAGCAATGCCGAACAGAGCGCCAACAAGCACGCCGTCACCGGACAGCACGCCCCCGGCCGGGGCCGGCACGGGGTTGGAATTGCCACTGCGGTGGAAGTTCTTCATGTCCAGTTCCTCAATGAGCGGGGACGAATGACGGACACCGCCGGCCGTCCTTCCGCGGCGGCGATGCGGGTCTCAAGGTCACGGATAGCCGCAGCGAGCTCTCCGTCGGATCGGTACTCCACCGTGCGGTCGCGGAACTCCGCGCGCCGGACGCCAGAGGCCCGCGCTTCCCGCAGTTCCCGTAGCTGCTCCGTCAAGGCGAGAAGATCCGTCACATCACTCCCCCGGGTTCTTCACGAGGCCGCGGAAGTCGATGGCACCGCAGCCGAAGTCGAGACCTGCCGCGACCTTCACGGCGCGCGTGTCAAAGTCGATCTCGGTGCGGATCTGCGGACCCTCAGCGCCGGCCACATAGCCGTAGACGATCGACGGGCCCGCAGCCGGATCCGCAGCGATGTACCAAGCAAAGCCGGTGATATTCGCGTCGACGATCAGCTCCATGGAGCCCGCCCAAGGGTTCACATCGGCCGTCTTCGAGGGCGTGATCGCAGTGAGCACCTGACGCGCACCCAGCTCGAGATCTGGGCCCACGATCAGAAAGCGCGGCGTCAGATTGAGCGCCAGTCCATCAAGGCTCTTCTGCTTGCGTAGGGAGCTCACGCTGGCCTGGAGAGTCGGCTGGCCGGCGACAGCGTCAGGCGGCGTGAGGTTGCCATGGTCGGCATGGAAAAGGGCCTTGCCGTCCGACATCACCGGCGCGCCCGTGAGCAGCGCATAGACCATGCGGTTCTCGTCGGCAGCGGCACGGATGGCGATCATCGACGAGAAGTCGGCAAGAGCCGACAGGTCGTCATTGATCAGGGCACGCCGGCCGATGATAAGGCCGGCATTGTATTCCTTCGCGCGCACCTGTTCGCGGTTCTCGGAGATGGTGCCGTATTTCACCTCGCCGCTCTCGCCGATCTCCTTGAACTGCGGGAAGTCACCCACCCGCAGGAAGCTGTGCGGCTTGAAGTCGTTGAAGCTGCGCCGCGCCGCCCAGGCGCGATAGGTCGGCTCGGCCGCCTGGTAGTTCGCCAGCAGGCTCTTGTTCGCTGCGTCCGCCAGCAGGAGGGGGAAATCCCCCGTCGAATGGGCGCCGACGGCACGCTCGATCAGGGCATTCTGGTCGCGCAGGTTCACCCGATCGCCGCGGGCATGGGCGAGATCGCCGACCATGTCGAGGATCCGGTAGCCACGGAACTCGGTTGCCCGCCCCTCGAGCTTGCACCGGCCGGGAACCAGGCGATGTGCAATCGCATCCGCCATGGCCGAACGGATGGCCGTCGGGTCATTATGGTCGGTGCCAACGCTGGCGCGGGCCGTGTGGATCGGTGCCGGGCCACGGGCCTGCATGGCCTGAAAAGCCGCGGCACGCGCCGTATCGGCGGTGGCATCGGAATCGATCTGTCCATCGATCCACGCCTGATCGAGCCCGGCCAGGGCGCCAATGGAACGGATTTCGGCATTCACCGCTGCGCGGGTCACAGTCGGCACGGTGGAAGTCTGCTGTGTCGTGGTGGTGGGTTCGGGCATGGTGGCCTCGCTGCGAATGGTGGCGCCGGGATCGGCGGCGACGGGGACGATGGAAAGTTCAGCCGGCGCCCATCGCGTCGCCGTCTTGGTGCGCTTCCCGCCCTCGGTGCTCTCGCGCCAATCGGCGACGGCGTAGCCAACCGACACGCCACGCAAATGCCCGTCGAGCACGTCCTGAACGACCGTCTCGACGTCAGGACGGCGGGAAAGCTTGATGATGGCGCGGGCCTCGCTCGGACTGACGGTCCACGCCTTGATGACGTGTCCGAGCACGTCGGTGACATCGCCGCGCTTGTGCGCGTTCAGCACGGGCGCGCCGATGAAGGACGACCAGTCTTGATTGAGGTCCAGTCGCTCGCCATAGGCGCCGCGCGCATCCATGCGCTCGACACTGGCGCCGGTGCTGAAGATAACCTCGAAGGTCCGCTCTTCCGCGTTCCAGCTCGAGGCGGCGAGCGGCGCCCGCCGGGTGAGAAGGTCATTCATTCGGGCTTGTCCTCGCTCTTGGCCGCCGGTGCCGCGCGCGGCACGAAGGTGTCGGCGGCGATCTCGGCATCGACCTCGCGCGGATCCCGGCCGCGCCGGGCGATCACGGCGTGGCGGCTCTCGACACCGATGGCGATGGCGATCTGATCGGCCTGGGCATCCTTCAGCGGGTCGATGGCAGGCCAGCCCGGCCAGGCGGCGGTCATCTCGAGGTTCGCTGCAATGGCGGGCGAGACGCGGCCGTGGAGCGCCTCGTGAGCGAGCCACCGGCGCCAAATGGGATCAAGAAAGCGGGCGGTCAGCAGCGTACGACGCAGCGTGTCGACGCGCCGACGGAACTCATGGAGTCCGACGCGGGCGGAGGAGAAATTCACCTCGGAAAGGTTCGCGCTGATCAGCTCAAAGGGAACGCCGGCGCCGGCCGCGATCGTGTGCAGCATCTCGCGCCGATAGGCGTCGATGCCGGTCATCGTCGGCGGGTCGCTGAACTTCACGTCCCAGCCGACGGGCGCGCGGATGATAGAGCCGGGCTCCAGCGTCGGATCCGGCCCCTCCTGCCCACCAGGGGCGTCGCCATTGGCGTTGGTGAGCACGGCGCCGTAGAGCGCGCTGGTGTTGAGTAATGCGAGCGTCGTGTCTCCCAGTTCGCCGAGCTGATCGATCAGCGTCGCGACGGGCGCGAGCCATGAAAGCCCGCGCTGCTGGCCTGGGTGCTGTCGGTCGAACAGGTGCAACACGTCCCGCGCGTCAACCCGGCGCGGCGTGGCGCTGTAGGCGGTGAGGCGTTCCTCGGCATCCCGAATCCAGTAGGCGAGGCGACGACCGCGCTCGTCCATCTCGATGCCGGCGACGATGCGTCGGCCGTCCGCCAAACTGCGCGTCAGGGTAGCGTCGCACTGCGTCGGGTCGATGGTGCGCAGGCGAAGCTCACCAGCCTCGTCCGTCTCCATGATGACGAACGCCTCGCCGGTGGTCACGACACCGCGCACCAGGCGGTGCAGCATGCCGGCCAGGTCGTCGATGCCTTCGGCGTCGCACCGGCTCCACCAGGCGTCAAACCGTTCAGCGAGCGCGGTTCGCAGCGCGTCATCGGTAGTCTTGGCCGCAATGGCCGGGCCGTCCGCGACGATGTTGCCGGTCCAAGCGGAGACGATGGCGGCGGCCGTCGGGTCATTTTGCGCAAGCCATAGCGCGCGCTCGGCGGCGAGCTGCCGGCGGATCGTGATCTCACGCGCTGGCGAGCGGATGGCCTTGCCGGGCGTCCAGCGCGGGCCGTGCCCGCCGGCCTCGATCGAGCGGCTGGACGGCCCAAGGAAGCGGCGGAGGGCGCTGATCGGGTTCATGCCGCCGCCTTGCGCGCCTTCAGCGCGTCGAGCTCTTCCACGGCGCGCGCGACGGGACCGTGGAGCGCCAGCACGTCCGCTCGGCAACGCGAGTCGATGATGCTCGCGAGATGCCGCTCGGACACGGCCGTCATCTGGAACCGGGACCCGTCCGCACGCTCAACGGACACGATCCAGCTGCGCCGGAGGGCGGGGTCGAAGCTGAGGAAGCTCACCTCATCACGGAAGCGAGCGACAAGCTGAACGGCCGTTGGCCATGCGATGCCGAGATCGCGCAGTTCGGATGCGACCAAGAGACAGAGTGCCACGTCATCGCCGAGCACTTCCTCACCGCGTCCGACCGTCAGGGTGGCACGATAGATGGTCATCGCTGAAACGCCGACGTGGTGGGCAATGTCCGCCTGGGTGATACGCGCCATGGCTGCCTCTTAACCGGATTCCAGTTGAGGCTAACATTTTCACGCCTTGGATGATATTTTTTCTTATTGTTCGGTGCCGTTGATTCAATTTTTCTAAATGATCCAGAAGTCGGCACCTGCCATCAGACGTCAGGAGAACGGAATGGATATGGTCACGCGGTCGCTCACGGCGGCTGAAGTCGAACTCATCAATGCTGGCCAGCTCGTCGGCGTGGCGACCAGCACTACGGCCCCCGCGGCCCCCTCCAGTCGGCTCAATGGGCCCGTCACGCTCGAGTTTCCCGTTGAGCATGAGGGCCGGAGCTACACGGCGATTGATGTCAGCAACCCGGCGATGGGAGTGGTTGAAGAGGTGCAAGAAGCGGCTGCCACCATGGAGCCGCTCAAGCTGTCATTCCTGATGATCTCGCGCTTCGCCGAGGTCCCGCCGGAGGTGGTGCGCAAGCTGCGACGGTCGGACTACGAGCGTGTGCTGGAGTCCATCAGCCCTTTATCGGAAACCCCGGCGAGCGGTGGGCAGCCGGCCTCGTCCGGGCCTGGGCTCAATTCGCCAGCTGGCGCGCCGACGTCGCCGACACAGCCCACATCCTGAACACCAGCGTCGACATTCTGATGGGTATGCGATGGCGGCGGCTGCGCGCGTGGCACGCAGAGGCCGACCGGATCGCCCTAGCTCGTTTTGCGAGGTGATACATGGCCGGCACCGAATCCGCTTCTCTCGTCGTCTCGTTGCTCGACAAGGTGACCGGTCCGGCTCGGAACGCATCGGCAGCGATCCGGGGCATTGGCGGAGCGGCCCGCAGCGTCAATGAGACGTTGTCGGGCCGGCTCTCCGCGGCGCTGGACGCGAACGCACGCAAGCTCGAGGCGATGCGCGGCCGGATGATCGAGGCCACGGCCGCAGGCTATGGCTTGTATCGCGCCCTAAAGGCGCCGGTGGAGGCCTTCACCACCTTCGAGTCGAAGATCGAGGACATCGCGCAGAAACTCGATTTGCCGCGGGCGCAACTGCCGCGACTCGGCGCCGAGATCCGCAAGGTGGCCCGCGACACGACAAACCTCAGCCAGGATCTCGCTGAGGGCTTCGACGTTCTCGCCGGTCTGGGCGCTTCTGAAGGCGATGCTCTTGGCATGCTTCCGGCCATCGGCAAGGCCGCTGTGGCTTACCGGGCGGAGATCACGGACCTGTCGAATGCCGGCTATGCGGCGCTCGACAATCTGAACGTGCCCGCCGATCAGTTTGCTCGGACTCTGGACGTGATGGCGCAGGCGGGTAAGGCCGGTGCGTTCGAACTCAAGGACATGGCAACCTACTTTCCGCAGCTCGGCGCCGCCTATCAGGGGCTGAAGCAGCAGGGGGTGCCGGCCGTCGCCGATCTGGCCGCCGCGCTGCAGATTGTGCGCAAGGGCACGGGCGATGCCGCCTCCGCGGCGACGAACCTGGGCAACGTTCTTCAGAAAATCCAGGCGCCGGCGACGGTGAAGAAATTCGCCGAGATGGGGGTAAACCTTGAGCGCGAGCTCAAGGAAGCCGCTGAGCGCGGCCTGACGCCGATCGAGGCCATTGCCGAGATCACGAACCGGGCGTTGAAGGGCGATCTCGGCAAGCTCGGTTACCTGTTTGAGGACTCGCAGGTTCAGGCGGGTCTCCGGCCGCTGATCCAGAACATTGAGCTCTATCGCAAGATCCGCGCGGATGCGCTGAAGGCGCAGGGTGTCGTCGAGGCGGACTATCAGGAGCGGTTGAAGACCGGCGCCATGGCTGGCCAGCGCTTCGCTGTCGCGATGGAGTCGATCAACATCGCCGTTGGATCGGCGCTGATGCCGGCGCTCGCCGATCTCGCCGGTGCGATCGTCCCGATCGCGACTTCCTTCGCCAAGTTCGCGGAGGAGAACCCCGGATTGACGAGGACATTGATCGGAACGGCGGCAGCTGTCGTTGGCCTGAACGTCGCCGTGACGGCGGCGCGCTTCGGTGGCCTTTTCCTTTTCGGAGGGCTGCTCAAAGCGGCAAAGGGCGCCGCGTTGGCGGGGCAGGCGGTGGCCAGGCTGACGGGCTTCCTCGGCTCGCTGCTGCGCGTCGGCAAGGTCGTCGAGACGGCGCTACCGGCCTCGCTCGAAGGCTTTAGCCGCGCCAGCCAGGCGGTGACGCGCAATTCGCGGGTGGCTGCTGATGCCAGCCGGCGCATGGTCGACGGCATGAGTGCGGCTCGTCGTGCGTCTGATCAGATGATCGCGGGCATGTCGAGCTCGGCATCTCGCGCGTCTGTCACCGGATTCGAGACTTTTGGCCGCCGGGCAGCTGGCGGCATTCTCGGCGGTATGCGCGGCGTACTGGCAGCCGGCAACCTTGCGGCGCTGGTTTCAGAGATGCTCGCGGACCTGGACCGGACGGCCGAGGAGCGGCTTCAGCAGATGCGAGAGAACGGTGAGTCCTGGCGCAAGCTCGAGACGGGGCTGGACGAGTCCTGGGCGGGCCGGAAGTGGCGACAGCTGCAGGAGGTGTTTCACGGACCGAAGGAACCTAACGCGGGGGAGGCCGCGCCAGCTTCCGGCAATTCTGCGCCGGCCGAACCGGCTCGCCCACAAGGGCCCTCTCCGAGCTACGCTGTCGATCCGGTTGGCCCGGTCTCGCCGTCCGAAGGACGCGCACCTGAGGTGACGTCTCCCGCCAGTGTGCCGCTTCCCCTGCCGCGCCCCGCTGAACTGCGGAAGCTGGACGAGATTGCGGCGGCCGCACAGTCCGCGTTCGCGAAGATCACGCCGGCACTCGCTGGCGAGCGCCCCAAGGTCGAGGCCGCTGCGGAGGCGATCCGCGACCGGGTGGAGTCCATCTTGTCGCCGATGATCGAAATCCCGGTGGGGGTCGGCCTGGGCGGGATGGGCAATCGGCTCCGTCCTGCGCCGACGGCGTGGGAGGCTGCACCGCCCCCGATCGCTCCCGGGCGCGGCAGCCACGACATTGGCGCTCCGCCCCTCGACGGTGCCCGCGCATCCGGCGGGCCGGTGGAGGCGGGAAAGACCTATCTGGTCGGCGAGCGTGGTCGGGAGATTTTCCAGCCGGCGTCGAACGGCACGATTTTCCCGAACCGTGTCGTTCGCGAATTGGAGCGGCCTGCCGAGCGGCCGGCGCAGCGCCCGGCCACGGAGCGACAGAAGGGCGGTGCATCGGTCACCGTCAATATCGGCACGGTACACCTCGGTGCCGGCGCGCCTCAGAGCGCGGCTGCCGACTTCGCGGCCGAGCTCGAGCGCCGTCTCGCACGCTCCAGCCAGGTTGCCTTTTCCTCCACGCGCTACGAGGGGGCCTGAACGCCCCCTCTGTCGCTCACCGTTCAAGGGAACGTCGGAGGCCGCGCAGCATCACGGCTCTCAGCCGACCGGCCACAGATGTCGGTTTGCCGGGACGCGGGGCGGTCGCCGGGCCGGGCTGCAATCGCGGCAGTGTCGCAGGCCCGGAGGTTTCTAAAACTCGGTCTTCAACTCCGCAGCCAAGGCGCCGGCCGTGCCGCTCCGCCATCAGCAAGGCAGCCTCGTAGTCGGACGCAAAGCCCATGACCTCGCCATCCCGCCAGAGCAGGAACACGGGCTGGCGCGCCGTCCAGTCGCCGTGACAATCATAGCCGCGCGTCTCCCAGCTCAGCGCGAGGATGTGCCCGGTCGTCAGGGTGATCCGATCATTGCTCATGCGGCTCCTCCAGGCTGGGTCATTCTGCCGGCCACGGCACGGCGAAACGCCTCGAGCTCGCGCTCGATCATCTCGGTATCCAGGCCAGCCCTCTCCATTGAGCGTCGGAGGTCATCGACCGTGCGCCGCCAGTACGCGTCGGCACCTTTGCCGCGACGTTCGCTTAGCACCTGCGCTACTCGCTGGATTTTCCCGACCCTCTTGTCGGCCGGAAAGGGGATGACCACACAGCAGCACGTCTGATCGAGAGAGAGGACCAGCTGCATTCCGTCTAAGCTGCGCATTCGTGCCCCCCTCCCGAAATATCGAAAGTAGTGGTGGAATCCGTACCATGGGCTGTAGTGGCGGAATCCGCACCATAACCATGGAAACGCGTAGTGCGGTTTTCGCCACTGGTTCCGGTGCGCTCTTCACCACTGGAGTTCTGTTTCCGAGCAGCGCGGGCTAGCTTTTCCGCCGCACGCACCGTTTCGACATGACGCCAATCGTCGGAAGAACCCGCTTCTTTCGTCGGCCGGTACGTCAATCTGAACTGATGGGGACGGCGCCACTCGCCATTGCCTGCACGGCCTCGCTCGGTGATCTCGATAAAGCCGAGTGCCTCGAGCGCACGCAGCGCGGGGGCGATGGCATGCCGATGAACCCCATACTCCTGGAAGTCGTCGTAGGTCGCGGGCAACCTGCCATTATCGGCCCCGCCATGGTCGGCCAGCTCGATCTCGAGGCGCGCGAGGATCCGATGCTCCGACTGGCTCAGCGCTCGGTAGGCCGGGCTGCGGAGCATCTCGATCAGGCGCGGGGCGAACTGGCCGACGATCGCCTGCTTCCCGCGCTTGGGACGCTTAATCCGGCTGCGCTCGCTCATTCCGCTGCCTCCGCGACCACGCCGCCGCTCAGCGCCGCAGATAGCTCTTTGGCCGTCTGAGCCGCGACTTCGATAAGGAGGAGCAGTAGATCCCCCTTTGTCGCCCGAACGCCGTAGTGGCGCTCACCGTCCCGATCGAACGGGGAGCCCGACAGTTGATCGTGCAGAAGGTCCTCAGCGCCGGCCAGGGCCGTGGTGAGCCGGTGAATTAGGAGCTCGCGATCTAACATCACGTCGACTCCTCAGAACTTGACCGTAACGCCAACAGCCTCCGCGAGAGGCTTCGTGAGGGCCTTCTTCCGACGCCCAATCGTGATCGTCTTGATCAGCCCTTCGCGGGCCGCGGCATAGCTCGCATTGCGGCTGAGGCCCCCGAGGAAAAGCCTCCCCGCATCCGGGATGTCGATCGCGGGCATAGTGACGGCTTCGTCAAGTGTGAGGACATGCCGCAGAGGCTTACGGCTAAGCGCCTTGTTGGCTGAGGTAAGGCGTGAGGATGCCATCGAAACCCATCTCCATCCGCATATAAATCAAAAACATGCGCATATTTTCTAGTACGAGATGGGGCTGGCCGCAACCAATTTATGCGTATAGTTTCAGCTTCGTATGCACATACGAGGTCCGACATGGCTGGGTACAATAAGCCACTGAAGAAAACTGAACGTCTCCATATGCTTATCTCGCCGGAGGAGATGGAGGCCGTTGACGCTTGGCGTGAGAAGGCAGGTATCGCGAGCCGCTCGGATGCAATTCGGCGCCTTACAGCAATGGCAATTTTCATCGACGGGCGGTCCGAACAGATCGCGTCACGCTACGACGCGCTGTGGAGCGCGTACGATGTCGGCAGCCGGATGAGCCTCGAAATCTCCAAAGGAGGCATTGCGGACTGGAAGACCCGCGCAAAGTTCGCTCTCAAGGCACTATCGGATCTCGCTCTCCCAATGGCTCGTCTTTCTGGAGAGATCTTCATGCTTGTGCAGCTTCTGGGCATCGTGCGGCAGTCTCCGGACGTGATTGAAGCCGCCGAAGCTATCGAACGCGCAGAGAAGGCCGCCCAAGACCGAGCTGACCAACTGGCGGCGGCGTTCGCCTCGCTGGACGAGGGGAGGGCAGAATGAAGGGGCATCTTCGCGAACGCTCGCCCGGCCACTGGGCGATTGTCCTATCGATCTCAGACCCAGCGACCGGCAAGCCCAAGAAGAAGTGGCACTCCTTCAAGGGTGGCAAGCGCGAGGCGCAGAAGGAGTGCGCCCGCCTCATCAGCGAGATGTCGGCAGGGACCTATTCCGAACCATCGAAGCTGACAGTGGCGGAGTACATCGACCGATGGCTTGAGCACGCGAAAACGACGGTCGCACCGAAGACCCTGGATCGATACGCCCAGCTTCTCCGCAAGAACGTCCAGCCGATCCTGGGCGCCCATAAGCTGACGAAACTCGGTCCAGCAACGATTGACGCCGCATGGGCCCAGCTTCTCGAATCGGGGCGGAGGAAGGGGCAGGGGGGATTGTCACCAAGGACTGTGCATCACGCTCGCCGCGTGCTGCTGACAGCCTTCGACCAAGCGGTGCGCTGGGGAATGATCAGTCGGAATCCTGTCGCGCTCACCACCCCGCCCAAGGTCGAAAAGTCTACGGTGGAGGCCTACGATCTGCCGCAGACGGCCGACCTTCTTCAGGCCTTCCGGCCAACTCGCGCGTATGTCCCGGTCGTTCTGGCGGTCATGTGTGGCCTCCGGCGAGGCGAGGTACTCGGGCTCCGGTGGCGGGACGTGAACTTGTCCTCTGGCACGATTGCTGTCGTCCATAGTCTGGAGCAGATCGGCACGCAGATTCGTCTCAAGTCGCCGAAGAATGGCAAGCCGCGGGTCGTGGTGGCCTCGTCGATGGTCGTCGAGGAACTGAGACGCCATCGCCTGCGACAAGCGGAGGAGTTGCTTCGGGTCGGCGTGAGGCAAACTGACGATCATCACGTTGTCGCCCAGGAAGACGGCGCGCCGCTCAAGCCCGACTCCCTCACGCACGAATGGACCCGGCTAATTGCGAGAACTGGGCTCCCCCGGCTCCGTTTCCATGACCTGCGCCACACCCATGCGACGCAGATGCTAGAGGCGGGTGTTCACCCCAAGATCGCTTCCGAGCGACTCGGTCACTCGACTGTCGGCATCACCCTCGACCTATACAGCCACGCGACCACGAGCATGCAGGCCGATGCCGCGCAGGCAGTTGACGCCATGGTGCAGGGAGCCCTAAAGCAGGCGGCCGTCAATCGCGAAGGTTAGCAATTCGGTTTGCAATTGCCCCAGGAACTTCGCGACGGCGCGCAAGATCCAAGCAGTTTCAAGGCTTGGAAGGGTGGCCGAGTGGTTTAAGGCAGCGGTCTTGAAAACCGCCGTGGGTGCAAGCCCACCGTGGGTTCGAATCCCACCCCTTCCGCCAATTGCCGCCGATTGCGCTCCGCCATGCGATGGGCCTTCTGATGGCCGCATCGTCACCGTTGCTGTTAAAATCACCCTTAGCATCTGTGAGTAGGTTGGGTTGAAGATAACCGGATTGGGCCGTCGTCTGGGGGCCGGCGGAGATGTGGTCAGCTGATATCCGAGGGGTGAGTCCGCGATCAACGCAGCCACCTCAGCCGGTCTCGGAAAGCCCGAAAGTCCCCGCTTCGCACGTTGACGTTAATGGTCAGCGTGCTGTCCGGCAGCAACTCGCACGCAGTCAGAGTTCATCCTCACCATGCCGCATCAGCGGCGGCGCAGTGATCGCCTCGCGCGTGGATTTACGAGAGGTTCGGTTTACGATGAGACCTATTGCCATCGTAGCACTCCTTGGCGCTCTTCCTCATGTTCTGCCGCGACCAGAAGGCGCTCTTACCCGAGTCGATCGACCCGAGATGCGGACCAGTGGGCGGGCGGCAACGTCCTGCGCCACGCCGTCGACAGCCCGCACCAGGTTGAGATCATCACCCTCACGGTGTGAAGGATGGATTCGGAAGATTGGCGATGAGCGCCGCGCGCGGCGCAGTGGAGATCTGCCTGTTGGTCAATAGGTGGAGAGGGGGAGGGGCTTGGGCGGAGCGGTGGCGCCGGGACCCAGAGAGCGCTGCACCATCACGCTGTCGGCCCAGCGGCCATAACGGTAGGCGACCGCGGGGAGAAACCCCACCCGGACAAAGCCGAACCGCTCATGGATGGCGAGCGACGCGGTGTTGTCTCCGTCGATATAGCCGATCATCTGCCGGAAGCCGGCGCCCGCGCAGGCATCGATCAGGCTGCGCATGAGCCGGCTGCCGATGCCGTGGCCAATGTGCTGGTGGTGGACATAGATGGAATGCTTGACGGTGTAGCGATAGGCCGGGCGCTTGCGGAACAGCACGACATAGGCATAGCCCACCACCTCGCCGTCCCGGACCGCTACGATGTGGGGAAAGCGGCGGTTTTTCAGGTTTTTGCGCCGCTCCCGCAGGTCGTCGGGCTGCGGCGTGTCATTGTCGTCCACCCCCTCCTCGACGCCCCGGCGGATGTGATGGCGGTAGATCGCCAGCATGGCATCCACGTCGGAATCCCGCGTCGGGCGGACAATGACCGCGTTCTCCTGCTCCATGAACGAACCCGGACTCCCGCTTATTCCGCAACCACATAGGTATAGAGCCGGATGCGACCGGCTGCATCGGTCTCGCGATAGACGCCCTGGATCTCGACGTCAAAGCCCGGAAACGTATTGAAGCAGGCTTCAAACATCCTGAGATAGTCGATCATCGGCTGGGCGCGCTGCGTGAGCCTTTCGCCGGGGACAATCGTGGCGATGCCCGGCGGGTAGACCACGAAAGGCGTGGTCGCGATGCGCCCGGCAATGGCGTCGATCGGCAGGTAATCCACATCGTTGCGCACCAGGCAGCGCGCCGCATCGTGGGGCGACAGGGCGATATCGGGCAGGTGCTCAGCCGCGAACTGCATGGCCTGCAATGCGCTGACATTGGCGCTGCGGAAGAAGCGGTGCATCTCCCCGCACAGGTCGCGCAGGCGCACGCCTTCATAGCGCCCGGGCCGGCGCCGGTAGAATTCGGGGATCGCGTCTTCCAGCAAGGCGTTGTCGTCGTGCAGTTTCTTGAAGGCGACCAGACCGCTGATCAGCGTGCCGGCCTTGCTCGATTCAACGCCCGGCGTCAGCAGGAACAGCAGCGAATTGAGGTCGTTCTTCTCCGCGACGATGCGATTCTCGCGCAGATATTGCGCGACCACGGGGGCCGGGATTCCGTGCTCCGCATAGGCGCCGGTGGAGCGGTCGAAGCCGGGCGTGAGCAGTGTCAGCTTGTTGGGATCGGTCATGGCGAAGCCCGCCGCCATGCCGGCATAGCCGTGCCAGGCGGCACCCGGCGTGAGATGCCAGAAGGCCGGGTTGGTGGCGAGCTGGTCGGTGGAGACGCTCTCCCACGGCACGTCATGGACCGCGCCGGGGCTGGCGGCATCGGGAATCGCCACCCGGTCCGGTACGAAGGGCTCGAAGAACCAGCGGCGCTCGGGGCGCTGTTCCTTCTCCTCGAACTCCCGGCGCACCGCGCGGATCTTCTTGCGCAGCTCAATGCCGAGGCGGATCGTGTCGTCCCACAGCACTTCGCCGGAGCGTCCCTTCATCATCTGCGCGCCAACGTCGAGCGAGGCGAATAGTGGGTAAAAGGGCGACGTGGAGGCGTGCTGCATGAAGCTCTCATTGAAGCGCCGATGCTCCACGCGCCGCTTCTGCCCCTTGATATGCCGGTCCTTCATGTGGATCTGCGAGGCCTGGCTGAAGCTCGCGAGCTGCTTGTGGGTCGACTGGGTGGCGATGATGCCAGGCGCGTCCGGTCCCAGATCCTTCAGCCCCATGGCGAAGCGCCCGGCATAGAGCGGGTGGAACTTCATGAAGCCTGCCCAGGCCTCGTCGAACATGATGTAGTCGCACAGATGCCCGATCTTCCCGAGGATCATCTCGGCATTGTGGATCGTGCCGTCATAGGTGCATTGCTCGACCACCGCGACGCGGAACGGACGCGGCTTCTGCCAGGCCTCGGGGTCAGTGACCAGCGGATGGGTGCGGATGCGCTCGCGCAGCGCCTCCTCGTCCAGCGCCGCGAAATCCATCGGGCCGATCAGCCCCCAGGCATTGCGCACGGTCGGCACATAGACCGGAATGCCGCCGGAGATCATCAGCGCGCCATGATGGGCGGCCTTGTGGTTGTTGCGGTCAAACAGCACGAGGTCGCCATCTGTCACGAGGGCGGAGAGCGCGACCTTGTTCGAGGTCGAGGTGCCGTTGAGCACGAAATAGGTCTTCTCGGCGCCGAAGATCTTGGCCGCTTCCTTTTGCGCCGCAAGGGCCGGGCCCTCATGGGTCAGAAGGTCACCGAGATCGATTACGGAGTTGTCGAGGTCGTCGCGGAACACCGCCTCGCCCAAATGCTCCATGAACACGCGGCCGATCGGGCTGCGCGAGTAGAACACGCCGCCATTATGCCCGGGGCAGGTCCAGAGCTGGTTGCCCTCCTCGGCATAATCCACCAGCGCGCCGAAGAACGGCGTCTTCAGGGTCTCGGCATATTGCTTGAGCCGGCTGATGAGGTTCTTGGCGATGAAGGCGGGGGTTTCTTCGGAGAGGAAGACATAGCCATCGATGAAGTCGAGCACCTCCACCGGCACGTCCTCGAACCGCTTGCGGCGGATCAGCAGAATGATGGGAAAGTCGAGGCCGCGCCGGCGCATCAAATTGATGAGCGAGGCCGTCTTACCCTCCATGCCCTTCTTGCCCCAGTCCACCATCATGCAGCCGATGGCGGCGTCGGTCTGAACCGCGATCTCGGCATCTTCGATGGTGCGCGCGCGCACCACCTCGAAGCCGGAGCTCTCTATCTCCGCGACGATTTGGTGATAGCGGGCGCCCTCCAGATCGTCCGCATCGAAGGCGGGGGTCGCGAAAAGGAAGTTGAAGCGTTTGAAATAGTCCATCCAGGCATCCCCTCCTCTTCGGCGTCGACGTGACGTTTCGACGTGCCTCATGACGAGAGCACGACAACGCGGTGACGATCCTAGAGGGACAGTGAGGGGCGCGCCGCCCGGCTAGCCGGGCCAGAACGGCTCGGCATCGATGAACTTGCGCCAGCTGCGCCGCAGTGACTCGGCGGTCTCAATGCGGTCGCGCCCCTGCCAGCCGGTGATGGCGCCGATGGCCTTGTGGACCTGCGGCAGCGACGTGCTCTCCTCCACCTCGCGCAGCAGCGCCTGCGTGGTGGTGATGTCGTTGTCGATGCCGAGGATGTCCTGCAGCCGGGACATCCGCTTCAGATATTTCCGGGCGGCATCGTCACAGTCGTAAAGCGGCAGCAGAAACTCCGCCGTATAACGCAGCTTCTTCAGCGTCAGGCGCAGCTCATGCCGTGCCGTCGGCCGCAACTTGCGGAAATTGTGGCCCTGTTTCAGCGCCTTGCGGTGCAGGCGCGCCAGCCCGCGCCCGGCGAACTCGCGCGCCGGCTGGGTGAGCACGGCGAGAGCCTCGATGCCGATATCGTTGCGCCAGCTTCGGCGCTCGATCACCCGGCCGAGCGACAGCAGGAAGCGGGTGCATTCGAGATCGATCAGATCGACGCGGACGGCCTGATAGCTACGCGCCCGCGGCGCGGCGGTGGCGGATCTGAGCTCGGTGAAGTCGATGCCGGGCAGATTGGCGCGCTCGATCGCGGCGATGGTCGACGTGGCGAACACGTCCCAGTTGCGGGCCGGCCCGAGCGCGCTGGCCAGCCTCTTGGCGTCAAGCCCGAGAGCCTCGAGCGCCGAGGCGGGGACTTCCTTCTTGAACAGCGATATAGCGGTGCGCAGACGCCGCAGCGCGACCCGCAGCTGGTGGACGCCCTCGGGGTCCTGGCCATGATGCGCCGCCATCAGATTCGCCATCACATGGGACTGGCAGGCGTTCAAAACCTTGGCGATCACATCGTCGGTGGTATCGGCGGGGCCGATGCCGGTCGCGAACGCCTTCTCAGCGGTGGGCGAGGTGCCGAAGGCGAGGGCATAGCCACGCTCGGCCTTGCTTTGCAGCCCGATACGGACGGGACCCTGCTCCAGCAGCGACAGGCCCAGCTCATAGAGCGCGCCCGCCCCGCCGGCCTTCAGCTCTAGCTCGATCTCGCAGACATCTTCCACCTTGTCGCCGGCACTCAGAGTTCCTTCATCGAACGCGACATCGATGGCGGCGCCGCCAAACTCCACCACGTGGGTATGGCGGCGGATCTTGGTGGTGAACACCGGCGCGAGCCCCGCGTCCGGCAGCGTCGCGAAGGGCGCACCCAGCTCGGCCAAGGGCAGCGCCTCGAGCTGAAGGGCGATATCGGGCACCCGCGCTTCCATCTCGCGTCGCTGGAGCGGGCTTTCCTCTGATGCCAGCTTAAGCGTCTGGACGAACTGTTTGCCGCTGCGCCGGACGCGCAGCGAGGCACCCTGCCGGGCGAGGACCGCATCGGGCGTATCGTAATAGGTGGCCTCCAGGCGCCGGACGACGCCCTTTGAGGTGGCGTTTCGCGTAACGACAGCGGCGGCGAAGAAGTGCTGCAGGGTGGCGGGATCCGTCAACAGCTTCAATTCGACCTCGCGGCCGGCGCTCACCGGCTCCTGCGCGCCCAAGTCGCCGTGCAGTTGAACCTCTGGAGTTTGCTCCGGCATGTCGTCTCTCCGCTCATCCGAGCGTGAGCCCGGTTTTGCCGCCACGAAGAGACCACCTCCCGTCAGCTGAAAGCCCACCGATAGCGGCTCGCATTGTCACATAAAAGTAGCATTGGCATTCCCGGGACTCGGGACGACGCCCGCACGACCCGTGGTTGTCTAAGACGAACGCCGTGCCGGGTGACGTCGGAGAGTCGAGACTCACCGACACCCGATGCATTTTCTCCCGGCCAGGCCTCACGTCGCGGCCGTGCTGAGCTTCGCCCTCTGCGTACCGGCCCCGTTGCTTTCATGAGCCCCGGCACGGGGGCGGGGGGGCGGTCCTCCCCGCCTGCTCGACCTCCGCGATATTGTGTTCCACGGCACGTTGCATCATTCTGACGCTCCGGATTGGAGTCGGCAGAGAATTTTTGGACTTTGGAAAACACCCCTCGTCACCCTTTCCGAGGCGCGCGGCCCTGAGGGAATCCGGATTTACGCCATTGGCGACATCCACGGATGCAGGCCTCTTCTCGACAAACTTCTGCAGAAGATCGAGGAGGATATCGCGCGGTCGAAGGCGGGCGACTGGCGGATCATTTTCTTGGGCGATTATGTGGATCGCGGCCCGGACACAAGGGGCGTAGTCGACCGTCTGATCACGCTTCAGGCGGCTGATCCCCGCTATATCCTGCTGGCGGGAAACCACGACGTCGAATTCCTCGCCTTTCTCGATCAACCCAGCATTGATGGCGTGTTCGTCAATAGCGGCGGCAACGCCACGGCGCGCTCCTATGGCGTGAAGCTCAATCGCTCGAAGCTGAAGACGCAGGCCGATCTCGAACAGGTGCATCGCAAGCTGGTGGCGGCGGTCCCCGCCGCTCATGTGCATTTCCTCAAAGGTCTGCAATACGCGGTGTCGTTTGGGGACTATTTCTTCTGTCACGCCGGGGTCCGGCCCGGAACGTCGCTGGAGCGCCAGTCCCCCGATGATCTCCTGTGGATGCGCGGCCCCTTCCTCGATTCGCTGATGCCGCTGGAAAAAGTGGTGGTCCATGGACACACGATCAGCGCCAAGCCGGAGGAGCGGATCAACCGCATCGGCATTGATACCGGCGCCTATCGGACCGGTCGCCTCACCGGGCTGGTTATCGATAGCGACCATAAGGCTTTTCTGTCGACCAAGCCGTAGCCGTAGCCGCAGCACCCGGCCATCAGGAGAATTAGGCGTTCGTTGACCCGGACGGACTGGATCATAGCGCTACAGCGAACACATAGTTCTCTTCTTGGTCGCTCGCGGCCCGCCACCCCCGCCGGTTTCCTTCTATCGTGCGATTTCGCGGCCGACGGACGTCGACTGTCGCATCTCGTCAGTATCCTACGCGCCCCGCCGATCACCGCCGTTTATAGGCCGTAGCGCGTCTCGGCGCCCGCGACGCGGGGCATGCTCGGTCTCAACGATGTGCATATCCGGCACTCGCGGAGAACTGGTCAATGATGCGCATGGGACTGGCTGCGATACCAGCCAGCGTGAAGAACATCACGACCGCCAGCATCGCGATCACACCGGCCCCCATCGAATGGGAACGGCAGCACAGCACCAAAGCCGTGCGCGTCTCGATCCAGGCTTGGTTCAGCCGATATCCGACTCGGCGAAACCGACGGCGATGACTTCGCCACGATCCGGCGAAATGCTGTAACGTCGGCGGCGCGACAATCACACCGCCCCTCACTCGCCTAACCGGAACCTCACCCGAGGCTCCGGCTTAATGACATGGTCCCGTTCCGCCCCGTTATCCCTGGCGCGATGCCGGGCCGAAAGGCGATCATGCTGGCAAAACTCCGCGCGGTCCTCAACCGCCGCCCGTCCGCACCCTGGAGCGACACTGCGCCTGTCCGGGAAGAGTTGTTCGGCGTCGAGCGGCTGGAACAGCATGCCGAAAGCCTCGCGATTGCTCAAACGGTGTCGCCGCGTCCGCCGATCGTCGTCTCCTTGCAAAGCCGCCTGAACGATAATGCCAAGGTGCTGCTGGCCGCCTATCGCGCCAGCGCTGCCGAACTGGAGGAGGGGAACGGGGTGGTGCCGGCGGCCGAATGGCTGCTGGACAATTATCACCTCGTCGAGGAGCAAATCCGCGAGATTCGGGACGACCTGCCACTGGGTTATTACCGCCAATTGCCCAAATTGGCAGCCGGCCCTTTCGCCGGCTATCCTCGTGTGTTCGGACTCGCCTGGGCGTTTGTCGCTCATACTGACAGCCACGTCGATCCTGATGCGCTCCGGCGGTTTGTCGCGGCCTATCAACGGATTGAGCCGCTCACTATCGGCGAGCTATGGGCGGTGGCGATCACACTGCGCATCGTTTTGATCGAAAATCTGCGGCGCCTGACCGACCAGATCATGGTCGGCCGGGAGGCACGTGCCGAAGCCGATGCGCTGGCCAATCGGGTGCTGGAGTCCGGCTTTGCCGGCTTCGCCTTCGACCGCGATGTTATCGCGCGCTCGTCCAGGCCGCTGTCCGAGCTTTTTGCGGCGCAGTTGGCCAAGCGTTTGCGCGACCAGGATCCCCGCACCACGCCCGCGTTGGGCTGGCTCGATGAGTGTTTGAGACTGCAGGGCGCGTCGATTGACGAGGTGGTTCAGCACGCGCAGCAGAGGCAGGGCGCGTCGAACGTCTCGGTGCGCAACGTCATCACCAGCATGCGCCTGATCTCCGACATCGACTGGGCAGAATGGTTCGAGAGCGTCAGCTTGGTCGACAAAACGCTGAGAGGCGCCAGCGGCTTCGATCAAATGGATTTTGCGACCCGCAATCTCTACCGCAGCGCCATCGAGCAACTCGCGCGCGGCTCCCATGTCAGCGAATTGGACGTTGCGCACCGTGCCCTGAGCGCCAGTGCGGGCGGGCCCCAGGCCGAAGCCCGTGCAAACGGCGCGGTGCCGAGCGCCTGCGATCCCGGCTATTATCTGATCGCCGAAGGCCGCGTCGCGCTCGAAAGAAGCATCGGTTTTCGACCCCCGGCACCGCTATGGATCGCCCGGCTGAACGCGCCGTTCGGTGTGCATGGCTATGCGGTGGCGGTACTGCTCACCACGCTGGCCCTGCTTGTCATCGCCTACCTCTGGCTCAACGTTCCCGGCGCCCCTGCGGGCTGGCTGTTGCTGCTGGCACCGCTCGCCTTCCTGCCGGCGTCGGATGCGGCCAGCGCGCTGGTCAACCGGGGTGTGGCCCGATCGTTCGGTGCCTCGCCATTGCCGGGGCTGGAACTCGCGGCCGGGGTTCCGACCGCCTTGCGCACGCTGGTGGTGGTGCCGACGCTCCTCACCAGCGAAGCCGATCTTCTTGAGCAGATCGAAAGGTTGGAGGTTCACTACCTCACCGGCTCCAGTGGCGATCTCGCCTTTGCGCTGCTGTCAGACGGCATGGATGCCGACCAGGAAACGGTTCCGGGCGACGAGGCCCTGCTTGCCACCGCCACGGCCGCAATCGCGCAGCTCAATCGCCGCTATGGGCCGGCGCTGTCGGGGAGCCGCTTCCTGCTGCTTCACCGCCACCGCGTCTGGAACCAAGGCGAAGGCAAATGGATGGGATGGGAGCGCAAGCGCGGCAAGCTGCACGAGTTGAACCGCCTGCTGCGCGGCGCCACCGATACGAGCTTTATCGCCCTCAACGGCCAGCCGCCGCGGGCCCCGGCCGACGTGCGCTACGTCATCACGTTGGACGCCGACACTCGCCTGCCGCGCGATGCGGCGGTGCGGTTGGTTGGCAAGATGGCCCACCCCCTCAACCGGCCGCAATTCAGTATGGCCGAGCAGCGCGTCGTCGGTGGCTATGCGATTCTGCAGCCGCGTGTGACGGCCTCTCTGCCGATCGGGCGCGACGGCTCGCTCTACCAGCGCGTCTATTCCGGCCCCGGCGGCATGGACCCCTATGCGGCGGCGGTATCGGATGTCTATCAGGACATGTTCGGCGAGGGCTCCTACACCGGCAAGGGCATTTATGATGTCGACGCGTTCGAGGCCTCGCTCGCCGGGCGGATCAAGGACAACGCGCTGCTGAGCCATGATCTTTTCGAGGGCATCTATGCCCGCGCGGGTCTGGCGTCCGATGTCGAGGTGGTGGAGGATTTCCCCTCCCGTTACGACGTGATCGCCAAGCGCAAGCATCGCTGGACCCGTGGCGACTGGCAGTTGCTGCCCTGGGTGTTTGGCTTGCGTTCCGGCGCGCATGCGGTGCCGACGCTCGGCCGCTGGAAGATGCTGGACAATCTGCGCCGCTCGCTGGTGGCGCCGTTCACCTTGGCGGCGCTGGGCGTGAGCTGGCTGGCTCCGGCACCGTGGAATGCCCAAGCCGTGCTCGCGCTTATCGCGGCGATTGCGATCCCCGCTTTTCTGCCGGTGCTGTTCTCGCTTGTGCCGCGCGGGAGGGGGATCCGGCTGCTCAGCCATGTGACGGCGCTGATTGACGATCTGCGCATCGCGCTCCTGCAGACAACGTTCACCTTCGCCTTCCTCCCGGATCAAAGCTGGCGACTTGGAGATGCGGTGGCACGCACGCTGATCCGGCTGTTCGTCACCCACAGGCACCTGCTGGAATGGACCACAGCGGCGGTAGCGGGCGCGCAGCCGCGCCTCGATCTCATGGGCTTCTATCGCGGGATGCAGGGCGGCACCGCGCTCGGGCTGACAATGACGCTTGGTGCCTTCGCCTGGGCGCCGGCGTCGTGGCCGGTCATCCTCCCCTTCGCCGCGCTGTGGCTGGCCGCGCCCGCATTGGCCTTCTGGGCAAGCCGTTCGCCGCCCATCGCCAGGACGCTGGCGGTCTCACCGTTTGATACCCGCGCTCTTCGGCTGATCGCCCGCCGCACCTGGCGTTTCTTCGAAACGTTCGTCACGTCGTCCGAGAACATGCTGCCGCCGGACAATTTCCAGGAGGATCCCAAGCCGGTGATTGCTCACCGCACCTCGCCGACCAATATCGGGCTCTATCTGCTGTCCTCGGTCGCGGCGCGCGACTTCGGTTGGGCCGGGACGATGGAGACGGTCGAGCGCCTGGAGGCGACGCTATCGACCATGCAGCGCCTGGCGCGTTTCAAGGGTCACTTCTTCAACTGGTACGGCACGCGCGACCTGCGGGTGCTGGAGCCGGCCTATGTCTCCTCGGTCGACAGTGGCAATCTCGCCGGCCATCTTCTCGTTGTCGCCGTCGCCTGCGAGGAGTGGATCGCCGCGCCGCTCACATATGAGGCCGAGGCCGGCATTGCGGACGCCATAGTCCTCGCCCGCGAGGCCCTCGGAACGACGCAGGTGATGGCGGCCGACGAGCGCACCGGCCAGCTTGACAGCCTGTTCGTCGAGATCAATGCGCTGCTGCGCGGCGGACAGGGACTGGAGGCCTCGACGCCGACACTGATACGGCTCTCCGAGAAGGCCTTGCGCCTGGCCGCCGACCTGACCCCGACAGCAGACGAAAGCGGCGTGCCGGATCTGGTGTTCTGGACCGAACGCCTACGCGTCGCGGTGGTCGAGCACGAGCGCGATCGGCTTTATCTCGCGGATGCGCCCCGCACGCTGCGCAACCGGCTGCGCACCATCGCCCAGACCGCGCGTGACATGGCGCTGGCGATGGATTTCGCTTTCCTGCTCGATCCCGATCGCAAGCTGCTTTCCATCGGTTACAGCGTTCCCGACAACTGCCTCGACCCGAGCTGTTACGACCTGCTGGCCTCTGAGGCCCGGCTCGCCAGCCTGTTCGCCATCGCCAAGGGCGATGCGCCGACACGGCACTGGTTCCGGCTCGGGCGCACCGCGACGCCACTCGGCAGCGGCTCCGCGCTGGTATCGTGGTCCGGCTCGATGTTCGAATATCTGATGCCCTCGCTGGTGATGCGCGCGCCGACCGGCAGTCTTCTGGAACAGACCAACCGATTGGTGGTGGCGCGCCAGCAGAGCTATGCGCATGGGCTCGGCGTGCCCTGGGGCATCTCGGAATCCGCCTATAACGCGCGCGATCTCGAATTCACCTACCAGTACTCGAATTTCGGCGTGCCGGGCCTCGGCCTGAAGCGTGGCCTGTCGGATAATCTGGTGATCGCGCCTTATGCCACAGGGCTGGCGGCGATGATTGACCCCTCAGGGGCGCGGGCGAATTTCGACCGGCTCGCCGATATGGGGGCCAACGGGCGCTACGGCTTCTACGAGGCGCTGGACTTCACGCCGGCCCGCCGGCCCGATGATGCTAGCGTCGCCATCGTCCGCAACTTCATGGCCCATCACCAGGGCATGACGATCGTCGCCATCGCCAATGTGCTGCACGGCGGAAAGATGCGCGCGCGCTTCCACCGCGAGCCGATCATCCAGGCCAGCGAATTGCTGTTGCAGGAGCGCATGCCGCGCAATGTGATCGTCGCCTATCCCCGCGCCGAAGAGGTGAAGGCCTCCACCAGGGGCGAGCCCGGCGATGCGCCGAACGTGCGCTCGCTCAAGCCGCCATCGGGCGGCCCGCCGGTGACGCACCTGCTCTCCAATGGTCGCTACGTCGTCATGGTGACCACGGCCGGCACCGGCTTCAGCCGCTGGCGCGACATTGCCGTGACCCGCTGGCGCGAGGATCCGACGCGCGACGTGCAGGGCTCGCACATCTTTCTGCGCGACAGCCAAAGCGGCGATTTATGGTCGGCCGGCGCCCAGCCCTTCGGCGTAGCCGCCGAGCATGACGACGTGGTGTTCTCCGAGGACCGCGCCGAGTTCATCCACCGCAGCCCTTCACTCATCACCACCATGGATCTGCTGGTCTCCGGCGAGGATGATGGCGAGGTGCGGCGGGTCTCGCTGACAAATAGCGGCCGGCGGGCGCGCGAGATCGAACTCACCTCCTATGCCGAGCTGGTGCTCGCGACGCCCGCGACCGACAACGCGCATCCGGCCTTTGCCAAGATGTTCGTCGAGACGGAACACCGCCCGGAATTTGGCGCGCTGATCGCCACCCGCCGGCTGCGCTCGCCGCACGAGGCCGAGGTCTGGGCCGCGCATTTCGCCGTCATTGAGGGCGAGATGCTCGAACCGCTGCAATACGAGACCGATCGAGCCCGCTTTCTCGGCCGCAACCGCGAGCCGGGCGAGGCGGCGGTCATCCGCGAGGGAGTACCGCTGTCCAATACGGTCGGTACCGTACTCGATCCGGTTTTTGCGCTGCGCCATCGCGTGAAGGTGCCCGCCGGACGGACCGTGCGCGTCGCCTTCTGGACGCTGGTCGCGTCGTCGCGCGAGGAACTGCTCAACCTCGTCGACAAGCATCATGACCGCAACGCGTTCGAGCGGGCGAAGACGCTGGCGTGGACGCAGGCGCAGGTGCAACTCCGCCATCTCGACGTGAAGGCCGAGGAGGCCGCCGACTTCCAGCGGCTTGCCGCGCCGATCATCTACGCCGATTCCCGCTTCCGCGTGCCCTCCGACGTCATCATGCGCGGCGCCGGGCCGCAATCCTCACTGTGGCAGTATTCGATCTCCGGCGATCTGCCGATCGTGCTGCTGCGCATCGACGATCTCGAGGACATGGCGCAAGTGCGCCAGCTTCTACGCGCCCATGAATATTGGGGCATGAAGCGGCTGGCGGTCGATCTGGTCATCCTCAACGAGCACGCCTCGTCCTATGTGCAGGACCTGCAGATCGCCATCGAGACCGCCGTGCGCTCGAACCAGTCGCGCCCACGCTTTGGCGACGAGAAGGGGCAGGGCGCGGTTCATGTGCTGCGTACCGATCTGATGAGCTTGGAAGGGCGCGGGCTGCTGCAATCGGTCGCCCGCGTCGTACTCTCGGCGCGTCGTGGCTCGATTGCCAACCAGTTGAGCTATATTCCGGCCTTTCCGGCGCGCCCGGCGGTTGCGCCCCGCCGCCGCCCCGCGGCGCCGATGGCGGCGCCGGCCGAGCTGTCGCTGGAGTTCTTCAACGGGCTTGGCGGCTTTGACAAGAACGGCCGCGAATATGTCATCCAGCTCAACGGCGAGCAGACGACGCCGGCGCCGTGGATCAACGTCATCGCCGGCAGCGGTTTCGGCTTCCAGGTCTCGGCGGACGGCAGCGGCTATACATGGGCGGAGAACAGCCGCGAAAACCAGCTGACGCAATGGTCGAATGACCCGGTCGGCGACCCTATCGGCGAGGCCTTCTATGTGCGCGACGAGGCGACCGGCGATATCTGGAGCCCGACCGCGCTTCCCATTCGCGACGGTGGCAGCTACATCGCCCGCCATGGCTTCGGCTATTCGCGCTTTTCGCACGAAGCCAACGGCGTCGCGCTCGACCTGTTGCACTATGTGCCGCTGACCGACCCGATCAAGATCTCGCGCCTGACGCTGACCAACACCTCCGACCGGGCGCGCCGCCTCACGGTCACGGCCTATGTCGAGTGGGTGCTCGGCACCGTGCGCGGCGCGTCGGCACCGTTTGTCGCCACCGAGATGGATATCGCAACCGGCGCGATGTTCGCTCGAAACGCGTGGAGCGCGATCAGCCATGGGCGTGTGGCCTTTGCCGATCTCGGCGGCCTGCAGACCGCCTGGACCGCCGACCGCACAGAGTTTCTCGGCCGAAATGGAGAGCTCTCGGCGCCTGCCACGCTGATGGGCAAGGTGCCGCTCTCCGGCAAGACCGGTGCCGGGCTGGACCCATGCTCCGCGCTGCAGACCGACGTTGTGTTGCAACCCGGACAAAGCGTGGAGATCGTCGCAACGCTCGGCCAATGCCGCACGGCGGACGAGGCACGCGTGCTGATTGCCCGTTACCGCGCGACCAATCTCGATGCCGTGTTGAAGACCGTCACCGACCATTGGGACCGGTTGCTTGGCGCTGTGCAGGTCAAGACGCCGGACCGCGCCACCGACATCATGCTGAATGGCTGGCTGCTGTACCAGACCATCGCCTGCCGGATCCGCGGACGCTCGGCCTTCTATCAGGCGAGCGGGGCCTATGGTTTCCGCGACCAGTTGCAGGACGGCATGGCACTGAGTTTCGCGCAGCCGGAGGAGACCCGCCGCCATCTGCTGCGCGCCGCCGCCCGGCAGTTCGTCGAAGGCGACGTGCAGCATTGGTGGCTGCCGCATTCCGGCCAGGGTGTGCGTACCCGCATTTCCGACGACCGGGTCTGGCTGGCCTATGCCGCCGCCACCTATATCGCCGCGGCGGGCGATGCGGCGATACTGGACGAGCACGTGGCGTTCCTCGAGGGACCGTCATTGCGGGCCGGGGAACACGACGCCTTCTTCCAACCCATGCAATCGCATGAGAGCGCCTCGCTGTTCGAGCATTGCGCGCGCGGGCTCGACCAATGCGTGGAGCTTACCGGTGCCAACGGCCTGCCACTGATGGGCACCGGCGACTGGAACGACGGCATGAACCGGGTTGGGGAGGGCGGAAAGGGCGAGAGCGTCTGGCTCGGCTGGCTGTTCATCCGTACGGTCGAGATCTTCGCCCCGCTCGCCGAGACGCGCAATCCTGTCCGCACGGCGCGCTGGCGCGCGCATGCAACCTCGGTGCGCGCGGCGATCGAGCGTAACGCATGGGACGGCGCCTGGTACCGCCGCGCCACCTATGATGATGGCTCGTGGCTCGGCACCAGCGGCAGTGACGAGTGCCGCATCGATTCCATCGCGCAATCCTGGGCCGTGCTGTCGGGCGCTGCCGATACAGCCCGCGCCACGCAGGCCATGGCCTCTCTGGAGCGGCATCTGGTGCGCCGCGAGGAGGGCATTGCGCTGCTGTTCACGCCGCCCTTCAACGACACACCGCGCGACCCCGGCTACATCAAGGGGTACCCGCCCGGCCTGCGGGAGAATGGCGGGCAGTATAGCCATGCCGCGATGTGGGCGATCCTCGCCTTCGCCAAGCTCGGCGACGGCACGAAGGCGCACGACCTGTTCGCGCTGCTCAACCCGATAAACCATGGCACCTCGCCGGGTCAGGTCGCGACCTACAAGGTTGAGCCTTATGTGCTGGCGGCGGACGTCTACTCCGTCGCGCCCCATGCCGGCCGCGGCGGCTGGACCTGGTACACCGGCTCGGCCGCCTGGATGTACCGCGCCGGCATCGAGGGTATTCTCGGAATCCGAAAGGAAGGTGCGCACCTCACCGTGTCGCCGTGCATTCCCGAGGATTGGCCGGGATTCGAGGCGCGGGTGACGATTGCGGGCACGCCCTACGACATTGTGGTCGGACCGACGGCGGACAACCATACGGACGTCGCCGCGCGGCTGGACGGCCTACCAATCAAGCGCGTCGATGGCGTGTTTCGCGTGCCGCTGGATGGCACGGCACATCGCCTGGTCGTCGGGCGTCATGGGGCTATAGCGAAGGCGTAGTTTTCTCTGGGTCGCTCGCGGCCCGGCGCCCGAACCGCTGTATCTTGGATCGCGGCTGATATTGGGGGAGGGCAGAGGCTGGGATGCGTCAGGCAAGTTCACGTAGCACACGGAAATACGTGGCCTCGTTGAGCACTCGCTTTGCCTTCGGATGGTGATCGGCACCATTACGCTGCCATGACGGCGATTCGGCACCACCATCCTCTTGCGCAGCCAAAGCATTCGCCTCCGAACGGCGCTGACCGGACGCCCCCATCGCGGGTCGCGGCACCTTGATGACCTGTGACTCGCTCGGCAAGAGTGGCTGCCAGCGTCGAGATCAATATCGTTCGGGACGAATTAGGTAGAGCGGTCGGCTGTCTGGACCGGCTCGCCGCCTGTCGCAGCCATCGGGAGTCATCCTCTCTTCCTGTGCCCTCGGCGCCATCGGCCATTGACGGCCCAATCATCATACGTATGATGATTGCATGACCCTGTACCACGACACCCTCGATCGCTTGGGGAAGGACATCTGCGCGGGCCGTTATCGCCCGGGCCAGGTGATTCCGGCCGAGCCGGTGTTGTGCGCGCAGCTTGGCGTCAGCCGGATCGTGCTGCGCGAGGCGATCAAGGGGCTGGCCTCAAAGGGCATGGTGGAAGCGCGGCGGCGGACCGGCACGGTGGTGCTGGAGCAGAGCCGCTGGAGCCTGCTCGACCCCGAGGTGATGATCTGGCGCGCCGATGCCAATGGCGTCGATCTCGCTCTCGGCTCCGACATCATGGAACTGCGCCGGATCATCGAGCCGGCCGCCGCGCGGCTCGCCGCCCAGCGGGCGCAGCCGGCCGAGCTGAAGGCGCTGCGCGAGGCTTATGAGGCGATGGCCGAGGCTGTGGACGGTAAGGGCGACTATGTCGCCGCCGACCTCAAATTCCACAGCACCATCATCCGCGCCTGCGCCAATCCTTTCGTCACGCAGCTGCAGAGCGTGATGGCGACGGTGCTGCGCATCTGCTTCGAGCGCGTCGCCGCCGTGCCCGGCGGGCGCGCCCATTCGCTGCCGCTGCACCGCCGGGTGTGCGAGGCGATCGAGAACCGCCGCCCGTCCGAGGCGGGCGACGCCATCATCGAGCTGCTCGACGATGCCGAGCGCGACATGCGCCAGCTCCTGAGCGCCAATCCCAATGCGTTTCGCACGCCGGCCCAGACCGCCAGCGTCGCGGAAGTTCAACTACGAGCCGATCAAGAGCTCGACCCTGACAACAGCCACGAGGCTGCGGAGGAACGCCATGACCGGACCGTCCTGACCTGACGCTGCGCCTGTCCGCAGCCTGATCATCCGCCATCCCCCGGCTGCCGCGTGCGGGCCGGGATAGCGGACCTGTGCCTCACATCGTCGGTTTCCCTGCCAGCTTCGCCCCCGCCGGGCAAGCAACGGCGGAGCGCACCCTCGGAACAGCTAGCAAGCGCCATGAAAATCACAGCCATCGAGACGATCCGCCTCGCCGAATTCGCCAATCTGCTCTGGGTGCATATCCACACCGACGAGGGCGTGATCGGCCTTGGCGAGACCTTCTATGGGGCAGGGGCGGTGGAAGCTCATATCCACGACACGCTGGCCGGCCGGCTGCTCGGCCGCGACCCGCTGCGTATCGAAGCGCTCAACCGCGAGATGGTTAACCTGCCGCTGGCGCAGGCCTCGACCGGTGTTGAGTACCGTGCCGCCTCGGCCATCGACTTCGCCCTGTGGGACGTTTTCGGCAAGGTCTGCAACCAGCCGGTTCACCAGATGCTGGGCGGCCTCGCCCATGACAAGCTGCGCCTCTACAACACCTGCGCCGGCTACAAATATGTCCGCTCGATGAGCATCAAGCCGGTCTCCACCTGGGGTATCGGCGAGGCCGAGGGGCCCTATGAGGATCTCGACGCCTTCATGAACCGGGCCGACGAGCTGGCCGAGAGCCTGCTCGACGAAGGCATCACCGCCATGAAGATCTGGCCCTTCGACCCGGCCGGCATCGAGACCGGCGGCAACTACATCACCGCCGAGCAGATGAAGACGGCGATCCAGCCCTTCGAGAAGATCCGCAAGGCGGTCGGCGACAAGATGGAGATCATGGTCGAGTTCCACTCGCTGTGGAACCTGCCGACCGCCAAGCAGATCGCCCGCGCGCTCGAGCCCTACGCCCCGACCTGGTACGAAGATCCCATCCGCATGAACTCGCCGCAGGCGTTGGCCGAATATGCCCGCTCCACCGATGTGTGGGTCTGCGCCAGCGAGACGCTCGGCTCGCGCTTCGCCTATCAGGATTTCCTGAATGTCGACGCGGTTGGCGTGGTGATGGTCGATCTGTGCTGGACCGGCGGTCTCACCGAGGGCCGCAAGATCGCCGCGCAGGCCGACACCTATCACCGGCCCTTCGCCCCGCATGACTGCACTGGCCCCGTCGCCTTCGCCGCGGCGATCCATTGCTCGTTCAGCCAGCCCAACACGCTGATCCAGGAGTCCGTCCGCGCCTTCTATCGCGGCTGGTACACCGAGCTGGTGACCAACCTGCCGCGCATCGAGAACGGCTTCGCCTACCCGATGGAAGGCGCCGGCCTCGGCCTCGAACTGCGTCCTGAAGTCTTCACGCGCCCCGACATCACCCGCCGCCGCAGCGCGCTCTGAGAAAGACCCGCTCATGTCCACCCAGCTCTTTTCGCTCGAGGGGCGCACCGCCCTCATCACCGGCTCGGCCCGCGGCCTCGGCCTCGGCATCGCCCGTGGCCTCGCCCAGGCGGGCGCCCGCGTCGTGCTCAACGGCACCAAGCCCGACACCACGGAGGCGGCATGCCGCACGCTGGAAGGCGAGGGGCTTTCCGCCCATGCGCTGCCCTTCGACGTGACCAATGACGCGGCCGTGGCCGACGCCTTCACCGCGCTCGACGCCGAGGGCATCGAGATCGACATCCTCGTCAACAATGCCGGCATCCAGTTCCGCAAGCCGATGGTGGACCTCGATCCGGCCGACTGGCGCCGGGTGATCGAGGTCGATCTCACCAGCGCCTTCCTGGTCAGCCAGCAGGCGGCCCGCCGCATGATCGCGCGTGGTCGCGGCGGCAAGATCATCAACATCGCCTCGCTGATGAGCCAGGCGGCGCGCGCCACCGTCGCCCCCTACACGGCGGCGAAGGGCGGCATCAAGACTCTGACCCATTCCATGGTCGCGGAATGGGCGCAGCACGGCATTCAGGCCAACGCCATCGGTCCCGGCTACATGGCGACCGACATGAACGAGGCGCTGATGAACGACCCGGCCTTCGACGGCTGGGTCAAGGGCCGCGTCCCGGCACGCCGCTGGGGCCAGCCGGACGAACTGGTGGGCGCTGCCGTTTTCCTCGCCTCGCCCGCCTCCAACTACGTCAACGGCCAGCTCATCTACGTCGATGGCGGGATGCTGGCCGTCCTCTAAGCAGCGCATGACGACGCCGTAAGCAACCAGATCGCACCCAAAAGATCGCATTCAAGAAGATCGTACCAAGGAGAAGACCCATGAAGACCGTTACCGGACGCCGCGCCTTCACCGCCGCGCTGCTGGCCGCCACCCTGTTCGGGGCGCTCCCCGCCGCGGCGGAGATCAAGGCCAAGGTCGGCCACGCCATGCCGGAGAGCCATCCGCAGGCCGCGTCGATGAACAAGTTCGCCGAGCTGGTCGGCACCTACACCAATGGCAATGTGAAGGTGCAGACCTATCACGGCGCCGTGCTCGGCAGCGACGAGAAGCAGCTCCAGGCGGTGCAGGCCGGCACGCAGGAATTCTACATCGGCACTCTGGCGCCGCTGTCCTCGCGGGTGAAGGAAGTGCAGGTCTGGGATCTGCCCTTCATGTTCCAGAACACCAAGGAAGTGTACGCCGTGCTCGACGGCGCCTCCTCCAAGGAGATCTTCGCCAAGGTCGAGCCCTCGGGCATCGTCGGCCTGACCTGGACCGGCATGGGCTTCCGCAACCTGTCGAACAGCCGCCGCCCGGTCACCAAGCTCGACGACATCACCGGCCTGAAGCTGCGCGTGATGGCCAACCCGGTGGCGCTCGACACATGGAAGACCATTGGCGCCAATGCGACGCCAATGCCGTTCTCCGAAGTGTTCCCGGCGCTGGAAGTCAAGGCGATCGACGGGCAGGAGAACCCGCTGCTGCACATGTACGCCAACAAGATGCAGGAAGTGCAGAAGTACATCTCCATCACCAACCACGTCTACACGCCGGTCGCGCTCGTCGCCTCGAAGAAGTTCTGGGACAAGCTCACCCCGGCCGATCAGGACGCGATCCGCAAGGCCGCGGTGGAAGCGGGCCTGCTCCAGCGCAAGCTGCTCGACGAGGGCGACCGCGACGTGATCGCCAAGTTCCGTGAAGCCGGCGTCGAGGTCGATCAGGTGCCGGCCGACCAGCTCGCCCGCATCCAGGAGCAGGTGAAGCCGGTGGTGGCCAAGTTCAAGCCGCAGATCGGCGAGGCCTTTGTCGATGGCTTCTACGCCGAGATCGACAAGGCCCGCAGCGCCAACTGAGTGAAACGCTGTTCCGGCGGCCGCCTCCACGCGCCGCCGGAACACCCCTCGATGACGCGTCCCTTCCGTCCGATGCCGCAGCGGCACTCGGCTTTCCCGAGGTGTCTCGATGAACCAACTGCTCAAGTTGGCGATCGCCACGTTCTACCGCGTGCTTGAGGTGCTGATGGTGCTGTGCATGGTCGTCATGCTCGTCACCGTCTTCAGCAATGTGGTGCTGAGGCTCGGCTTCAACACGGGTATCGACCTGTCCGACGAGTTGCCGCGGTTCGCCTTCGTCTGGCTTACCTTCCTCGGTGCCATCGTCGGCCTGCACCGGCGTGCCCATCTCGGCGTCGATCTCGTAGTGCGGGCGCTGCCGCTCATTGGGCGCAAGCTATGCTGGGGCATCAGCCAGGCCATCATGCTCGTGTGCAGCCTCTACATGCTCTACGGCACCTGGCTGCAGCACGACATCATCGCCGGCAATTCCTCGCCCGTGGCGCAGATCTCGACGCTGTGGGTCTATGGCGTGAGCTACATCACAAGCACCGCCATCGCCCTCATCTGCGCCGCCAATCTCGTCCGCCTCGTGCTGGGTCACGTTGCCGAGGACGAGCTGATCGACGTGAACGAGGAGGGGCTCTCCGAGATCCACGAGATCGACCACGAGCTGGCGGAGCAGACCGCGCGCAAGGGCACGCCATCATGATTGTTCTCATCTTCATCGGATCGCTGCTCGGCCTCATGGCTCTGGGCATGCCGGTCGCCTTCGCGCTGATCGGCTGCGGCCTCGCCATGATGTTCTACATGGGCATCACCGACCCGCAGATCATCATCCAGAACATGTGGGACGGCTCCAACAGCTTCCCGCTGCTCGCCGTGCCCTTCTTCATGCTGGCCGGCGAGTTCATGAACGCCGGCGGCATGACCCGGCGCATCATCACCATGGCGATGGCCTGGGTCGGCCATATTCGCGGCGGCCTCGGCTATGTCGCGGTGATGGCGGCGGTCATCATGGCCTCGCTCTCCGGCTCGGCCGTGGCCGACACCGCCGCGCTGGCCTCGGTGCTGGTGCCGCTGATGCGCAATGCCGGCTATGATGTGAACCGTTCCTGCGGCCTCATCGCCTGCGGCGGCATCATCGCCCCGGTCATCCCGCCCTCGATCGGCATGATCATTTTCGGCGTCGCCGGCGGCGTGTCGATCACCAAGCTGTTCATCGCCGGCATCGTGCCGGGGGTGATGATGGGCATCGCCATCATGCTGGCCTGGCGCTGGTGCATCAAGAAGGACAATCCGCGCGTCGAGCCGCGCCGCTCGATGAAGGAGCGGCTGACCGAGACCCGCGACGCCTTCTGGGCGCTGATGCTGCCGGTGGTCATCATCGGCGGCCTGAAATTCGGCATCTTCACGCCGACCGAAGCCGCCGTCATCGCCGCCGTCTACTCGCTGGTCGTGGGCCTGTTCATCTACCGCGAGATCAAGCTGCGCGACCTGTTCCATCTGATCTACCGCGCGGCGGAAACCACGGCGGTCATCATGTTCCTGGTGGCGGCGGCCGGCGTCTCGGCCTGGCTCATCACCACGGCGGACATTCCCCAGCAGCTCGCCGGCTTCGTCGAGCCGTTCATGGACAGCCCGATCCTGCTGATGGCGATCCTGATGGTGCTGGTGTTCATCATCGGCACCGCGCTCGATTTCACCCCGACCGTGCTGATCCTCACCCCGGTGCTGATGCCGGTGGTGAAGCAGGCGGGCATCGACCCGGTCTATTTCGGCGTGCTGTTCATCATGAACAACGCGCTCGGGCTGGTGACGCCGCCGGTCGGCACCGTGCTCAACGTGGTCTGCGGCGTCGCCAAGGTGCCGATGGGCGGGGTGATCCGCGGCGTGCTGCCCTTCCTCATCGCCCAGACCATCGTGATGGTCCTGCTGGTTGCCTTCCCGCAGATCGTCATGTGGCCGCTGCAGTGGATGACCCGCTGACAGGCGGGCCGTTCACACCGTAACTTTCTCTCGACCAAGGATCCGCCCGACATGCGTGCCATCGTCATCCACGCCCCGCACGATCTGCGCCTCGAATCCATGCCCGCCGCAACACCGGGCCCGCGCGACGTCGTCGTGCAGATGGGCGCCGGCGGTATCTGCGGCTCCGACCTGCATTACTTCCATCAGGGCGGCTTCGGCGTGGTGCGCCTGCGCGAGCCCATGGTGCTCGGCCATGAAGTGGCCGGCACGGTGAAGGCGGTGGGCGCGGAGGTCACGGCGGTGAAGGTCGGCGACAAGGTGGCGGTGAACCCCTCGGGTCCGTGCGGGGAGTGCGAATATTGCCGTCGCGGCCTGCGCAACCAATGCTTGGACATGCGCTTCTTCGGCAGCGCCATGCGCTTTCCCCATGTGCAGGGCGCTTTCCGCGAGGAAATGACCGTGCCGGAGGCGCAGGCCGTCAAGGTATCCGACGATGTCGACCTGACGCTCGCCGCGCTGTGCGAGCCCTTCGCCGTGGCGCTCCATGCGGTGGCGCAGGCGGGCGAGCTTGCCGGCAGGACCGTGCTGATCTCCGGCTGCGGGCCGATTGGCTGCCTGGTCATCGCGGCGGCCAAGCTCGCGGGGGCGGAAACCATCATCGCCACCGACATCGCCCCGGAAGCTCTCGCCATCGCCGCCCGGCTCGGGGCGACGCGCTGTGTCGATGTCTCCGGCGGCACCGAGGCGCTGGCGGACCTCGCAAAGGACAAGGGCCGGGTCGACGTGACGCTGGAATGCTCGGGCAATGGCCGTGCGCTCGCGAGCGCCATCGAGCTCACCCGCCCGCGCGGCACCATCGTGCTCATCGGTCTTGGCGGCGAGCAGCCGCTGCCGATGAACGCCATCGTCGCCAAGGAGCTGAACATCACCGGCAGCTTCCGCTTCGATGAAGAATTCGCCCGCGCCGCCGACCTGATCTCGACCGGACAGGTGGATCTGCGCCCGCTGCTGTCCGGCACCTTCCCCATCGAGGAGGCCGACGCCGCTTTCGCCCTGGCCTCCGACCGGCGGCGGGCGATGAAGGTTCATTTCCGCTTCGGCGAGGCCGTATGACGCTGAGGGACGACGTGGCACCGCCCGCTATCGTGGTCATGGGGGTCTGTGGCTGCGGCAAGTCCTCGGTCGGCGCGGCGCTGGCCGCGCGGCTGGGCGCCGATTTCATCGAGGGCGATGGGCTGCACCCGCCTGCCAGTATCGCCAAGATGGCGCGCGGCGAGCCGCTGGACGATGCCGACCGCCAGCCCTGGCTGGAGGCGATCCGGCAGGTGATGCTCGATACCCGCGCCGCCGGGCGCGGCGTGGTTGTCTCCTGCTCGGCGCTGCGCCGCGCCTATCGCGACCATTTGCGCGGTGCCGGCACGCTCCGTTTCGTCTTTCTGACGGGAACCAAGGAGGTGCTGGCCGCACGCATGGGCCAGCGCGACGGCCATTTCATGCCGCTGACGCTGCTCGACAGCCAGCTCGCCACGCTGGAAGACCCGAGCGGCGAGGCGGATGTGACGACCATCGACATCGACCGTCCGCTCAGCGAGGTGGTCGCCTATGCCAGCGCGGCCATCGGACGGGCGACGGAGCCGGACGATCTCTGCCCGGCCTGAACTTGCTCAAGCCATCGCGAAGGTGAACAGCCGGCCGGAATCAGCGGTTACATCGTCAATGCCGGCGAGCCGCAAAGCGTGCCAGGCCATGGCGTGGTTCGAGGAGGTCACCGGCACGCCGGTCGCCGCCTCGATCCGGGTCACCACTTCCGCGACGCGCAGGCTGGTGCAGGAGACGAAGATCGCCTCGATGCCCGGCGCCTCGCGTGCCAGCCGCTCCGCCCCGGCCACAATCGAATCGACCGAGATGCAGGCCGCGTCCCGGTCATCGCGGCGGTCAAAGGTGGCGTAGGCTTCCACCCCGAAACCCTGCGACAGGAAGCTCGCGGCCATGCCGGCGGTGATCTCCGGCGCGTAGGGCGTGAGCATGGCGATGCGCCGGGCACCCAGCGCCTTCAGTGCCGCCCGCGCCGCCGTGACCGGCGTGGTGCAGGCGACGCCGGGACGCGCCTTGCGGATCTCGCTGAAGACGTAATCCTCGCCCAGCAGCATGGTCGCCGAGGTGCAGCCGAAAGCGACGACATCGACCGGCGTGCCCGGCAGGATCAGCTCGGCCGAAGGCGCGATGCGCGGGCCGATGGCGCGCAGCGTCTCCGGGGTGATCTCGGCATCATTGTGCAGCCGCGCCTCGTAAAGGCCGACACCGGGCAGGTCGAGCAGGTTGCGGAACTCGTATTCGATGGTCTGGTCGGTGGCGAGCACGACGAGGCCGATGGTGGCCCGCGCGCCAAGACGCGGCGCCAGCTCGGACGCCATCACGCCGAGATCGCGCGGCGCATCGAGAATGGCGGGGGAGGCGAGGGCAGCGTGCGGCGTCATCGGCGGAACCTCCGGTTGCGGGGTGGGGCGGGCGCTCAGGCGGCCAGCCCGTCCATGGGAATGGCCGGCGTGCGGCCGGCGATGAGATCGGCGGTGATGCGCGCCGAGCCGTGCGACATGGTCCAGCCGATATGGCCGTGGCCGGTGTTGAGATAGAGATTGGCGAGTTGCCGCCGCCCGAAAAAGGGCAGGTTGGTCGGCGTCATCGGCCGCAGCCCGGCCCACATCTCGGCCCGCTCATAGTCGGCGCCTTCCGGGTAAAGCTCCTGCGTCACCCGCTTCATGAAGGCGAAGTCGGGCGGCTTGTGGCTGGTGTCGTAGCCGGCGAATTCGGCGGTGGCGGTCACGCGGATGCGGTCGCCGAAGCGGGAAACGGCGACAAGGTTGTGCTCGTCCACACAGCCGAGGCTCGGCGGGCGCGGCTGGTTGCCGATGGGAATGGTCAGCGAATAGCCCTTGATCGGGTAAATCGGCAGGTCGATGCCGATGCTGCGGGCGAGGCCGGCGCTGGCCGAGCCCATGGCCAGCACATAGGCGTCGCCCGTCACCCGCCCGCGCTCCGTGGCGATGCCGGTCACCTTGCCGCCCGCCACCTCGATGCCGGTGATCGCCGTGCCCGTGCGGATCTCGCCGCCGCGGCGGGCGACGATGGCGGCCAGCGCGCGGGTGAACTTGGCGGGATCGCCCGTCTCGTCGGTCGGGCACCAGATGGCGCCGGCGATCTTCTCGCGGGCATGGGCGAAGGCCGGCTCCATTGCCACCACCGCGTCGCGGTCGAGCACCTTGATGAGCTGACCGTCCGATTCCAGCAGCCGCATATTGGCGACGCCGACATCGAGCGCCTGCTGGCTGCGGTGGAAATACAGGATGCCCTGGTCGTTGCGGTCATAGGCCAGATCTTCCGCGCCGATCACCTCCTGCAGCACCGCCTGCGAATAGGCGGCGAGCCGGTGCTTGAGCAGCGTGTTGCGCCGCGCCTTGGCGTGGGTGCATTCCATCAGGAAGCGCCAGGACCAGCTGTAGAGGCGCGGATCGGCCGAGAGGCGGAAGCGCAGCGCCTGGTCCTTCAGGACCAGCGATTTCAGCAGCGTCATCGGCGCCTTGGGCGAGGACCAGACGAAGGAATGGCCGGGCGCGATCATCCCGGCATTGCCCCAGCTCGTCTCGTCGGCAACCTCGGCATGGCGCTCCAGCAGCACGACCTCGTGGCCATCCTTCTGGAGCTGATAGGCGGTGGTCACGCCCACGACCCCGCCGCCGAGCACGATGATGCGCATGCCGTCCACGCCCCTCCTGAAGTGAATACACTTTAGGATTCATCTCGGGCTGCACAACGGGAAATGTTGGGCATAGACTGCCCGCTCCCTAAGCAGGGCAGGGGCGACAGGCGCGGGGGAGGCGCGGAGTATGGCGGCTAAGGACGACAGCGCGGCGCAGACTTCCGCAATGGGCATAAGGCGCCCCCGCGCGGCCGACAGCGTCGAGCGCATCTACGCCATCATCAAGGACTACGCGGTCGAGTACCGCTTCCGGCCGGGGGAGAAGATCAACGAGGTGGAACTGGCGGCGCAGCTCGAGGTCAGCCGCACGCCGGTGCGCGCGGCGTTGAACCGGCTGGAGCGCGATGGCTTCGTCGTCACCGTGCCGAACAAGGGCTTCTTTGCCCGCGAGATCACCCCCGAGGCAGTGCGCGACCTCTATGAACTGCGCGCGGCGGTGGAGCGCGCCGCCTTCGTGCTCGCCTGTGATCGCGCCACGGAGGCGGAGATCGAGGCGACCGTCGCCGCCTGGGAGCAGCACAACCGGCTGGAGGAGGAGGGCTCCTGGGCCGCCATCGCCCGCGCCGACGAGGCGTTCCACATGGCGCTCACCCGGCTCTCGCGCAACGCGCAGATGGCGCTGGCGCTCGATGCCATTTCCTCGCGCATCCGCTTCTTCCGCCGCATCGCGCTGGAAGCCCTGCCGCAGCGCGCCACCGGCTACCGCGAGCACGCCGCCATCATCGAGGCATTGCGCCAGCGCGACGCGGCGGGCGGGGCGGAGCTGCTGGAGCGCCACATCACCCTGTCCTCCGACCATGCGGTGGAGGTCGCCACCGCCGGTCTCGCGCGCATCTTCGTCGGCGACGCCGCGTAGCCAATTTGACCGAATGCTCTAGGCGGCCGCCTGCGCCTCGCCGGCCTCGCGCACCATGCCGGCGAGAAGCTCGAACTGTTCGGCCAGCGGGTTGGTGCGGCGCCAGACCATGCCGATCACCCGCGCCGGCGGCGGGGTCAGCCGGGCGACGCAGACCTGCGCCTGCGCGGTCTCGATCCGCACCGCCATTTGCGGGATCAGCGTCACCCCGATGCCGGCGCCGACCATCTGCACCAGCGTGGTGAGCGAACTGCCCTCCATCAGCTCGCGCGGCTGGCTCGGGGAGAAATTGCAGTAGGAGAGCGCCTGCTCGCGGAAGCAATGGCCCTCCTCAAGCAGCAGGAGCTGCATCTCGCGCAGCATCTCGGAATTCGGCACCGGCTTGTCGGCATCCGCGCGCGGGCGCACCAGCACGAACTCCTCTTCCAGCAGCGGCACCTCGACCAGCGACGGCTCGGAGACGGGCAGGGCGACGATGGCGGTATCGAGCCGGCCTTCCAAGAGATCCTCCACCAGCCGCTGCGTCACCGCCTCGCGCGGGCGCAGATCGAGTCCCGGAAAGCGGGCGCTGATCCGGGTGAGCAGGCGCGGCAGCAGATAGGGCGCGACGGTCGGAATGACGCCGATCCGCAGCCGCCCGGCGAGCGGGCTCAGCGAGGCGCGGGCGAGGTCGTCCAGTTCCTCCACCGCCCGCAGGATGGCGCGGGCGCGGCGGGCGAATTCGGTGCCGAGGCTGGTGAGTCGGATCTGCCGCATGCCCCGCTCGACCAGTGGCACGCCGAGGATTTCCTCCAGCTCCTTGATCTGCAGCGACAGCGCCGGCTGGGAGATGGCACAGGCCTCGGCCGCCCGGCCGAAATGGCCGTGCTGCGCCAGCGCCTCGAAATAGCGCAGATGCTTCATGGAGATGTTACTCATAAGCGCTACATATCGTGGCAATTAGAAAATGCAAATTTTCATTATCAAAGAGACGCGGTAAGACCCTGCCATCAGGCACGCATTGGACTAATTCCAGTGCGGGCAGCGGGGTTATGGGTTTTCGGAGGCGAGAATGGACGACATCACGAAGCGGCCGGCGGGCAAGTGCCCGGTGATGCATGGCGCGATCACCGAGACCGGCAGGTCCAACACCGATTGGTGGCCGACCTCGCTGAACCTCGACATCCTCTCGCAGCACGACACCAAGACCAACCCGCTCAAGGGCTTCAACTACCGCGAGGAGCTGAAGTCGCTCGATTTCGACGCGCTGAAGAAGGACATGATCGCCCTCATGACCGAGAGTCAGGAGTGGTGGCCGGCGGATTGGGGCCATTATGGTGGCCTGATGATCCGCCTGTCCTGGCACGCGGCCGGCTCGTACCGCCTGGCCGACGGCCGTGGCGGCGCCGGCACCGGCAATATGCGTTTCGCCCCGCTGAATTCCTGGCCGGACAATGCCAGCCTCGACAAGGCCCGCCGCCTGCTGTGGCCGATCAAGAAGAAGTACGGCAACAAGGTCAGCTGGGCGGACCTGCTCGCCTATGCCGGCACCATCGCCTATGAATCGATGGGCCTGAAGACCTTCGGCTTCGGCTTCGGCCGCGAGGACATCTGGCACCCCGAGAAGGACGTCTATTGGGGCGCCGAGAAGGAATGGCTCGCCCCGAGCGACGAGCGCTATGCCGACGTGAACGACCCGTCGACGATGGAAAACCCGCTCGCCGCCGTGCAGATGGGCCTCATCTACGTCAACCCGGAAGGCGTGAACGGCAAGCCGGACCCGCTGAAGACCGCCGCGCAGGTGCGCGAGACCTTCGCCCGCATGGCGATGAATGACGAAGAGACCGCCGCGCTCACCGCCGGTGGCCACACCGTCGGCAAGACCCATGGCAATGGCGACGCCAAGCTGCTGGGCCCGAGCCCGGAAGGCGCCGACATCACCGATCAGGGCATGGGCTGGGCGAATCCGCACCAGAACGGCGCCGCCAACCGCGCCGTCACCTCCGGCCTCGAAGGCGCCTGGACCACGCACCCGACGAAGTTCGACATGGGCTTCTTCGAGATGCTGTTCGGCCATGAGTGGGAGCTGCGCAAGAGCCCTGCCGGCGCGTGGCAGTGGGAGCCGATCGACATCAAGGAAGAGGACAAGCCGGTCGACGCGACCGATCCCTCGATCCGCCACAACCCGATGATGACCGACGCCGACATGGCGATGAAGGTCGACCCGATCTACAACGCGATCTGCCAGAAGTTCATGGCCGATCCCGCCTATTTCCAGGACACCTTCGCCCGCGCCTGGTTCAAGCTGACCCATCGCGACATGGGCCCGAAGGTCCGCTACATCGGCCCGGACGTGCCGGCCGAAGAGCTGATCTGGCAGGATCCCGTCCCCGTTGGCGCCACCAACTATGATGTCACCGCCGTGAAGGCGAAGATCATCAATGCCGGCCTGTCCATCCCGGAACTCGTCGCCACCGCCTGGGACAGCGCCCGCACCTATCGCGGCTCGGACATGCGCGGCGGTGCCAATGGCGCGCGCATCCGCCTCGCCCCGCAGAAGGACTGGGAAGGCAATGAGCCGGCCCGCCTCGCCAAGGTGCTGGCGGTGCTGGAGCCGATCGCGGCCGAGACCGGCGCCAGCGTCGCGGACGTCATCGTGCTCGCCGGCAATGTCGGCATCGAGCTGGCCGCCAAGGCGGCGGGCGTTGACGTCTCCGTGCCCTTCGCTCCTGGCCGGGGCGATGCCACCGACGCGCAGACCGACGCCGACTCCTTCAGCGTGCTGGAACCGATCCATGACGGTTTCCGCAACTGGCAGAAGAAGGACTATGTGGTCTCGCCGGAAGAGCTGCTGCTCGACCGCGCGCAGCTTCAGGGCCTGACCGCCCCCGAGCTGACCGTGCTGCTCGGCGGCCTGCGCGTGCTCGGCACCAATTATGCCGGCTCCAAGCATGGCGTGTTCACCGGCCGCGAGGGCGCGCTGACGAATGATTTCTTCGTCAACCTGACCGACATGGCCAATAGCTGGACCAATGCCGGCAACGGCATCTACGAGCTGCGCGACCGCAAGACCGGCGCGCTCAAGTGGACAGCCACCCGCGTCGATCTGGTGTTCGGTTCCAACTCCATCCTGCGCGCCTATGCCGAGCTCTATGCGCAGGACGATGCCGGCGAGAAGTTCGTCAAGGACTTCGTCGCCGCCTGGGCCAAGGTGATGAACGCCGACCGCTTCGATCTGGCGGCCTGAACCGGGCCTGACGCGCGGCAGTTCCGGCTGCCGCGCTGACCCCAAAAGAAAACCCCGCTCACCGGGCCGGTGGGCGGGGTTTTTTATTCAACCGTGCCGTGACGATCAGAGCAGCGACTGCAGCCGCGTGAGCCCGGTGGCGAAGCCGTTGAGCGAGACGGTGAGCACGATGTTCTGCCCGCCCTCGAACGCCTTGGCGTTGATCTTCACCTGTTTGCCGGTCTTCAGCTTGGCAAGCGTGTCGCCCTCGAAGCGGAACTGCACGATGCAGCCGGCCGGCAGGCAGACCTGGAAGGGCAGGGCCGGCAGTGGCGCGCCATCGTCGATCTGCACCGTCACGCCAGGCGCCAGCGCGAGACCGAAGGGCAGGGCCATGATGCCACCGAGCCCCTTGGCATCGACGCTGCCGACCTCGACGGCCAGCGCCCGCTGCTTGCTCTGCTGGTCGACCTGCACCTGCGAGAGCACGCAGACGCGCCGGCCGTTGGGCAGGGCGCAGTTCACCGTCCAGTCGTCGAAACTTTCCCGCAGGGACGACGCGCCGCCGGGCAGTGTCGCATCGGCCTTGGCTGCGTCCGCCTTAGGCGCGGCGGCCGGGGCGGCAGGGGCCGCGGGCGCGGCAGGCTTCGGCGCCGTCTGTGCGAGAAGCGGAGACGCGGTGAACAGAAGGGCGGCGAGGGCAGCACGAAGGGGCAAGCGGTGCATCGGAACTTCTTATGTTGGGGCGTAACAACGGTACCTTGATAGCACGGGCCTAGAGACCTGATGGCGGCCATGCAACCCCATGCAAGGGGCGCAACCGCTCAGGGCGCCATGATCTGCGGCGTGCCGCAGGCCGGCGGCGCGCAATCCGGCAGCTTGACGGCCGCCGCTGGATCGGCGGGCGGGGCGGTCGGCAGGGGCACCAGTTCGCCGGTCATCGGCGCCGGCTGGTCCGCCGACTGCCCCAGCGAATCGGGCATCGGAGACAGGCCATCGGCAGGGCCGGGCGGGTTCAGCGGCGGCAGCGTTGTGTCCGACTGGGCGAGGGCCGGAGCCGCCGCCAGAAGAGCGAGGCTCATGGCGAGGCCCGCAGCACAGCGCGGGGCGCGCCCGGTGATCGGCGATCTCACGATGATGTCCCTCCACGAACTCAGCCGAGTGTAGCGCAGGCCATCCGTTTGGGAATGGTCCCCAGCCCGATTTCCTTACGGCAGGCCGGACCAGTTCACATCAACCGCGTCCGGCAACCCACGGATGACACGGAAATATAATTCGCCTGCCAGGGAACCGGCCGCTACCGTTGGCCGTTTTCGCGAAGGTACTTAGCTGCCGTCCGGTCGGCGGCCCCTGGCAAGGCCGGCGGCTTCGGCCGGTTCATCTCAAAAGCAACGTACGGTCGGGCGATGGGGATTTCATGAACAGCGCGAGCGTGCCGAGTGTCGCCGATGCCGTCGCGGCCCTCGAAGCCTCGGATGCCCCGCTCGGTCCAGGGCGGCACTGGCCGCCGCTGCTTGCCCGCCTGTTCGACATGATGCTGGGTTCGCCCATCCAGATCGTGCTGTTCTGGGGCCCGGACTATCTCGCTCTCTATAACGATGCCTACGCCCCGACCATCGGCACCAAGCACCCCCGCGCCTTCGGCCGACCGGCGTCGGAGAGCTGGTCGGAACTCTGGGACGATCTCAAGCCGCTGCTCGACAAGGTCGGGCACAGCGGCGAGCCGGTCTATGCCCGCGATCGGCCCTTCGTCATCGAACGCCACGGCTATCTGGAGGATGTGAACTTCGACATCGCCTATTCGGCGGTGCGGGAGGCTGATGGCGGCATCGCCGGCGTGCTGTGCATCGTCAACGAGACCACCGACCGCGTGCGCGCCGAGCAGCAACTGCGCGAGAACGAGGCGCGGCTCGGCTTTCTCGATTCGGTCGGCCGCGAAATGGCGACGATCTCGGACGCCAACGCGATCATGGCCATCGCGGCCCGCCGCCTTGGCGAGCGCCTCGGCGCGGTGAGTTGCTCCTATGCCGATGTCGATCCCGATGCCGACGGCGTCACCGTGCGCGGCGAATGGACCGCGCCGGGGGCGCAGAGCGTGCTCGGGCGCTACCGGTTGTCGAATTTCGGGCCGCGGATCGCGGAGCGACTGCACGCGGGCCAGCCGGCCATTGTCCGCGATGCGGCCGCCGAGGATGATCGCGAGACGGCCCATCTATTGAGCGCGTTTGGGATCGCCGCCAGCGCCTCCATGCCGCTGGTGAAGAACGGCGCGCTCACCGCGATGATGTCGGTGAATCACAGCGCCCCCCACGACTGGACGCCGGGCGAGATCACCCTGTTCTCCGAGGTGTCCGAGCGGAGCTGGGCGCATATCGAGCGCGTGCGCGCCGAGGAGCGGGCGCGCGAGGAAGCCGAGCGCGCCCGCCTTGCCATCACCGCCGCGGCGATCGGTACCTGGGACTACCAGCCGGATTCCGACATTCTGCGCTGGGACGCACGCTGCAAGGAGCTGTTCGGCCTGCCGCCGGAGGCCGAGGTCTCCTATGCCGGCGCCTTCCTCGCCGGCCTGCACCCGCAGGACCGCGAGCGGGCGGCGGCGGCGGTCGAGCGCGCGCTCACCGAGGGCGCCGACTACAATATCGAGTTCCGCACCATCGGCCTCACGGACGGCAAGGAACGCTGGCTCGCCGCCACCGGCAGCCGCCTGCAGATCGACGACCACCCGCTGCGCTTTATGGGCACGGTCATCGACATCACCCACCGCAAGCGCGTCGAGGCCGAACTCCAGGCGCTCAACGCCACGCTGGAGCGGCGGGTGATGGAGGAGGTGGAGGAGCGCTCCAAGGCCGAGGAGCGGCTGCGTCAGGCGCAGAAGATGGAAGCGGTCGGCCAGCTCACCGGCGGCATCGCGCACGACTTCAACAACATGCTGGCCGTCATCATCAGCGGCCTCGGCCTGATGCAGCGCAAGCTCGCCAAGGGCGACACCGATGTCGGCCGCTTCGTCGATGCCGCGCTCGACGGCGCCCAGCGCGCGGCGACGCTGACCCAGCGCCTGCTCGCCTTCTCCCGCCAGCAGCCGCTCTCGCCCAAGCCGATCGAGGTCAACCGCCTCGTCACCGGCATGAGCGACCTGCTCATCCGCACGCTCGGCGAGACCATCCGCGTCGAAACCGTCATCGGCGCCGGGCTGTGGCGCACCAAGGTCGACCCCGCGCAATTGGAGAGCGCCATCCTCAACCTCGCGGTGAACGCGCGCGACGCCATGCCGGAGGGCGGCACGCTCACGGTCGAGACCACCAATGCCTATGTCGATGACATCTACGCCCGCGATTCCGGCCTGACGGTCGGCCAATATGTGCTGATCGCCGTCACCGATACCGGCATGGGCATGGACGAGCCGACCATGGCGCGGGCCTTCGACCCGTTCTTCACCACCAAGCCGGTGGGCAAGGGCACCGGCCTCGGGCTCAGCCAGGTCTATGGCTTCGTGCGCCAGTCCGGCGGCCATGTGCGCATCTATTCCGAACTCGGCGTCGGCACGACCATCAAGATCTACCTGCCACGGATGCGCGGCACCGAGCCGGAGGAGCGCGAGCGCGAGAGCGACGCGGCCGGGCGCGGCGTGCCCGGCGAGACCGTGCTGGTGGTGGAAGACGACGCGCGGGTGCGCAACCTCTCCTGCGAGGTGCTGCGCGATCTCGGCTACACGGTGATCGAGGCTGCCGGCCCGCTGGAGGCACTGGAGGTCATCCGATCCGGCCCCTGTCCGACGCTGCTGTTCACCGATGTGGTGATGCCCGGCATGTCCGGCCGGCAGCTGGTGGACGAGGTGCGCCGGCTCCACCCGCTGGTGAAGGTGCTCTACACCACCGGCTACACCCGCAACGCCATCGTGCATAACGGCGTGCTCGACGCCGGCACGCATCTCCTGCCCAAGCCCTTCAACATCGAGGCGCTCGCCACCAAGGTGCGCGAGATCCTCGACGAATAGGCCGGCGGTGGTTCAGCTGGCGCGGCGCGGCGCCCCGGCATAGGGCGAGGCGGAGAGATACTGGATGGATGAGCGCACCAGCTCCGGCAGGCTCGACGCGCCGAGCTTCACCTTGAGCTGCGAGCAGGTATTGGCCACCGTCTTGTAGCTGATGCCCAGCTCGTCGGCGATGTGGCTGTAATCCTTGCCTTCGGCCAGCAGCGACAGCGTCTGCAATTCGCGCGGCGTGATGTCGGCGAGCGGCGCCTCCCGGCGCGTGCCGAGCAGGGCGATCTGCATGGCGAGGTCGTGGCTCATATAGGGCTGGCCGCGCCGCACCTTCTCAAACGCCTCCAGCAGCGCGCCGGACGAGGTGTCCTTCAGCACATAGCCGGTGGCGCCCGCCTCCAGCGCCCGGCTGACGATCACCGGGTCGCCATGCATGGAGAAGACGAGGATGGGCGTGCGCGGATTCTGCGAACGCAGGCGCTGGACCAGCAGCAGGCCCGACAGGCCATTGCCGTGCAGAGCGAGGTCGATGATGACCACATCGGGCTTCTCGCGGCGGAACAGCCGGTAGCCGCTCAGCACCGAGCTCGCCTCCAGCACGCGCTCGACGCCCGCATCCTCCAGCAGCCGCCGGCAGCCCTGCAGCACAATGGGGTGGTCGTCGATCACCAGAACGCACGTCATCCTGCCAGAATCCTTGCTTCGTCGCCGGCGCCCACGCGCACCGGAACGCTCATTTCCACCCGCGTGCCGCGCGGCGACAGCGGCGCGATGCGCCAGGTGCCACCCAGCGCGCTCAGGCGCTCGCCAATGCCGATCAGCCCGAAGCCGGGCTCGGCATCCGGCGCCATGCCGACTCCGTCATCCTCGACCCGCAGCGCCAGCATGCGGCCATCCTCGGCCGCGCGCAGCGTGATCGCAATCCTGTCGGCACCGCCATGGCGCAGCGCGTTGGTCACCGCCTCCTGGATGCAACGATAGACCGTCAGTTCCACGCTGTCGGGATAGCGCTCCGCCAGGCCCTCGATGGACATTTGGAAGCGATGCCCCGGCGAGTGGCGTTCAAAGTCGGCGATCAACCCGCCGATCACCGTGCCGAGTGGCACATGGCCGAGCGCCATCGGCCGGATCTTGCGCAGCAGGCGGCGGTTGAGATGCTGCACCCGGTCGAGGATCTCCGCCATGGTCGCCGTGCGCTCGCCGAGCCGCGTCGCCAGCTCCGGCTCGGCGCGGGTGGCCAGCCGGTGGATCGATTCGACATTGGCCCGCAGGCCGAACAGGCAGGGCCCGAGCTCGTCATGCAGATCGGCCGCGATCTGCCGGCGCTCATCATCCTGCACATGGATGATGCGCTCATTGAGCCGCTCATTGTCGTCGCGGGCCTGATTGAGCGCCGCGCCCAGCGCGTTGAACCGCTCGGCGATCAGCGCCAGTTCGCGCACATCCGGCACCGGCACGCGATGGCCGAACCGCCCCTCGCCCAGCGCATTCAACCCGCCCGCCAGCGTGCTGAGCGGCGCCAGCAGCCGGCCGAGCACGAGATAGAGCGCGACCAGCACGACGATGTTCACCGCCAGCATAAGCACGGCGAGGTCGGAAGTATCATGCCAGACCTCGGCGATCTCGTCGGCGGCCTCGCCGACCACGCGCACATGGCCGACCACCGCGCCATTCTCCACCACCGGCATGTCGCGCCCCTCGGGCGCCACCCGCACCAGCGCGACGAACCAGGCGGGAACCTCGCTTTCGGCCGCGTCCTCGTCCGCCGCGGGCGCGTGAGCGCCGGGGTCGACATCGAGCACGCGGCCCTGCGCGTCCTCGATATGGATGCGCACATGGCGCAGCCCGCTCACATGCAGCGGCAGCTGCGCCAGCGAGGCGGCGCCGCCCTCGCGGTCGGCAAGGCGCTCCAGCGTCTCCTCGACGAAACGCTCGGCGATGGTGAGGGAGGAGGTGATCTCCACCTCCGTGGCGCGGCGGGCATTGACGATGGTCACCACCATCGCCGCCAGCGCCGCGCACAGATTGATGGCGACCACCGCCATCATCACCTGCCAGCGCAGCGAGCGCCGGTCCCAGGTGGCGCCGTCGCCCTGCCGGGACGAATCCGGGGCGAAGGCGTTCATGGCCGTACCTCGCCGGCGGGCGAGGGCGATGCGGGGGAGGGCGACGCCGGGGAGGGGGGATCGGCCGGCGCCACCGGCTCCGCCCGCACGGGCTCGGCCTTCAGCGTCGCCAGCGCGTCGGACTGCGACAGGCCCTGCTTGCGGAGGTTGTAATAGTGCTGGCACAGGTCGCTGAAGCCGCGCCGCGAGCCCTTCTCGGCAAAGGGCATGAAGGCGTCGACGATCTGGCTGGCGCTCTCGCGCACGCCGATCTCGCCCAGCATCGTCTCAAGCTGCGCCGCGCGGTTGGCGATCATCCGGTCGGTCTCGCCGAAACGCGCATCGGCCGCGTCGAGCCGTGTCTGCCAAATGACCACCGCCGGCGATCCGGCGGCAACATCGCGGCCGGCGTCGCGGGAGGCGAGCCAGACCGCCGGGTCGATCTTGTCCACCGGGTCGAGCCAGATCCGCTTGGCCACCACGTCGCTGGCCGGCGTTGCCACGCGCTCGCGCGTCTCCGGCTCGCTCTCGCCCGAACAGCCGGCGAGCGGCAGGACGAGCAAAGAGCCGAGCAGGGCCCGGACAAGGAATGGCGCGTTTACGTTCATCTATACTTATAAACTTCTTATGATCGTTGCCCCGCTTGGGCATCTCGACCGCTTTGCTGCGCCCGTGTCGCCGGCAGGCCGGGGGCGGTGACGCAGCGATAAACGGCACCAAGGCTCTGGCATGACATCACTTTGGAAGCCGGGCGGCAAGCCTTCCGCACAGTTTTGCGCAAAACTCGCGGCAACCATGGAAAAGTTCCTGCCGAGAATTTCCAAACTGCCTAAAGACACGACTTCACTTCACGAAAACAATGATCCTGCAAATCACGCCAATATAAACAAAATATAAGAATTCCTGCCACCAACCAAAACAACACCCATGAAGAACGCCAACGCCACGCGCTGTGGTCATGGGTGTGGCGGTCAGGAAAGCACGACATCCCCACTGCCGGCGACGCCGGGAGATGGGGAGCGGCCTGGGAATTGGAAACGCGAGGAAGTCACATGAGCCGACTGCACTCTTCGGTGTCCGCGCTCACCGTCGCCGCCGCTTTGGCGGCCACGGTATGCCTGGGGGCAAGCGCGCCGGCGCTCGCCAACGACAAGCTCGTCGAGCTGTCGAAGAGCACCGACAACTGGCCGATGACCGGCAAGAACTACGACGCCAATAATTACAGCGAAGCGAATCAGATCACCAAGCAGAACGTCAAGGACCTGAAAGCGGCCTGGTCGTTCTCCACCGGCGTCCTCAGCGGCCATGAAGGCACGCCTCTGGTCGTCGACGGGGTGATGTACATTCACTCGCCGTTCCCGAACACGACCTTTGCCGTCTCGCTCAACGAGCCCGGCAAGATCCTGTGGCAGCACAAGCCGAAGCAGAACCCGACGGCCCGCGCCGTTGCCTGCTGCGACGTCGTCAACCGCGGCCTCGCCTACTGGCCGGGCAATGGCAAGGTCGGCCCGCTCATCATCAAGACCCAGCTCGACGGCAATGTCGTCGCGCTGAAGGCCGACACCGGCGAGGAGTACTGGAAGCTCGAGAACTCCGACATCAAGGTCGGCTCGACGCTCACCATCGCCCCCTATGTGGTGAAGGACATGGTGCTGATCGGTTCCTCGGGCGCCGAGCTCGGCGTGCGCGGCTATGTCACCGCCTATGACATCGCCACCGGCCAGCAGAAGTACCGCGCCTACGCCACCGGCCCCGACGAGGAAGTCCGCCTCGCCAACGACTTCAACAGCGCCAACCCGCATTACGGTCAGAAGGGCCTCGGCCAGGCGACCTGGGAAGGCGAGGCGTGGAAGATCGGCGGCGGCACCAACTGGGGCTGGTACGCCTACGATCCCGGCACGAACCTGTTCTATTACGGCTCGGGCAACCCGGCGCCGTGGAACGAGACCATGCGTCCGGGCGACAACAAGTGGACCATGACCATCTGGGGCCGCGATGCCGACACCGGCATGGCCAAGTTCGGTTACCAGAAGACCCCGCATGACGAGTGGGACTATGCCGGCGTCAACGTCATGATGCTCTCCGAGCAGCAGGACAAGACCGGCAAGATGCGCAAGCTGCTGACCCACCCGGACCGCAACGGCATCGTCTACACGCTCGACCGCACCAATGGCGACCTCGTCTCGGCCGACAAGATCGACGACACGGTCAACTGGGTGAAGCAGGTCGACCTGAAGACCGGCCTGCCGCAGCGTGATCCGGAATTCGGCACGCGCATGGACCACAAGGGCCGCGACATCTGCCCGTCGGCCATGGGCTACCACAACCAGGGCCATGACAGCTACGACCCGCAGCGCAAGTCGTTCTTCATGGGCATCAACCACATCTGCATGGACTGGGAGCCCTTCATGCTTCCCTACCGTGCCGGTCAGTTCTTCGTCGGCGCGACGCTGAACATGTATCCGGGGCCGAAGGGCGACCGGCAGACCTATGAGGGCCTGGGCCAGGTGAAGGCCTATGACGCCATCAACAACAAGTACAAGTGGGAAGTGATGGAGCGCTTCGCGGCCTGGGGCGGCACGCTCGCCACCGGCGGCGGCGTGATGTTCTACGGAACGCTGGACGGCTTCATCAAGGCCCGCGACAGCGACACCGGCGAGCTGCTCTGGAAGTTCAAGCTTCCCTCCGGCGTCATCGGCCACCCGATGACCTACACCCATAACGGCACGCAATACGTCGCCATCTATTACGGCGTCGGCGGCTGGCCGGGTGTCGGCCTGGTGTTCGACCTCAACGACCCGACCGCCGGCCTCGGCTCGGTGGGCGCCTTCAAGCAGCTCCAGCACTACACCCAGATGGGTGGCGGCGTGATGGTGTTCTCGCTCGACGGCAAGGGCCCCTATGACGACCCGAAGGTCGGCGAGTACTCGACCGAGATCATCCGCAACGGCGGCTGATCCCACGGCCTGACACGGCCCGGCCGCCCGCGCGCCTCCTGACGCGGGCGGCCCCATCTCCCGACACATCGTCAGCCCGTCCGGCCGGCCGCGCGCCGCCGGCTTCGGCCCCGGAGGACACGTCATGATTGCGCCCCGACGCACGATACTAAGCCGGCTTAGCACTTTCGCCGCCGGCGCTGCCCTCATCGGCCTCGCCACCGCCGCGGGTGCCGCCACCGTCGCCCCGCAGACCGACGCCAAGGTCGGCACGCCGCCGGCGACGCCGGCCGCAAAGGAACTGCGCATCTGCGCCTCCAATGCCGAGGCGCCGTTCTCCGAGAAGGACAATTCCGGCTTCGAGGACCGCATCGCCCTGGCGCTGGCGCAGGCCATGGGCCGCAAGCCGGTCTTCGTGCGCACCGAGCAGGCGGGCATCTATCTGGTGCGCGACCAGCTCGACAAGAACAATTGCGACGTCGTCATGGGCGTCGATGTCGGCGACGAGCGCGTGCTCGCCACCAAGCCCTATTACCGCACCGGCTATGTGCTGGTGACCAAGGCGGACCGCAACATCACCGCGACCGCCTGGGATGACCAGCAGATCAAGGACCAGAGCCGGTTCGCCGTGCGCTTCTACTCGCCGGCCGAGACCATGCTGAAGCGCATTGGCCGCTTCGAGGACAATGCCGCCTACATGTATTCGCTGGTCAACTTCAAGTCGCGCCGCAACCAGTGGACGCAGGTGCCCGGCGACCGCATCGTCACCGAGGTGGCGAGCGGGGAGGCCGATGTCGGCATAGCCTTCGCCCCCGAGGTGGCCCGCTACGTCAAGCAGTCGCCCACCGCGCTGCGCATGACGGTGATCTCCAACGATCTCGACCGCCCGAACGACACGCCCATCCCCATGCATTACGATCAGGCGATCGGCGTGCGCAAGGCGGACACGGCGCTGCGCGACGAGCTGAACGCCGCGCTGGATACGGCGCGGCCGCAGATCGAAGCGATCCTCGTCGAGGAAGGCATTCCGCTCCTCAAGCCCAATAGCTGAGTCACTTCCGGCCGTCCCGGCGCGCCCCGCCCGGCGCCCGGGACGCCCCCGACACTCACCCGTGAAAGGGTCCGATGCGAACGACATCTTTTCTGAAGACGGCAGCGGCGCTTGTTACCGTCGGCACCCTGGCCTGGGGTGCCCATGCCGCCATCATGCTGACCAACACGGTCACCGGTGCTCCCCTCGAGCTTTCCGAAGCTCCCGAGGAAGGCCGCGACACCGAGGCGGTCAAGACGTTCCTCGCAACCGGCACCAACATCTACAACGAGAAAGCGGTCTGCCTGCCCAAGGCGCATGAGCTGTTCCTGTCCATGTGCTCGGGCTGCCATGGCCATTATGCCGAGGGCAAGATCGGGCCGGGGCTGAACGACAGCTACTGGACCTACCCGAAGAACGAGACCGACCAGGGCCTGTTCGAGACCATTTTCGGCGGCGCACAGGGCCAGATGGGTCCGATGTATGGCGCGCTGAACATGAACGAGATGCTGCTCGTCATGGCCTGGGTCCGGCATGTCTACAAGGGCGACCCGCAGAGCGCGACCTGGCTGACCGCCGAGCAGCGCAGCACGTTCAAGCCCTTCAACGAGAACGCCGCGCACATCGAGCCAGCCGAAGAGCTGCTTCCCCAGTGCGGCGGACCGGCGGGATAACGCCGGCATTCAAGGTGGAAACAAGCCCCAACGGTGGAAACCCAAGGAGACGGAACATGAGCCTCATCGACCGCAGCGTGAAATTCTCCATCCTCGCCGCCGCTGCCGGCGCCTTCGGCCTCGCCATGGTGGTGGGCGCCAGCGCCTATGACGGCACCAACTGCAAGGCGCCCGGCAATTGCTGGGAGCCCAAGCCTGGCTATCCCGCGCAGGTGCAGGGGTCGAAATATGATCCCAAGCACGACCCCAAGGAGCTGAACAAGCAGCAGCAGTCCATCCAGGCGATGGAGCAGCGCAACGCCCAGCGCGTGAAGTATTTCGAGCAGACCGGCAAGTTCGTCTACGACGTGAGCAAGATCCCCACGGCGAACTGACCCGCTCTGCCTTCGCTTTCTCGAACCCACCCGTGGGCAGACAGATTTCTCCGTCTGCCCCGCGATCCTCCGGGCATACCGTCCGGCTTGTGGGTCACTGGCGCGGCCGACGTCGCTCGGGTTCGCCCGGCGCGTGGGCCGCGCCTCTTTTCCGGGACGGCCCGGCGGCGCCACCGCGCGCTGCGGCGGGCCACGGGCTCCGGACCTCTGGAAAGGCCGTGCGATGCGTATCGTTCGCGACACCGACTCCGTGCTGGAGGACTGGCGCGGCCATGCCCTGCGCTTCGAGCGCGAGGTCGGCAAGGTGGTGCTGGGGCAGGCGCGCGTCATCCGCCTCATCACCATCGCCACCTTCGCCCGCGGCCATGTGCTGCTGGAAGGCGATGTCGGCGTCGGCAAGACCACGCTGCTGCGCGCCGTTGCCCGCGCCATTGGCGGCGCCTTCGAGCGCATCGAGGGCACGATCGACCTGATGCCGGCCGATCTCATCTACCACGCCCATCTCGGCGAGGATGGCCGCCCGCGCATCGACCCCGGCCCGCTGCTGCGCCAGGGCGAGCATCTCTCGGTGTTCTTCTTCAACGAGATCAACCGCGCCCGTCCGCAGGTGCATTCGCTGATGCTCCGGTTGATGGCCGAGCGCTCGGTCTCCGCCTTCAACCGCGAATACCGCTTTCCCCATGTCCAGGTCTTCGCCGACCGCAACAAGGTGGAGCGGGAGGAGACCTTCGAGCTGCCCGCCGCCGCCCGCGACCGCTTCCTCATGGAGGTGCAGGTCGGCATGCCCGCCGAGGCCGAAGCCAAGCGCCAGCTCATCTTCGACCCGCGCTTCCACAACGTCGACACGCTGCTCACCGAGGTGGAGACCGGCGTGCTCGACCCGGAGGCGCTGGAAACGGTGGCCCGCGCCATCCAGTCCGGCATCCGCTCCAGCCCGGCGCTGGAGGCCTATGTGCTGGCGCTGTGGGACGCGGTGCGCTTTCCCGAAACGCTGGGGCTGGAGATCGACGGCGTCGACATCCGCCGCCTCGTGCAGGGCGGGGCCAGCCCGCGCGGCATGAGCTACCTCTTGCGCGCCGCCCGCGTGCGCGCCTGGCTGGAAGGCCGCGACATGGTGGTGCCGGAGGATCTGCGCGCCGTGTTTCCCGAGGTCATGGCGCACCGCATCTTCATCGACCCGGTCTATGAGCTGCGCCGCGAGCGGGTGGTCGGCGATCTCATCGCCGGCGTGTTCGCGCGGGTGCCCGCACCGTGACTGGCGGCGACGACAGCCTCACGCCCCAGCCCATCGCCTATCGCCTGCGCTGGCGGCCCGAGGGCGTGCTGCCCGGCGCGCATCCCGGCCGCGGGGAGGGGGCGGAGGGCGAGTTCCGCCGCCATGTCGACCTGCTGCGCCAGCCGGACCCACGCCGCATCGATTTGCGAGTCTCGCTGCGCGACCCGCATGGCCATCTGCATGTGCGCCAGTTCTCGCCCCGCCGCGCCGTGCCGGTGGCGACGCTGGTGGACCTGTCCGGTTCCATGCGCTTCGGCGCGGCGGTGGCGGGGCGCGTCGCGGAATTCGCCAGCCTGATCGCGCTCTCCGTCGTGCGCAGCGGCGACAGTTTCGGCCTGTTCGGCGCCGATAGCCGCCTGCGCGAGGACGTGATGCTGCCCTTCGCCCGAAGGCGCGGGCTGGAGAGCGAGGTCGCCGCCCTGCTCGCGGGTGCCCGCCCGCAGGGGACCGGCTGCGACGGCCTGCTGGAAGCCGCCGCGCTGCTGCCCGGCCGGCGGGCGCTGGTGTTTCTCATCTCCGACTTTCTCATGCCCGCGACCGCGCTCGATACGCTGCTCGACGCGCTGTGGCGGCACGACGTGGTGCCGGTGGTGGTGAGCGAGGCGACGCTGGAGAACGAGTTGCCGCGCTGGGGCTTCATCGAGACGGCGGATCTCGAGACCGGGGCGGCGCGCCTCGTCTTCATGCGCCCGCGCCTGCGCCAGCGCTGGATCGCCGCCGAACAGGCCCGCCGCGCCGCGCTGGACACGACCTTCGCCCGGCGCGGCCTGCGCCCCTTCGCGCTGCGCGACCGGCTCGATGTCGAGGCGCTGACCCGCCGGCTGATGGAGGGCTAGATGCGGTTCTGGCGCGCGCTCCTCCCGCTGCTGCTGCTGACGGCGCTCGCCGGCCCGGCGATGGCGCAGCTGCGCTCGGTCGAGCTCTACGCCCCGCGCCCCTTCGGCTATCTCATAGGCGACACGATCCGCCATACGGTGGAGATCGCGCTCGACGCGCCGTTCACGCTGGAGCCGGCCTCGCTGCCCCAGCCGCGCCCGGTCGATTACTGGCTCGACCTGCGTGCCGTCGATCTGCGCGACGAGGGGATGAGCGATGGCGTCCAGCGCTACCGGCTGGAACTCACCTATCAGAGCTTCTACGCCGCGCTGGAGCCCAAGCGGCTGGAGATCCCCGGCTTCACCCTCTATGCCCGCGACGGCGAACGCCGCGTGCCGGTCGCCGTGCCCCCGTGGTCCTTCCTGATGTCGCCGCTGCGCGAAATCGTCTCGACCGAGCAGGGGGCGGTGATGACGCTGCGCCCGGACATCGCCCCGCGCCCGATCCCGACGACAGGGACCATCCGGGGACTCATCGGGGGCGGGGTGGCCGCGCTCGCCGGCCTGCTGCTCATCGCCTGGCAGATGGGGTGGGGCACCTTCGGCCAGCGGCGCGGCCGGCCCTTCGCCCGCGCCGCCCGTCAGGTCCGCGCCGCGATGGACCCGCGGCGCGACAGATCGCACTCACTGGCCACGCGCGGGCCGGTTTTGCCGGACACACCGGCCTCATCGTCCACCTCACTGCACTCATCATCCAGCTATGAAGCCGCCCTTCAGGCGCTCCATCGCGCCTTCGATATGACGGCCGGGCAGGGGGTATTCGCGGAGGATCTGCCGGGGTTTTTCGCCGGTCATGCCGCTTTCCGGGTCGCGGAAGCCGAAATCCGCCGGCTGTTCGAGGCCTCGCGCCGTGCCTTCTTCGGTGGTGATGTGCTTGATGCCCAACGGATTTTTCCGCCGTCGGAGCTCGCCGCCCTCGCCGGCCGGCTGCGCGCCATCGAGCGGGGCTCGGCATGAGCGCGTGGTATCATATTGCCGATCCGATCACCCGGAGCTGGGGCGTCGATTACCCCTGGGTGCTGGCCCTCGCGGCACTGGCGCTGCTGCCCTTCCTCGCTAACGTCTTCAACCGGCAGGGAATTCCGACGACGGGCCTGATCCCGCCGGACCCCATCTCGCGCGCTCTCGGCATCGCGCTGAAGCTCGCCGGGGCGCTGGCGATCCTGGCGCTGGTGGTCGGGCTCGCCGGCCTGCATCGGCGCGAGCAGACGGTAATCAGGGAGGGAACGGGGGCACATCTCGTGCTGCTGCTCGACCGCTCCTCCAGCATGGACAACAATTTCGCCGACCGCGCCCCCAGCGGCGACGAACAGTCAAAATCCAGCGCTGCCAAGCACTTGCTGGGCGAGTTCGTCGCTGGCCGGCCGCATGACCGCATCGGCGTCGCCGCCTTCTCGACCTCGCCCATGCCGGTTCTGCCGCTGACCGACCATCACCAGGTCGTCCAGGCCGCCATCGACGCCATCGACCGTCCGGGCCTCGCCTTCACCAATGTCGGGCGCGGGCTGGCGCTTGCCCTCTCCGCCTTCGCCGACGACACCGCCGAAGCCTCCCGCGCCATCCTGCTGGTCTCCGACGGCGCCGCCCTGATCGACCGCCGGGTGCAGGACGCCCTGCGCGACGCGGTCGCGCGCACGCCGGTACATTTATACTGGCTGTTCCTGCGCTCACGCGGCGCCAAGGGCATTTTCGAGGTGCCGCCGCCCGGCGAGGACACGCCACAGGCGAACCCCGAGCGGCATCTTCACCTGTTTCTTCAAAGCCTTGGCGTGCCCTACCGGGCTTTCGAGGCGACCAGCCCGCAGGCGGTGGGTCAGGCCATCGCCGAGATCAACCGGCAGGAGACGCGCCCGCTCACCTATGTCGAGCGCATCCCCCGGCGCGACCTCGCGCGCACCGCCTTCAGCGTGGCGGCGGCCGGCATCTTCCTGATCCTGCTGGCGAAATGCGCCGAACGCCCGCTCCGCCGCCATCACGGCCCCGCAGCCGCGCCGGCGAACCGGACAGAGGTAACAAAACACCTCAGCGATGACAGGAGAGCCGCATGAGGGCAGGGCGCCTCACCCTCGCCGCCGGCACGCTGCTCCTCGCCCTCGGGCTCGCGGCGATCACTTATTTCGCCGCGCGGCTGCATCTGGAGCGGCGCGACAACGCCTTCATCGCCGCCCTCATGGCCGGGCAGGATATCGCCACCAGCGCGCAGGATCCCGCCCCGCTGATCTTCGCACGGCTCGCCTTTCTCACCCGGCGCGACCGGCTGGAGGAGGCGCAGCCGCTCGCCAACCAGTTGATCCATAACGAGGATCGCCGTCTCGCCGCCGCCGCGCTGTTCACCATCGGCAATGCAAGGCTGCGCCTCGCCATCGAGCATCTCGGCGTGAACCGCATCGATCCGGCGACACCGCTCGTCCGCCTCGCCAAGCAGAATTACCGCGACGCGCTGGTGATCCAGCCGGATTTCTGGGACGCCAAGTTCAATCTCGACATCGCCATGCGGCTGGTGCGCGATTTTCCCCAGCTCGACATGGACGGCGAGGAGATCCCGCCCGAGGCGGCCAAGAAGCTCTGGACCGACCTGCCGGGCATCCCGAAGGGGCTACCATGAGACAGGTGCTAAAATACCTGTATGGCGACGCGCGCCGTCTCACCCTCGCCGCCGCGCTGCTGGCGAGCCTCGCCGCCCTCGTCGCGCCGACCGTGATCCGCCAGCGCGAAGCCCGCGACGTGCTGCTGGTGATCGACGTCACCGGCAGCATGAATGTCAGGGATGTCAACGGCTTGGCGCGGCTTGCCGCCGCGCGGCGGGCGGGGCAGGGGCTGCTCGCCGCCTTGCCCTGTCAGTCCCGCCTCGGCCTCGGCATCTTCACCGAGCGGCGCAGCTTCCTGCTCTTCGAACCCGCCGAGGTCTGCGAGAACTTCGCCGCCATCGATGGCGCCATCGCCGCGCTCGACTGGCGCATGGCGTGGGAAGGCGACAGCTATGTCGCGCGCGGCGTGCACGCCGCACTCACCCTCGCCGCCTCGGTCAATGCCGACCTCGTCTTCCTCACAGACGGACAGGAAGCACCGCCACTAGCGGGAGGTGCCATGCCACCGTTCGACGGCGCCGGAGACACGCGAGGCGTGCTGGTAGGCGTCGGCGGCTCCGAGCCCGTGCCGATCCCCAAATATAACGAGGACGGGCGCGAGATCGGCTTTTACGACGAGGCCGACGTGCCGCAGGAAAACCGCATGGGCCCGCCGCCGGAGGATGCCCCGAGCCGCGCCGGCTACAACCCGCGCAACGCCCCCTGGGGAGCCGAGGCGGCGGGCGGCACCGAGCATCTGAGCTCGATGAAAGCCGAGCACCTGCAAGTGCTTGCTGCGCAGACCTCGCTTGCGTTCTTTCCTCTGGAGAGCCCGGCCCAGATGGCCGACGCGGTTCTGGCGACCACCCGTCCGCGGCTTGTCGCGGTGCCCGTCGCCACCTCTCCGCTACCCGCCGCGCTCGCCCTCACTTTGCTCGTCGCCCTCTTCGTTGTCGCTGCGCTCAAGAGCCGGCGTCCCGATCGCTTACCTGCCTGAAGAAGGACATGCTGATGAACCAACGCCCCGGCTTTCCCCGTCTCGGCCTCCCGCGTCTCGCCCTCCCGCTTCTTGCCGCTGCCGCCGTCCTGCTGGCCGGCCTGATGCCGCTCGCCGCGCATGGCCCGACCCCCCAGAAGGCGGACGAGACCATCCTGATCGCCGCGCCACCCGCGGCCGTGTGGAAGGTGCTTCTGGACCTCGCAGGGATCTCCGGCTGGCATCCGCTGGTGAAGAAGGCGACCGCCACGAGCGATGGGACCGGGCGCGTGCTCAAGCTGGAAAAAGGCGAGATAACCGAGGGGCTTGACGAGGCGGACGCGACCGCCATGCGCCTCGCCTACCGCCTCTCGACGGAGAATGTCGAGGCGCTGCCGGTAAGCTTCTACACCTCGACCATCGAGGTGAAACCGGCGTCGGGGGGCAGCGAGGTGGCCTGGAGCGCGCGCTTCTACCGCGCGGACACCACCAATGAACCGCCGGAGAACCTCAACGATGAGGCCGCCGTCGCCGCGATGAACGACTACATCACGCAGGGCCTCAAAGGGCTGAAGGCGAAGGTCGAGGGGAAATGACGCGCCGCGCAGGCCGCGCCCTCATCGTACTTATGCTCGCGGCCATTCTGCTGGCGCCGCCATCCGCGAGGGCGGAAGAGCCGCCATTGCTCGCTGTGGTGTCGCAGCAGGCGGGGCGGCTCACGCTGGTTGATCCGGTGGCGGGCCGGGTGGTGGGCGAGATCGCGCTCGACAAGGTGCCCGCCGGCATCGCCGTGACGCGCGATGGCCGGACCGCTTATGTCACGCACCCTGATCTCGGCCAGGTGTCGCGGGTGGATCTCACAGCGCCCGCGGTGACGGCGCGCTACAGGATCGGGCGTGAACCCTTTGGAATTGCGCTGGATTCGCGTGATGAGAGCCTCCTTGTCACGGACTGGAGCGGTGATGCCCTGATCCAGCTCGATGCTGCGACCGGCGCCGAGTTGGGCCGGGTTACCGTCGGCCGATCGCCCGCCGGCGTCGTGCTCGACCAGGATGGCGCGCACGCCTATGTGGCCGACAGGGAAAGCCACACGGTCAGCGTGGTGGATCTCGCCCAGATGCGCCGCGTCGCGACATGGCCAACCGGGACGGCCCCGTTCGCGCTGGCCCTGTCGCCGGACGGGCGCAGGCTCTATGTCGCCAATGTCCGCAGTAACGACTTGTCGGTGCTGGAGATTCCGAATGGTCGGGAGATCGCCCGCCCGCGCGTCGGGTTGATGCCCTATGGCGTCGCCGTCTCCAGCGATGGCGCCCGCGTGGTCGTCACCAACCAGCAGAGCGGCAAGCTCGCCTGGCTGGAGGCCGGCACCGGCACGGTGCACAGCGAGGAGAGGATCGGCGAGTATCCCGAAGGGGTGCTGAACGTCGGCGGCGGGCTTTTCGCTGTCGCGCTGTGGGCCGATGATGCCTTGTGTATCGTTCCGGACATCCCCGGCAGCGGCTGCAGGAGCGTCATCAAATTACCTCCCGGCCCGCGCTTGCTGGCGGTAGCGCCGCGCCAGACGGGCCCGCAATGAGGCGTGGATCAGCCCCGGAAACCCCTTGCAGGCCGGCTGTTTTCGGCACAACGTAGGTACATAGAGACCGCGCACCACGGCGTTAACATCTTGGCAAGGAACGGAAATTCCGCCAACACGGCCGAAAACCCTTCCTTTACCATAATGTAATGTGCGCCCCATTTTTGCCTCACTCCCCCCGCCTCTTGGCAGACAGGAGTGGGATCGCAGGCTAGACTTCCAGCGATTTCGGGTGAGGTGCGCCAAGCTTCACGCGTCGAGCACGACGCAGGGGCAGGGCGCTCACAAACGGTCGGGTGAATGGGGACGAATCCAACTCTTGCCAGCTCCGCCGGTTCGCCGGCGCGCCAGCGCATCGTCGGCATCGGTCGTCTCGTCGCCCTGTGCGGCGTGGGCCTGATGGTCGCCAACTGCAGCGGCTCCGAAAAGCTGTCGAGCCGGATCGATCCGAAATATGGCGTCTCCGCCAGCCCGCGCGTCATCGCCATGGGTCAGCCCGTACCCAAGGGCGGCGGAGCCTACCGCGTCGGCAAGCCCTATGTGGTGGCCGGCAAGACCTATGTCCCGCAGGAGCCAAGCACGTACAAGGCAGAAGGTCTGGCATCCTGGTATGGTGACGACTTCCATGGTCGCCTCACGGCCAATGGCGAAATCTACGACATGCACTCGATCGCGGCGGCGCATCCCACGCTGCCCATGCCGTCCTATGTCCGCGTGACCAACAAGGACAATGGCCGGTCGATGGTGGTGCGCGTGAATGATCGCGGCCCCTATCATGGCAACCGAGTCATCGACCTCTCGCAGCGCGCCGCTGATCTGCTCGGCTTCAAGGGTCGCGGCACGGCGCGGGTGAAGGTCGAGTATGTCGGCCGCGCGCCGCTCGAAGGCTCCGACGATATTCAGCTCGCCGCCACGCTGCGCCAGAATGGCAATGCCCCGGCGCCGAACACGATGTTTGCCTCGGCCGCTCCGGTCCCGATGCGCACGGCTTCGACGACGACTGTGGCCGCCAATGTGCCGCTGCCGCCGGCCCGTCCGTTCGATCTCGGCGACGTTCCCGACCAGCAGGTTGCGGAAGCGCTTGAGGAAGAGCCCGTGGTCGCTCCGGTTCGCGTCGCGGCCAAGCCGCAGCCGCAGGTTCAGCCGCGTGTCGCCGTCGCCGCACCGCAGGCGATCCCGCCGCGCACGGCAGCTCCCGTGGCAGCCGCGCCGCAGCCTCAGCGCAAGGTTCAGTTCGCCGCGGCTCAGCCGGCGCCGGCCCGCCCTGCGCCCATCGCCGCCCCTGTCGTGGCCGAGGCCGATGGCCCGCCGCCCGGGTGGATGGTCGGCGCTCAGCCGGCGCTTGGCTATGCCCCCACCCCGGTCAGCACCGGTCGCGGCCTCTACTGATCATAAGGTCAGCCGCGCGAGCGTTGCCGACCGCGTGGCCGGCTGCTAACTCTGCCCGACACGGGAGAGAAATGAGCATGGCACGCGCGCTACGGATGTCCCGGCCCTCCGGCTCTGGTCTTGCCCTGTGCCTTCTGCTGCTCTGCGAGGCGCTGATCGTCGGCGTCATGCCCGCCATGGCGCAGCAGGCCCCAACTATTGCCTCGCCGCAGGCGATTCTGGTCGATTTCGACAGCGGCACCGTGCTGTTTGAGAAGGCCGCCGATACCCAGAACTATCCGGCCAGCCTCGCCAAGCTCATGACCATGGCCGTGGTGTTTCGCGAGGTCTCCGAGGGCCGACTGTCGCCGGACGCCGAGTTCAAAGTCAGCGAATATGCCTGGCGCCGGGGCGGGGCTCCCTCGGGCGGCGCGACGATGTTCGCGGCGCTGAACAGCTCCATCAAGGTCAGTGACCTGATGCGGGGTGCTATCATACCCTCCGGCAATGACGCAGCAATTATTCTCGCCGAAGCGATCGCCGGCAACGAACTCGCCTTCTCCGTGAAGATGAACGATGAGGCCAGGCGCCTCGGGCTGACCGCATCCAGCTTTCACAACCCAAACGGCCTGTCGGATCCCGACCAGAAGACCACGCCGCGCGACCTTTCGCGCATCGCCGCCCACATCATCCGCAGCTACCCGGACCTCTACAAGATCTACAGCGAACCGGACTTCACCTGGAGCAAGATCCGCCAGAACAACCGCAACCCGCTGCTCGGCATGAGCCTCGGTGCGGACGGTTTCATGACGGGCTATCTGAAGGAGTCCGGTTTCAATCTCGTGGGCTCCGCGGTGCAGGATGGCCAGCGGCTGATCGTGGTCATCATGGGCGCCAAGACCGACAAGGAACGCGCCGAGGATGCCCGCAAACTGCTCGAATGGGGGTTCCGCTCCTTCGAGTCGCGGCTGCTATTCGCCCAGGGCGAGACGGTGGGCGATGCCACCCTTTATGGCGGGCTCACGGGCAACGTTCCGCTGGTCGGCGAGGGGCCGATCAAGGTGTTGGTGCCGCGCAATGGCGACGAGCGCATTGCGGCGCGCATCCGTTACGAGGGGCCGATCCAGGCGCCGGTCGAGAAGGGCGCGAAAATCGCCCGGCTGGAAGTCACACGCGGCGACCAGGTGTCGCTTGAGGTGCCGCTCTATGCCGCCGAGACGATCGAGGCCGGCCCCCTCTGGCGCCGCGCGCTCGATGGCGCGTATGAACTCATGGTTGGCCTGCTTCGGCAGGGCTATGACGAAGTGATGCGCAAGGTAAAGCTGACCAGTTGATATGCCGACGCGCGCACCAGAGGCAGCGGCCGGACGCCGGGCGAGACCATCCGCCGGGCACGGACGCTTCATCACCTTCGAGGGCGGGGAGGGCGCCGGCAAATCCACGCAGGTGCGCCGGCTCGCCGCCCGCCTTGGTGAACTCGGTATCCCGGTGGTGGTAACCCGTGAGCCGGGTGGCTCGCCGGGCGCCGAAGCCATCCGCCATGTGCTGCTCGCCGGTGCTGCCAAGCCGCTCGGCCCCCTCGCGGAAACCGCCCTTTTCGCCGCCGCGCGGGCCGATCACCTCGATTCAACGATCCGGCCGGCCCTTGCGCAAGGCATGTGGGTATTATCCGACCGCTTCGCCGACTCAACCCGCGCCTATCAGGGCGCGAGCGGCCGCGTCGCAGCGGAACTGATCGAGTCGCTGGAGCGCGTCACGGTAGGCGCTACGCGCCCTGATCTGACGCTGATCCTCGATCTACCCGCCGAGCAAGGCCTCGCCCGCGCCGCCGCCCGTTCTGGTGCCGGTGCTGACCGTTTCGAGAGCGAGAGCATCACCTTTCACCGCACCCTGCGCGACAGCTTCCTCGCCATCGCGGCGCGCGAACCTGCCCGCTGCGTGGTGATCGACGCCAGCGAGCCGCCTGACCACGTTGCGGAGGCGATCTGGCGCGTGGTCGAAGACCGCTTGGTCCCGCCGAACGGCAGCAAGCCACGCCAGCGCCGGGTCTCAACATGAGCGATCCAATCCTGGAAGCTGACCGTTTCGGCACGGCGCCCACACCGCGCGACACGCATCACCTCATCGGCCATGCCGAGGCGCAGGCGAGCATTCGCGAAGCCTGGGATGCCGGGCGCCTGCCGCACGCGCTGCTGCTTGGCGGCCCGGAGGGGGTGGGCAAGGCGACCCTCGCCTATCGCGTCGCGCGCTTCGTGCTCTCGGGCGGGGCCGCGCCGGCGCATTCGCTGGCGGTGGATGCTGCCAACCCCGCCGCGCGGCAGGTCAGCGCGCTCTCCCACCCCGATCTTCTGGTGCTTCGCCGCACGCCCAACGATTCCGGCAAGCTGCCGACGATGATCCCGGCCGAGACCGTGCGCCGGGTGCGCAGTTTCTTCGGCTCGACCGCCGCGCTCGGAGGCTGGCGCGTGTGCATCGTCGATACGCTCGACGAGATGAATGCCCAGGGCGCTAACGCTCTGCTGAAGACGCTGGAAGAGCCGCCCTCGCGCTCCCTATTCCTTCTGGTCAGCCACGCGCCCGGCCGCCTGCTGCCCACCATCCGCTCGCGCTGCCGAATGGTGCATCTGCGCGCGCTGGAAACGGCCGAAGTAGTGGCAGCACTGGAGGCGCTGAGCGTGTCGATGCCGGGGCTTGATCGCGCACGCTTCGAGGATGCCGCGGAGGCATCCGGTGGCAGCGTGCAGGAAGCGCTGGCGCTGCTCTCGGGCGATGGACTGGAGGTCCGTAAGGCCACGTCACAGCTTCTGGATTCGCTGCCCTCCGTCGACCCGAAGGCTTTGCACGCGCTCGGTGAGCGGCTCCAGGGCGACCGGGGAGGGGCATTCGAGAATTTTGTTGGCACCGTAGAGGCTTGGGTGTCCGATCATGCCACCGGACGGCGCCAGCGACCCAGCCTGCGCCTTGCACGCCTGCCGGAGGTGTGGGAGAAGGTTCGCCGCGCTGCGATCGACGCGGATACCTATAATCTCGATCGTAAAACACTCGTCTTCCGGATCTTCGCGACGCTCGACGAGGCCGTGCGGCCCTGAGCGAGCCGCAGCCGGTTTTTCCGCAGGAAGTGACCGCGTGAAACCCGCCTTCTACATCACCACGGCCATCGACTATCCCAATGGCTCGCCGCATATCGGCCATGCCTATGAGAAGATAGCGTCCGACGCGCTGGCCCGTTTCAAGAAGCTGGACGGCTACGAGGTCTACTTCCTCACCGGCACGGACGAGCACGGCCTCAAAATGGCGCAGACGGCCGAGAAGCAGGGCCTGACGCCATTCGAGTGGGCGACGAAGAATGCGACGCGCTTCCAGCAGATGGATGCGCTGCTCGGCGTCGATTACGACCGCTTCATCCGCACCACGGACGATGACCATATCGCCTCGTCGCAGGCGATATGGCAGCGCATGGTCGATGCGGGGGACATCTATCTCGACGCCTATTCCGGCTGGTACTCGGTGCGGGACGAAGCCTATTACGCCGAGGATGAGACGACGGTGAACACCGACGGCGTCCGCCTTGGGCCGCAGGGCACCCCGGTCGAGTGGACCGAGGAGAAGAGCTATTTCTTCCGCCTCTCCGCTTTTCAGGAGCGGCTGCTGGCCTATTACGAGGCGCACCCGGACTTCATCCGCCCGGAGAGCCGCCGCAACGAGGTGGTTAGCTTCGTCAAGGGCGGGCTCCAGGATCTCTCGATCAGCCGCACCACCTTCTCATGGGGCATCCCGGTGCCCGGTGACGAGGCGCATGTGATGTATGTGTGGGTCGACGCCCTCACCAACTACATCACTGGCGTCGGCTATCCCGACACGCAGGCGGAGAGCTTCAAGCGCTTCTGGCCGGCCGATCTGCACATCATCGGCAAGGACATTATCCGCTTCCACGCTGTCTACTGGCCGGCCTTCCTGCTTTCCGCCGGACTGGAGCCGCCCAAGACCGTCTTCGCCCACGGCTTCATCCATAATCGCGGGGAGAAGATGTCGAAGTCGGTCGGCAACGTCATCGACCCCTTCGACCTCGCCAACGCCTATGGCGTGGACGCGCTGCGCTATTTCCTGCTGCGCGAGATCCCCTTCGGCCAGGACGGCTCCTACAGCCATGAGGCCATCGTCGCGCGGACCAATGCCGACCTCGCCAATGATCTCGGCAATCTCGCGCAGCGCTCTCTGTCGATGATCGCCAAGAATCTCGGCGGACAGTTGCCGGCGGCCGGCCCTCTGTCGGACGACGACGCCACGATCCTCGCCAGCGCCGACGCCATGGGCGCCAAGGTGCGCGAAGCGATGGAAGGCCAGCAGATCCACCAGGCGCTCGCGGCGATCTGGACCGTTGTGGCCGATGCCAACCGCTACTTCGCGGCGGCCGCTCCGTGGGAGCTGCGCAAGACGGATCCCGAACGCTTCGGAACGGTGCTCTGGACCACGGCCGAGGTCGTGCGCCAGGTCGCGCTGCTCGCCCAACCCTTCATTCCGGTGAGCGCCGGCAAGCTGCTGGATGTGCTGGCGGTGCCGGCGGACGCCCGTAGCTTCGCCAGCCTCGGCGCGGCCGGGCGTCTTGCGGGCGGCACGATGCTTCCCGCGCCGGTGCCGGTGTTCCCGCGCTATGTCGAGCCCGAGGCGTCAGCCGGGGCATGATCGTCGACAGCCATTGCCATCTCGACTTCCCGGATTTCGCGGCGGAGCTCGATCAGGTCGTCGCGCGGGCTCGTGCGGCCGGTGTCGGACGTCTCGTCACCATCGGCACGCGCGTGCGTCGTTCCGGTGAGGTGAGGGCGATCGCCGAGCGCTTCGAGGATGTGTTCTGCTCGGTCGGCACGCACCCGCACAATGCGGCCGAGGAGCAGGACGTCACGCTCGACGAGCTCCTGCGCGAGGCCGATCACCCGAAGGTCGTCGCCATCGGCGAAGCCGGTCTCGACTATCACTATGATACCGCGCCGCGCGAGGCACAGGCCCATGGCTTCCGGCTGCACATCGAGGCCGCCCGCCGCACCGGCCTACCGCTGGTCATTCACGCCCGCGAGGCGGATGACGACGTTGCCGCCATCCTCGAAGAGGAAACCGCCAAAGGCGCCTTCGGCTTCGTCCTGCACTGCTTCACGGCGGGGCCGGAACTGGCCAGCCGGGCGGTCGCGCTGGGCGGTTATGTGTCCTTCTCCGGCATCCTGACCTTCAAGACCGGCGCGCCGCTGCGCGACATCGCCCGCGCCTTGCCACCGGACCGCATCCTGGTGGAAACCGACGCGCCCTATCTCGCGCCCAATCCCTGGCGTGGAAAGCGCAACGAGCCTTCCTATGTCGTCGAGACCGCCCGTATACTGGCGGAGGCCCGGGGCGTGACGCCGGAAGCCATTGCCGAGCAGACGACCGCCAATTTCTTCCGCCTGTTCGCACGGGCCTCCTGAACCACGGGATCATCCATCCGCCATGGCGCTGACCTTCACGATCCTCGGCTGCGGCTCCTCGGGCGGGGTGCCGCGCGTGGGGCAGGGGTGGGGCGTCTGCGATCCCAATGAGCCCCGCAACCGCCGCCGCCGTTGCTCCATGCTGGTGGAGCGGTTCGGCGCCGACAGCGCCTCGCCGACCCGCGTTCTCATCGACACCTCACCGGATCTGCGCGAGCAGCTGCTCGACGCCGACATTGATCGGCTGGACGGTATTCTCATCACCCATGAGCACGCCGACCACACGCACGGCATCGATGATGTGCGCCCGCTCACCATCCAGCACCGCCGGCGGATGGATGTGTGGCTTGACGCGGAAACCTCCGTCATCATGCATCAGCGTTTCGGCTACTGCTTCGAGACGCCACCGGGCAGCGATTACCCGCCAATCCTCAACGAGCACCGCTACGGCCACGGCGACACGATCCGGGCCGAGGGGCCGGGCGGCCCCGTGGATGCGACCGCGTTCCGCCAGTTCCACGGCAACATCATCTCCTACGGCTTCCGCATTGGTGGCCTCGCTTATTCGAGTGACCTGCACGACCTGCCGGAAGAAAGCCTACCGTTCCTGGCGAACCTCGACGTGTGGATCGTCGACGCGCTTCGACCGCGGCCGCACCCGACACATTTCTCGCTGGGCGAGGCTCTGGAATGGATCGCCCGTATCAAGCCGCGTCGGGCGATCCTCACCAACATGCACACTGACCTCGACTACCGCACGCTGATGAACGAGCTGCCGGATGGGGTAACCGCCGCCTATGACGGCATGAAAATCACGATCTGACAGAGACTTACGGACGTCTATCAACGTGAATGCCGTCATCTGACATTCATTTATTTTCCATAATATGTCTTCTGCGATTCATTGAGTTCCTGAAATGACGCCCTCTCGCGACCTGCAGCGCCTCATCGACATCATGGCGGCGCTGCGCACGCCCGGCACCGGTTGCCCATGGGATCTGGAGCAGGACTTCGCCTCGGTTGCGCCCTACACGATCGAGGAAGCCTATGAGGTGGCGGATGCGATTGAGCGCGGCGACTTCGACGATCTCTGCGACGAGCTCGGCGATCTGCTGCTTCAGGTCGTGTTCCACGCGCGCATGGCGGAAGAACAAGGCCGTTTCGACTTCGGCGATGTCGTCACCGCCATCACCGCCAAGATGATCCGCCGGCACCCCCATGTTTTCGGCGATGTGCGCGGCCGTGACACGGCGGCGGTGAATGCCGCCTGGGATCAGATCAAGGCGGAGGAGAAGGCGGCCAAGGCCAAACGACAACGCCAGCGTGGCTTGGACGTTCAGCGGGAAGACGAGGGTGCTCTTGCCGGAGTGCCGGTGGGCGCACCCGCCCTCACCCGCGCCGTGAAGCTGCAGACCAAGGCAGCCAAGGTCGGCTTTGATTGGCCGGAGACCCGGTCTGTACTCGACAAGATCCGCGAGGAGATCGACGAGGTCGAAGCCGAGATCGTCGCCGGCGACCGCGCGGCGGCGGCCGGTGAGATCGGCGATCTTCTGTTCGCCCTCGCCAATTTGGCCCGCCATCTCGACGTGGACCCGGAATCGGCGCTGCGCGGCACAAACGAGAAGTTCGTCCGCCGCTTCAGCTTCATCGAAGAACGGCTCGCGGCGGTCGGGCGCACGCCGCAGCAGGCGACGCTGGATGAGATGGAAGCGCTGTGGCAGGAGGCTAAGGGTAGGGGAACCAACGGCAGCGCCCCCTCCCCGGCGGCACCCCCGGCCCTTCCAGAGACCGACCTTAGCTAGTCGCGCCGGCTTGCCGGCAAGCGCCGGGCGCCGAAGCGGCGCTCGATATGGTCGGCACGTTCCGGCGTGACGCGAACGGCAAGGTGCAGATGCCCCTCCTCGTCCGAGCGGCGCTCCAGCACTTCCGTGTGCCGGTACAGCCAGCTCAGGCCTTCACCATCGCTGGCCTCGAGGTCGATCTTGAGGCTCACGCGCTCGCGTGACAGGCGCTGGGAGATTGCAGTGAGCAGGGCATCCATCCCCTCCCCGGTCAGCGCCGAGACCGGGATCGGCCGCTCGTCGCCTTCGCGACGGATGGCGCTGTTGAACAGTGCCGCGCGGTCGTCCGCGCTCATGCGGTCGATCTTGTTCCAGACCTCGATGAGCCGGTGATGGTCCTGCGGATCAATATCGAGATCGCCTAGTACGCCTTCAACATCCGCCGCCTGTGCCATCGCGTCATCATGCGACATGTCCCGCACATGCAGGATGATGTCGGCCTCGATGACCTCTTCGAGCGTGGCGCGGAACGCGGCCACGAGCTGGGTCGGCAGGTCGGAGATGAAGCCCACTGTGTCGGAAAGGATCACCCGCTCGCCGCTCGGGAGTTGCACGGCGCGCAAGGTGGGATCGAGCGTGGCGAAGAGCAGATCCTGCGCCATCACCTCGGCGCGGGTGAGCCGGTTGAACAGCGTCGACTTGCCGGCATTGGTGTAGCCGACCAGCGCAACCACCGGGTACGGCACCTTCTTTCGGCTTGCGCGGTGCAGGGCGCGGGTGCGCTTCACCTGCTCCAGCTCGCGCTCGATCTTCACGATGCGCTCGCCGATCAGCCGCCGGTCGGCCTCGATCTGCGTCTCACCGGGACCGCCCAGAAAGCCGAAGCCGCCACGCTGGCGCTCCAGATGGGTCCAGGAGCGTACGAGGCGGCTGCGCTGGTAGTTCAGATGCGCGAGTTCGACCTGAAGCACGCCTTCCTTGGTGCGAGCGCGCTGGCCGAAGATTTCGAGGATCAACGCGGTGCGGTCAATGACCTTGGCGGACCACGCTTTTTCGAGGTTACGCTGCTGGACGGGGCTGAGCGGGGCGTCGACGAAGACGAGGCCGGCATCTTCCGCCGTCACGACGCCTGCGATCTCCTCGACCTTGCCCGAGCCGAGATAGGTCGCGGGACGGATCTGCGAAAGGCCGACGGAAAGCGTGGCAACGACATCGAGGTCGATCGCCAAAGCGAGACCGACCGCCTCCTCGGCGCGGGCCTCATGCGAGCGACGCGGAACAGCATCTCCCTCGGCGCGGCGCGTGAGGTGAGGAACGAGAACAACGACCTTGGTCGCGTCACCCGTCGGGCCGCTATCCGCGCCGGCCGTCGGGGAACGGCCTGCGGACGCACGCGTACCCTTGGGTTCCAACTCAGCCCTTCTCCGGGGTCTCGTCCGGCTCGAAGAGCTGGACCGGATGGCCGGGCATAATGGTCGAGATGGCGTGCTTGTAGACGAGCTGCGAGTGGCCGTCGCGGCGCAGCAGCACGCAGAAATTGTCGAACCACGTCACCACGCCCTGCAGCTTGACGCCGTTGACGAGGAAGATCGTGAGGGGAGTCTTGTTCTTGCGGACGTGGTTGAGAAAGGTGTCCTGGAGGTTCTGCGAACGTTCCGCGGCCATGGTCTTTTTGATCCGTTTGTTTGTTGTTGCTCGTCGTGTCGGCGCGGCCATCCCCGGTCAGCCAGTTGCCCCGTCCGGGGGCCGGCCACTACGAAGACGTGCGTGACAAGCATGGCACACCATGCCTATCGCGCAAGATGCTTTCGTCTGGCAAGAGGTAATGTGCCATTAATCGGCGATTTCCGCGTGTTGATGGAAGTTCTCGCGCAGCGCCCGCGTCACCGGACCGGGTAATCCATCTCCCACCACCTGTCCGTTGATTCGCACGACAGGCATGGCGAAGTTGGTCGCGGAGGTCACAAAAGCCTCGCGCGCCGCCAGTGCCTCCGCCACGGTGAAGGAGCGCTCCTCGACTCGGATCTGCAGCTTCTCGGCGACATCGAGCATCACCGTGCGGGTGATGCCGCGCAGAATGCCGCTCTCGGCCGGGCGCGTGACGAGCTTGCCGTCGGTGGTGACGATCCAGGCATTGGTCGAGCCGCCCTCGGTGACATGGCCATCGGCATCGATGAACCAGGCCTCGCGCGCGCCTGCCTCCTTGGCCGCCTGCTTGGCGAGGACGTTGGGCAGCAGGCCGACCGTCTTGATGTCCACCCGGTCCCAGCGATTCTCCGGGACCGTGATGACCGCGATGCCCTGCCGCGCCAGCGCGTCGCCCTTGGCCGGATCGACCGCACGGGCGGTGACGACAATGGAGGCGGGTGTCCCCGGCGCCGGGAAATAGTGGTCGCGCGGGGCGACGCCGCGGGTCACCTGGAGATAGACGAAGCCGTCGCGCACGCGATTTCGGCGGATCGTCTCACGCAGCACAGTGCCGAGCGCCTTGAGCGGCATCGGCATCGCCATGCGCAATTCGCGCAGCGACCGATCGAGTCGCTCCATATGCCGGCGCTCGTCGATCATCCGACCGCATCGGACCTCGCAAACCTCATACACGCCGTCGGCGAACTGGTAGCCGCGATCCTCGATATGCACGGCCGCCTGGCGGTGGGGCACATATTGTCCGTTCACATAGGCGATGCGCGACATGAAGCACCTGTGGTGTGATCGAGGGCGGCCTCAACGCCGCCAGAGGGCAAAATTGGCGAGTGCGAGGACGAGCAGGATCTCCAGCCGCCCCATAGTCATGGCGATGATGAGCACGACCTGCGCATAGACCGGGAGGGCCGACCAGTCCGGCCAGTTAGCCGCCGATTCCCAGCCGGCGCCGTAGATCGGCCCGACATTCCACAGCGCCGACAGCGCCGCGATGAAGGCGGCGTCGAAGCTTGGCATGGCGGGCGCGAGCAGCATGGCGAGTGCGGCGACACTGGTGCAGGCAACACCGAACATGATCCAGATCGCCTTCATCATCTGCAGCGTAATCTGTTGCTGCCCCAGCCGGCGCGGGCGCACGGCGTTGGGGTGGATCAGCCGCTCCAGCTCCAGACAGCTCTGAAGCAACATGATACCAGCGCGGTAGATCTTGATCCCACCGGCAGTCGAGAAGGTCGCCCCGCCCACGAAAACGACCGCCACCACCAGCGTGATCGGCAGGCCGCTGAAGGCCCCACCATGCGGCTCCACGCCGGTGGTCGTCACCAGCGAGACGGCGGTAAACAGCCCATCCTCCAGCGCGATCGGCAGGAAGAGCGGGCTGGCGGCACTGTTGTAGTCGATAGCCGCCACGGCGATGCCCAGCAGCAGCACCAGCAGCAGCAGCGCGATGTTCTCCTGCTGGCCGAGCGCGAGGCGAAACCGGCGGGTGAGCAGGAGCCGATGCCATAGGATACTCGTGGCGCCAATCAGCATCAGGACGATGAAGATCAGCTTTACCGTCGAGCTGCCATGCGCGGCCATACCGTCCGCATCGGGCAACAAGCCGCCGGTGGAGAGCGCCGCGCCCGCAAGGCCGAGAGCGTCGAACGGACGCTCGCCCGCTGCAAGCATCAGGAAGGTGCCGATCACCGTGGCGCCGAGATAGATCGGCACCACGAGACGCAGCGCGTCGTCGAGAGCAGAAGTTTCGCTTACGCCGAGCAGGGCGGCGCGGGCGCTGCGATCAGGCAGACCGCCAATGCCGGCCGGGCCGAGCACGGCCACGAAGCCGACAAGGGTCAGCAGCCCCCCGCCCCATTGCAGGGTTAGCAGCCAGGCCAGTGTGGCGCGCGGAACGCTCTCCACATCATGGATGTAGACCGGCCCGGTGGTGGTGAAGGCGGACACCGCCTCGAGCCAGGCGGCCATCGGTCCGAGGGTGGTCGTTGCCGCCACAGGGATAGCAGCCAGCGCGGGAATACCCGCCCACAGCACCGCGACCAGAGCGAAAGCGGCGCGCCGATCGAGCCGTGCGGCGCGATGGCGGACCGCCAGATGCACGGCGCCCGCGCCGAAGATCGTCATCACCGCGCAGGCCACGAAGACGCCGCCGCCGGGCTCATTGCGAAGCAACGCGATCAGCGCCGCGACCAGCATGAAGCCGGCCATGACGGCGGCAGCGACGGCGCTGCTACGGGCGACGGCAATCATCGCGGTTCTCAGAAAAACTCGAGGCTGACGCGGAAAAGCTGTTCGACCCGCTTCACCCGCTCGGCCAAGGCGAACATGACCACACGGTCGCGCGCCTGGATGACGGTATCGCCACGCGGCAAGATCACGCGTCCGCCGCGCACCACGGCGCCGATGCGCATGCCGTCGAAGAGGTCGAGCTGCTTGAGCGGCTTGCCGACCAGCGGCGAGGTCTCCAGCGCCTCCGCCTCGATCACCTCCCCTGCCCCGTTGAGCAGCGAATGGACGCCGCGGATGCGCCCCTTGCGAACGTGCTGGAGGATCTTGGAGACCGTGATCTGCCGGGGATTCACATAGGCGTCGATACCAAGCCCGCGGGCAAAGGCCGGGTAATTGGGATCGTTGAGTAACGAGAGCATCCGCTTGGCGCCAAGCTCGCGGGAGAGCAGGCAGGAGAGGATGTTGACGCGGTCATCATTGGTCACCGCGATCACCGTATCGGCGTCGCCGACACTTGCTTCCTCAAGAATGGCGCGGTCGAGCGCGCTGCCGCGCAGCACGACGCTCTTGGTGAGTTCCTGAGCGATCAGCTCGGAGCGCGCGGCATTGTCCTCAATGACCTTGATGCGCGCGCGCGGATTGCGCAGTTCGAGCTCGCGCGCGACATAGAGCCCGATATTGCCGCCACCGGCGACCACGATGCGCTGGGCCGGTGGCTCGTCATGGCCGAAGATGGAGAGCGTGCGCGTCACCTGATCGCTCTGGGCGACGAAATAGGCAATGTCGCCGGCGAGCAGCGCGTCCGTGCTGTGCGGCACGAACACCTTGCCCCGGCGGTTCACCGCGACGACGACCGCCTGAAGATCCGGGAACAGATCGGTGAGCTGGCGCAGCGGCGTGTCCAGAACCGGGCAGTCATCAAGGCAGCGCACGCCGACGACGACCACATTGCCCTCGGCGAAGCTCACCGTATCGACCGCGCCGGGCAGCGACAGGCGGCGCAGCACCATCTCGCCGACCTCGATCTCCGGCGAGATCACGACATCGATCGGCAGATGATCGCGCGAGAACAGATCGCGCCAGTGGCCCTGCAGGTAGGATTGCGCCCGCACGCGGGCGATCTTGGTCGGCACGTCGAACAGCGCATGGCCCACCTGGCACGCGATCATGTTGACCTCGTCATGCAGGGTCACGGCGATCAACATGTCGGCCGCATCGAGGCCGGCGCGCGCCAGAACATCCGGGTGCGAGCCGTGGCCGACGAAGCCGCGAACGTCCAGCGTGTCGGTAATGGCCTGAATGAGGCGCGGTGAGGTGTCGATGATCGACACGTCGTTCTGCTCAGCGGCGAGGCGCTCCGCGATGCCGTAGCCGACCTGGCCCGCGCCGCAAATGACGACCTTCATGAACCCCTCGCTACACCAACCCACCCGTACCCGAGAGCATGGGCCCGCATCACCGAGTCACTCTATAGCAGCTTCGGCCCGAGGCCACAGATGCGTGAGGGCTGGGGGACGACGAGACTAGCCGATTCCCAGAGCTTTCAGCTTGCGGTGCAGGGCCGAGCGTTCCATGCCGACGAATTCGGCGGTGCGTGAAATATTACCGCCAAAGCGGCTGATCTGGGCGATCAGATACTCCCGCTCGAACACCTCGCGCGCATCACGCAGCGGCAGGCCCATCAGGTGCTCGCCACCGGTGCCATTCGGTAGGCTCGGCACCAGCGAGCCGACATCCGGCGGCAGCATGTCGGCCGTTACCGGCGCGTCCACATCGCCGGCGGCGAGGATCAGCAGACGCTCGATGTTGTTGCGGAGCTGGCGCACATTCCCCGGCCAATCATGCGACTGGAGCACTGCCAGCGCGTCGTCAGCGATGCGCCGGCGCGGCAAGCCGGTGGCCTGGGAAATCTGGTCGAGGAAGAACTCGACCAGCTCCGGCACGTCGTCGCGCCGCTCGGCCAGCGGCGGGACGCGGATCGGCACCACGCCGAGGCGGTGATAGAGGTCTTCCCGGAACCGCCCCTCGGCGATCTCCTTCTCCAGATTTCGGCCGGTGGAGGAAATGATGCGCACATCCACCGCGACGCGCGTCGCCCCGCCCACGCGCAGAAAGTTCTGGTCCACCAGCACACGCAGGATGCGGTTCTGCGTCTCGCGCGGCATGTCGGCGATCTCGTCGATGAACAGCGTGCCGCCATGCGCCTCTTCCAGCGCGCCGGTCTGCCGCCCCTGCCCGTCCGCGGTTTCGACGCCAAACAGCTCGACTTCCATGCGCTCGGGCGTGATCGCCGCCGCGTTGATGACGACGAAGGGACCATTCGCCCGCCCGGACGCCGCGTGGATCATGCGGGCCGCCAGTTCCTTGCCGGAGCCGGAGGGGCCAACAATCATGATGCGGCTGTTGGTGGGCGCCACCCGCTCAATGGTCTGGCGAAGCTGGTTGATGACCGAGGAATGACCGACGAGTTGCTGGGCGACCGAGGCACGCTGCTTGAGGTCGCGCACCTCGCGCCTCAGCCGCAGCGTCTCCAGCGCGCGCTCGGCGACCAGGATCAGCCGGTCGGAGTTGAACGGCTTCTCGATGAAGTCATAGGCGCCCTGCTTGATGGCCGCGACCGCCGTTTCGATGGTGCCGTGGCCGGAGATCATCACCACCGGCAGTTCGGGATGGTTCTTCTTGATGATCTCCAAGAGCTGGAGCCCATCGAGCTTGCTGCGCTCGATCCAGATGTCGAGGAAGATCAGATGTGGGCGGCGGGCTTCGATCGCCGCAAGCGCCTCGTCGCTGTCCTTGGCCGTGCGGGCGCTATAGCCCTCGTCCTCGAGAATGCCCGCCACGAGCCCTCGAATGTCGGCCTCGTCGTCGACGATCAGAATATCGGTCGCCATGAGTCCGTTCTCCTTCAGCCTGCGCGTTCAGCGGTGGGGGAGGCTTCGCCCGCACCGTTATTGTTGAGAGAGGCGGAGCCGCCGTCGCGGGCGAAGGTGAGCCGGATCCAGGCCCCCCTGCCCCCCGGGCGCATCGAGCAGCTCGATGCCGCCGCCGTGCTCCTCCATGATCTTGCCGACGATGGCGAGGCCCAGCCCGGTGCCCTTCTCGCGCGTCGTCACGTAGGGTTCGAGCAGCCGCGCGCGGTTTTCCGTCGGCAATCCCTTACCGTTATCGATGACGTCGATGGTCACGCGGCGATCGTCGGCACTGAGGTCGACGCGGATGCGTGGCGGCGCGGTCCGCTCTTCTGGCGGCACGGCGGCGAGCGCCTCGGTAGCGTTCTTCACGATGTTGGTGAGCGCCTGCGAGATCAGCCGTCGGTCGAAGCGCGCGATCACCGGCGCGTCCGGCACATCGAAGTCGAGCGTGATGTCGGGATTGCCGACACGCATGAGGAACACGACCTGCCGGGTCGTTTCCGCGACGTCCTGCGCCTCGGCAACGGGCTTGGGCATGCGGGCGAAAGAGGAGAACTCGTCGACCATGCGGCCGATATCGCCGACCTGCCGGATGATGGTCTCCGTGCACTGATCGAACACCTCACGATCCTCACCGATCACCTTGCCGTAGCGCCGGCGCAGGCGTTCGGCGGAGAGCTGGATGGGGGTCAGCGGGTTCTTGATCTCATGCGCAATGCGCCGGGCGACATCCGCCCAGGCCGAAGAACGCTGGGCAAGCACAAGTTCGGTGATGTCATCGAGCGTCACCACCCAGCCATGCTCGGCCTCGCGCGACTGTTCGGTGGTCACGCGCACCGCGATCACCCGGTCCCGCCCATTCCGCGTCAGCGTGATGTTGGACTGCACGCTGCGCTGCTCGGCGGCCTGCATGGCCTCGGCGAGCAGGGAGGCGATCTCCGGTATCACCGCACCAAGTTCTTCGCCCAGCACATCCGTCTCGCTGACGCTGAGCAGCTTCTCGGCCGGGCGGTTCAGGATCGAGATGCGGCCGGTGGAATCGAGGCCGATCACGCCGGCGCCGACGCCAGACAGCACCGCCTCGGTGAAGCGGCGGCGGCTGTCGATCTGGTCGCGCGCATGGACTAGGTCATTGCGCTGCGTGCGCAATTCCTGCGTCATCTTGTTGAAGGTCTCGGCGAGGCTGGACAGATCGCCCTCCCCGCGATGCACGGGAACCTCGACATAGAGATTGCCGGCGGCCACGAGATCGGCGGCGCCGATGAGGCGGCGGATGGGGGCGACCAGACGGTTCGCGAAGTGGATGCCGAGCCAGACGGCGCAGAGCAGGACGGTGAGCGAGATCACCGCGTAAAGCAGCGCGAAGGCCACCTGCACGCCAAAGCGCTGCTGCTCCAGCAACCGATAATCGGCGACCGCGGCCTGCGTCTCCTTGAGATACTGGATGACACGCGGATCTACCGGGCGCGCCACATAGAGGAACAGGTCGCCGAAATCCTTGAGAGGTATGACCGCACCGACAAAATCCGCGTCGTTCGGCAGATAGATCAGCGGCTGCTCTTCGGTGGCGTCCTGCACCGCGAGATTCGACGGCACGACGAATTCGCGCCCGACGCGGATCGGCGCCCGGTCGACGATGGTCAGGTCACGCTGGATGACCATCGCCGCCGGCAAGCCGCGCACCACGGCCTGCGCCGCCATGGCCTGCCGGAACCGGCTGCGGTCCTGGTCCCAGAGCGGCCGGATGCGCTGAAGATCGCGCGCCATGCCGAGAATGTCGCCACGGATGGAATAGGCGTGCTCGCGCACATAGGTCTGCGCGACCGAAACCGCGTTGTCGACGATCGCCCGCGTGCGCACCGAGAACCAGCGGTCGAGACCACGATCCAGCGTGATGCTGGCGAGCAGCGCCACCAGCAGGGCCGGCACGACAGCCACCACGCCGAACAGCCCGACCACCCGCACATGCAGCCGCGCCGCGGCCCGCCCGCGCCGGCGGGCCTTCACCACGCGCCACACCTCGCGGCCGATGATGCCCACCAGAACGAGCGACATCAGGCCGTTGAGGCACAGCACGATGATGACCACCTCTTGCGAGGGGACCAGCGGGGTGATGCCAATGAGGATGATGAAACTGGCGAGCGCGGTGATGAGCGCCAGCAGCACCATCAGCGGCGGCAGGCCCCACAGCGAGAAGCGGAAGCCCATCCCGGAAAAATCGGGAAAGTCGGGCCTCTCGCTGTCGCGGCGCTCGCTGGATCGTGTCGAGGCGTCGGTCATTCATCACCCTGCCGGCGGACGGGATTCGGCCGGCTCAAGTGATGCCGTGGAACGACACTGGTGCAAAAATGTGACAGAAACCCGCCCGTCCCGGATTTATTCGCCTCAGCGGGAATATGTTACCGGCTCGTGCGGATTATCTGGATATCGAGATCCCGGATTTTCTTGCGCAGCGTGTTGCGGTTAAGCCCCAGCAGCTCGGCCGCCTTGATCTGGTTGCCGCGCGTCGCGGCGAGGGCCGCCGACAGAAGCGGGTACTCCACATCCTTCAGGATGCGGTGGTACAGCCCCGGCGGCGGCAGGTTCTCGCCGAAACCGCCGAAATAGGTGTTGAGGTGGCGCTCGACCGAGGAGGACAGCGTCTCGTCCTGCCCGGTTTCCTCGGGCGAGGCCGTGGAGATCGGCGTCGACAGCTCCGCCTCGATGATTGAGCCGGTGATGATCTCCTGCGGGTAGAGCGCGGAGAGGCGGCGGATCAGGTTTTCGAGCTCGCGCACATTGCCCGGCCAGCGGTAGCGCTTCAGCCGGTCGAGGGCGGCGGCGTCGATCTGCTTGCGCGGCAGCCCCTCGCGCTCGGCCTGAAGGAAGAAGTGGCGGGCGAGGTCCGGCACGTCTTCCGCACGTTCGCGCAGCGGCGGAAGACGCAGCGGTACAACGTTGAGACGGAAGAACAAATCCTCGCGGAACAGACCCTGCTGGATCAGAATCCGCAGATCCTTGTTGGTCGCGGCGACGATGCGCACATCGGTCTTGATCGCGGTGCGGCCGCCAACCGTGGTGTATTCGCCCTGCTGCAGCACGCGCAGCAGACGGGTCTGCGCCTCCATCGGCATGTCGCCAATCTCGTCGAGGAACAGCGTACCGCCTTCGGCCTGCTCGAAGCGGCCGGCGGAGCGGGAATTGGCGCCGGTGAACGCCCCCTTCTCATGGCCGAACAGTTCGGATTCGATGAGGTCGCGCGGAATGGCCGCCATGTTGATGGCGACGAAGGGTCCGTTACGGCGCTTGCCGTAATCATGCAGAGCGCGGGCGACCAGTTCCTTGCCGGTGCCGCTCTCGCCCGCGATCATCACGGTCAGGTCTGTCTGCATCAGCCGCGCCAGCACGCGGTAGATGTCCTGCATGGCCGGCGAACGGCCGACCAGCGGAATGTTGTCGACATCCTCACCGCCGGCCCGGAGCGCCGCCTCCGGCTTCTTCGGCTCGGACAGCGCCCGGCCGACAATGGCAATAAGCTCCTTCAGGTCGAAGGGCTTGGGCAGATATTCATAGGCGCCCTTCTCCGAGGCGCGGATCGCCGTCATGAAGGTGTTCTGCGCGCTCATGACGATGACCGGCAGGTCCGGCCGCACCTTCTTGATGCGCGGCAGCAGGTCGAAGGCGTTCTCGTCAGGCATCACCACATCGGTGATGACGAGATCGCCGTCGCCCTGGCTTACCCAGCGCCAGAGGGTCGCGGCATTGCCGCAGGAGCGCACCTCATAGCCCGCCCGCGACAGCGCCTGATTGAGAACGGTGCGGATGGCGGCGTCGTCATCGGCAACCAGGATACTTCCCGTGGGCATTAGCGTTCTCAACTGTTCTCGCTACCGCGGCTGGCGCGGTACATGGGCATGAGGACACGGAAGGTGGTGCGGCGCGGCTGGCTGTCGCATTCGATGATGCCGCCATGGTCGCCGACGATCTTCGCCACCAGCGCCAGGCCGAGACCGGTGCCGGTCGGCTTGGTGGTGACGAAGGGATCGAACAAATGAGGCATCAGATCCTCCGGCACGCCGGGGCCATTGTCCCTCACGCAGAATTCGAGCGGCAGGCTCACGCGCGCCGGCGCGCCGGGCACCATGAGGCGCACGCCGGGGCGGAACGCCGTGGTGAGATGAATCTCGCCATCTGACGCATCTCCAATGGCTTCGGCCGCGTTCTTCACCAGATTTAGGAACACCTGCACCAGCTGGTCGCGGTTGGCGAATACCGGCGGCAGCGAGGGATCGTATTCCTCGAGGAAGCGGATCTTGCGGGCGAAGCCGGAGCTGGCGAGCGTGCGCACATGCTCCAGCACCGCGTGGATGTTGACCGGCTCGCGCTCGATCGGGCGCTCGTCGGAAAACACCTCCATGCGGTCGACCAGCTTCACGATGCGGTCGGCCTCGTCGGTGATGAGGCGGGTAAGCGAGCGATCATCGTCGCTGGCGGAGAGTTCGAGCAACTGCGCGGCGCCGCGAATGCCGGAGAGCGGGTTCTTGATCTCATGCGCCAGCATGGCCGCCAGCGCCGTTACCGAGCGGGCGGCGCCGCGATGGGTGAGCTGGCGGTCCATCTTGTCGGCGATGGTCCGCTCCTGGAGCATGATGACCACATGGCCGGCGACCTCGGAGAGCGGGGCGACATGGATGTCGACGATGCGCTCCCCGCCATTGCGCGGCGTACCGAGATCAACGCGGTATTCATTTACCGCAGCCCCGCGCGTGCGCACCTGATCGACCAGCGACAGGATCGGGCTGCCGAAGGGAACGAAATCCTGCAGGCGGTGGCGCACCAGCACGGCCAGCGACGCCTCGAAGAAGGCTTCCGCCGCGACATTGGCGTCGATCAGCCGGCCGTCCTCCGCGACCGTCACCACCGGGTGCGGCAGGGCGTTGACCACGGCGTCCGCATTGGCGCGGCGCGTGCTGACGGGTTCGATAGGCGCCGACGTCATGCCGCGTGTCTCCATGCGAGGTCGTCATAGGCATCGCGAAGGCCGGCGACGACCTGGGCGGGCTCACCGAGCGTCAGCAGACGCTGACGCCAGAAGCGGGCGCGCTCGGGCTCCCGCCCGGCGCTCTGCGCGGCGGCCGCCAGTGCCCAGCCGATATGCTTGCGGGCGCAGCGAATGCCGAGCTCGCGGCCATAATGGGCCAGCCAGCCGTCATAAAGCTCCAGAAGAACCTCACGCTGCTCGGCGAGTCCTGGATCGGACGGCACGCGGCCGGTGGCCAGCCGTGTCGCGACCTGGCCGGGGAACCAGGGGCGGCCCTGCGCGCCGCGCCCGATCATCACACCGGCGGCGCCGGAGGCGGCGAGCATGGCGGGGGCGTCGTCCGCCTCGACCAGATCGCCATTGGCCAGAACGGGAATGGCGACCGCCTCGGAAATCGCCCGGATGGCGCCCCAATCGGCCTGGCCGGTGTAGAACTGGCAGCGGGTGCGGCCATGAATGGTGACGAGCTGCACGCCGATCGCCTCCGCACGCCGGGCGAGCTCCGGGGCGACGGTTGCGGTATCATCCCACCCCAAACGGGTCTTCAGCGTCACCGGCACCTTCACGGCGCCGACGACGGCCTCGACGATGCGGGTGGCGAGATCGAGATCGCGCAGCAGCGCCGAGCCGGCGAGGCCGGTGGTCACGCGCTTGGCCGGGCAGCCCATATTGATGTCGATGATGGCCGCACCCGCCCCTTCGGCGATCTGCGCGGCATAGGCCATGGAGGCCGGCTCGTTGCCGGCGAGCTGCACGGCATGGATGGCGACACCGTCGCCCTCGGCCCGCAGCACCGTTTCCTCATGGCCGCGCGCCAGCGCGTCGGAGGCCACCATCTCCGAGACGACCAGCCCGGCCCCGTAGCGCAACGCCATACGGCGCAAGGGCGCGTCGGTGATGCCGGCCATCGGCGCCAGCACCACGCGGTTCGGCACCGGAACCGGCCCGATCGGTAAGGGGGTGTTGGGAAACGCGGAAAGGATCAAGCCTTCATCACTCGATGCACAGGAAATGAGCCCGGCTGGCTGTGCCTACATAATAGCCATGCCGAGCCTGCCATCAACCCTTCCAAGTGACTTATGTCAAATGATTTGCAACGCCCCTGCGCTTTTGCGCTAAACGGGCGTCAAGGACAAGCACGGGCTGATGAAGGCGAGGTCAGCCGACGAGGTGGTAGACGACGGCGATGCGCATAGACGTGATCGTGGTGGCGGCAGGGCGCGGGCAACGGGCCGGCACGGGTATTCCCAAGCAGTTTCGCCGGGTTGGCGGCACCACGGTGCTGCGCCGGACGCTCCAGGGCTTTCTCGGCGAGCCCGGCATCCGCCAGGTGCTGCCGGTGATCAATCCCGAACACGCCGCGCTCTGCGCCGAATCGACCGAAGGCCTGTGTGGTATTTTGACACCGGTTTTCGGCGGGGCGACGCGTCAGGCCTCGGTCCGCGCCGGGCTGGAGGCACTGGCGGACGACCCGCCGGACCTCGTTCTGATCCATGACGCCGCCCGCCCCTTCCTCACCGCCCGGCTGGTGGCGGACGCCATCGCGGCCGCCAGCGCCCATGGCGCGGCCATTCCCGCCCTGCACCTCGTCGATACGGTGAAGGCGCTCGGTGACGCCGCGACGCTCGCCACGGGGCCGGACCGCGACCGGCTGCGCACCGTGCAGACCCCGCAGGCCTTCCATTACCCGTTGATTCTCAACGCACATCGCGCCGCCACCCGCGACGACCTGACCGATGATGCCGCCGTCGCCGAGGCGGCCGGTCATCGCGTCGTCGCGTTTCCCGGCGACCCCGCCAATGTCAAACTCACCACGCCCGAGGATTTCGTGACCGCCGAACGCCGCCTCGCCGCCGACCTCCTCGATGTGCGCACCGCCACGGGCTTCGATGTCCATGCCTTTGGCGACGGCGATCATGTGATGCTCGGCGGTGTAAAAATACCGTTCGAGTCGGGCCTCGCCGGCCATTCGGACGCCGATGTCGTGCTGCACGCTCTTACCGATGCACTTCTGGGAACGGTCGCAAGTGCCGATATCGGCTATCATTTTCCACCGTCTGACCCACAGTGGAAAGGCGCCGCCTCTGACCGTTTTCTCGCCCATGCGGCTGATCTCGTGCGGCAGGCGGGCGGGCTCATCACCCATCTCGACACGACGGTAATATGTGAGGCGCCGAAGATCGGTCCGCACCGCGAGGCCATGCGCCAGCGCATCGCGGAGATCGTCGATATCTCCCCGGCGCGGGTCTCGGTGAAGGCGACCACCAGCGAAAAGCTGGGCTTCACCGGCCGCCGCGAAGGCATCGCAGCCCTCGCCGCGGCGACCGTTCGTCTGCCCTGGATCGACTAAAACGTCCGCGCCGTGAGGTGAACAGTCAGTGCAGTCGGGTGGACGATCCGTCCAATCCGGTGGACGATCAGTGCAGTGAGGATCACCCATGACCGATCAGCATCACGCCGACGCCATCGCACTGGAAGCCATCCGGGTGCTCGACCTCTGCCGCGCGCGTGGCCTGACCGTCGCCACGGCGGAATCCTGCACCGGGGGACTGGTCGCCGGGGCACTGACGGAGATCGCCGGCTCCTCGGATGTGGTCGACCGCGGCCTCGTCACCTATTCCAACACGGCCAAGCAGCAGATGCTCGGCGTCGCGCCGGCGACGCTCGCCGCCCATGGCGCGGTGAGCGCGGAGACGGCGCGGGAGATGGTCATGGGGCTCCTGCGCGTCGCTGGAACCTCGCTCGGCGTCTCCATCACCGGCATTGCCGGTCCCGGCGGCGGCTCGGCATCAAAGCCGGTCGGGCTCGTGCATTTCGCGGCGGCGAGCGTGGGCGGGCGGCGGATCGAGCGGCGGGAGGTTTTCGCCGGGCAGGACCGCGCGGGCGTGCGGCGGCTCTCGGTGCTCACCGCGCTGGCCATGCTCGCCGAGCTGGCGGCTCAGGAACCCGTGACGCCCTGAGTGCGGTAGACCTCGTCCGCCCGCTGCTCGAAAGCATCGGCGAAGCGGCGAAAGGCCGCGTCGAACATCGCGCCCATGAGCAGGCCCAGCGTGCGCGAGCGGAACTCGTAGGAAATATAGAACTCGACCTCGCAGGCCCGGTCGCCCTGCGGCTTGAAGGTCCAGCGGTTCTCCAGCCGGCTGAACGGCCCGTCGAGATATTCGACGACGATGGAGAGGCGCGGCCGGTCCAGCGTCACCCGGCTGGTGAAGCTCTCGCGGAACACCTTGTAGGCGACCGTCATGTCGGCGACGAGAATGTCGACCCCGTCCCCGCTCGCCACCCGCCGGCGCACCGACAGGCTCTCGCAGAGCGGGACGAATTCCGGGTAATGCTCCACATCCGCCACAAGGTCGAACATGTTCGGGGCCGAGTGGCCGACCGTCCGCTTGTTACGAAAGGACGGCATGGCTCAGGCGGTCATCAGCGGCGCGGCGACGGCGCTGCCGAGCTTGGCCGCCCGCGCGCTGCGCAGCCGTGCGAAATCCTCGCCGGCATGGTGCGAGGAGCGCGTCAGCGGGCTCGACGAGACCATCAGGAAGCCCTTGGCATAGGCGATGGTCTCGTAGGACTTGAACTCGTCCGGCGTGATGAAGGCCATGACCGGGTGATGCTTGCGGGTCGGCTGGAGGTACTGGCCGATGGTCATGAAGTCGATCTCCGCCGAGCGCAGATCGTCCATGAGCTGGAGCACCTCGTTCCGGACCTCGCCGAGCCCGACCATGATGCCGGACTTGGTGAAAATGGTCGGGTCAAGCTCCTTCACCCGCTGCAGGAGGCGCAGCGAGTGGAAGTAGCGCGCACCGGGGCGGACCTTGAGGTAGAGCGAGGGGACGCATTCCAGATTGTGGTTGAACACGTCCGGCCGCGCTTCGACCACCACCTCCAGCGCCCCGTCCTTGCGCAGGAAATCGGGGGTGAGAATCTCGATGGTGGTTTTCGGGCTGGTGGCGCGAATGGCGCGGATGGTGCGGGCGAAATGCTCGGCGCCGCCGTCCGCCAGATCGTCGCGGTCCACCGAGGTGATGACGACATGCTCGAGCCCGAGCCGGGCGACGGCATCCGCCACCTTCTGCGGCTCGTCCTGGTCCAGCGGGCCGGGCATGCCGGTGCGCACATTGCAGAAGGCACAGGCGCGCGTGCAGGTGTCGCCCATGATCATGAAGGTCGCGTGCTTCTTCTGCCAGCACTCGCCGATATTCGGGCAGCTCGCCTCCTCGCACACGGTGACGAGACCATTGGCGCGGACGATGTTCGCGGTTTCCTGCCAGCCGGGCGTGCCGGGCGCGCGGACGCGGATCCAGTCCGGCTTCTTGAGCACGGGCGTCTCGGCGCGCTTCACCTTTTCCGGGTGGCGCGGCTTTTCGAGAGCGCGGTTCAGCGTGTTGAGGACGACGACCATGGGCGACCTTCCGGGCGACGGCGCGGAAGGGGCGCCGTCCGTTCATTCCTAATCGAGCGCGCGGCGCGCGTCGACTGACAGCGGCGCACAACGCCCCTGCGTCAGCGCCGGAACAGGCCCAGCAGGAACAGCAGCACGATGGCGCCGACCGACGAGACGATGAGGCTGCCGATCCAGCCGGCCTGAACGCTGATGTTCAGCGTGGAGAACAGCAGCGCGCCGAGCAGCGAACCGATGAGACCGACGAAAAGATTGGTCAGCAGCCCGTGGCTGCGACCCAAAGCCTTCTCCGCGATCCAGCCGGCGAAGATGCCGATGATGATCGCGCCGAAAATGCCAACACCCGTCATAGTACCTCCTGCGATACGTCATCGAATGTGGCGATCCGCCGGTATATCGGCAAGATCAGGCGCCTTGTCACGCGGCTGACAGGCACGTGACCTCGCGGGCCACGCGCCGCCGGTCACATATGGATGGCGCGACCGAAGGCGGCGAGCACGCTTTCATGCATGGTCTCGGACACCGTCGGGTGCGGGAACACCGCGTTGATCAGTTCTTCCTCGGTGGTCTCGAGATTCATCGCCAGCACGAAGCCCTGGATCATCTCGGTGACCTCGGCGCCGACCAGATGCGCGCCGAGCAGGCGGCCGGTCTTGGCGTCGAAAATGGTCTTCACCATCCCCTCGGCTTCGCCGAGCGCCACGGCCTTGCCATTGCCGATGAAGGGGAAGCGGCCGACCTTGATCTCGTAGCCGGCGTCCTTCGCCTTCCTCTCGGTGAGGCCGACGGAAGCGATCTGCGGCATGCAATAGGTGCAGCCGGGGATCATCAGCTTGTCCATCGGGTGGGCATGCTTACCGGCGATGGCTTCCGCCGCGATCACGCCCTCATGCTCGGCCTTGTGGGCGAGCATGGGCGGGCCGGCGACATCGCCAATGGCCCACAGGCCCGGCACATTGGTGCGGCAGAGGCCGTCAATCACCACGCAGCCGCGATCGGTCTTCACGCCGAGCGTCTCAAGGCCGAGATTCTCGATGTTGCCGACCACGCCGACGGCGGAAATCAGCCGGTCGGCGGTAATGGTCTGGCTCTTGCCGTCCGCCGTCTCGACCGTGGCGGTGACGCTGTCCGCGCCCTTCACCACCTTGGAGACCTTGGCGCCGGTGAGAATCTTGATGCCCTGCTTCTCGAAGCGCTTCTTGGCGTGCTCGGCGATCTCCTCATCCTCGACGGGGAGAATCTGCGGCAGCAGCTCGACAATGGTCACGTCCGAGCCCATCGCCTTGTAGAAGGAAGCGAATTCGACGCCGATGGCGCCCGAGCCCATGATGAGGAGCGACTTCGGCACGGCGGCCGGCGCCAGCGCCTCGAAATAGGTCCAGATCAGCTTCTTGTCCGGCTCGATGCCGGGCAGCGCGCGCGGGCGGGCGCCGGTGGCGATGACGATGTTCTTCGCCGTGTACTCGCCGGGCGGCAGCACGCCCTTGGGCGGCGTCTCCGGCGCGACGGCGGCGGTCACCGTGACCTTGCCGGGAGCGGTCAGCGTCGCCTGCCCCCAGATCACGTCGACCTTGTTCTTCTTCAGCAGAAAGCCGACGCCATTGCTCATCTGGGCGGAGATGCCGCGCGAGCGCTTCACCACCCCGGCAATATCGACGCCGAACTTCTCGGCGACGAGGCCGTAATCCTTGGCGTGCTCGATATAGTGGTAGATCTCGGCCGAGCGCAGCAGCGCCTTGGCCGGGATGCAGCCCCAGTTCGGGCAGATGCCGCCGACATATTGCCGCTCGATGACGCCGACCTTGAGACCGAGCTGGGCGGCGCGGATGGCCCCGACATAACCGCCGGGGCCCGAGCCGATGAAGAGAACGTCGTAGGTGTTCGCCATGATCGTTCCTCAGACCAGCATGGACATCGGCTTCTCGATGATCGCCTTGAAGGCGCTGAGAAGCTGGGCGCCCATGGCGCCGTCCATCACCCGGTGATCGCAGGAAATGGTAACGGTCATCTGCGTGGCGACGGCGAGCTGGCCGCCCTTCACCACCGCGCGCTGCTCGCTCGCGCCGACCGCGAGGATGGTCGCGTGCGGCGGGTTGATGATGGCGGTGAAGTGCTTCATCCCGAACATGCCGAGATTGGAGATGGCCGAGGAGCCGCCCTGGTACTCGTTCGGCGCCAGCTTCTTGTTGCGGGCGCGGATGGCGAGGTCGCGGGTCTCGTTGGAGATCGCGGAGAGCGTCTTGGTCTCGGCCTTGCGGATGATCGGGGTGAGCAGGCCCTTGCCACCGTCGATCGCCACGGCGACGCCGATGTCAGAGTGCTTCAGCTTGAGGTAGCGGTCGCCGCCCCACACCATATTGGCATCCGGCACCTGCTGGAAGGCGAGCGCGTAGGCCTTGATGACGAAGTCGTTGACCGAGAGCTTGTAGGACGGCTTGCCATCCTTCTCGGGCGCCGCCTTGTTCAGCTCCTCGCGCAGCTTCATCAGCGCGTCCATGTCGCAATCCACCGTCAGGTAGAAGGTCGGCACGGTCTGGCGGGCCTCGGTCATGCGCTGGGCGATGACGCGGCGCATCCCGTCGAGCGGGATCTCCTCATAGGTGCCCGGCTCGTAATAGGCCTTGGCCAGTTCCAGCACGGCGGCGTTGGACGGCGCGGCCGCGACCGGCGTCGGCGCAGCGGCAGGTGCGGGAGCCGCCGCGGCCGGAGCCGGGGCAGCGGCCGCTACAGGCTTGGCGGCGCCCGGCTGGGCGGTGGCGACATCGGCGGCGACAATGCGCCCGCGCGGGCCGGAACCCTTCACGGCAGCGAGGTCGACGCCCTTGTCCTTGGCGAGGCGACGGGCCAGCGGCGAGGCGAAGATGCGCTCGCCCGCGGTGGCCGGCGCGGCAGCGGGAGCCGCAGCGACGGGCGCGGCCGCGGGGGCCGGAGCCACGGCGGGTTCGGCGGCCTTGGGCGCGTCAGCCTTGGGCGCTTCCGCCTTGGGAGCGGCGCCGCCGGCGGCGATGGCGGTGGCGTCCTCGCCCTCGGTGGCGAGCACGGCGATGAGCTGGTTCACCGGCACGTCGGCCGAGCCTTCCGGCACGAGGATCTTGGCGAGCACGCCCTCGTCGATCGCCTCGACCTCCATCGTCGCCTTGTCGGTCTCGATCTCGGCGATGACGTCACCCGGCGCGACCTTGTCGCCTTCCTTCTTCAACCACTTTGCGAGGTTGCCCTTCTCCATGGTCGGAGACAGGGCCGGCATCAGGATGTCGATGGGCATGGCGTCCTCCGGCCTCAGCGATAGGTGACGGCGCGGGCGGCGTCGATCACGTCCTGCACCGACGGCAAAGCGAGCTTTTCGAGGTTGGCGGCGTAGGGCATCGGCACGTCCTTGCCGGTGACGCGCAGCACGGGGGCGTCGAGATAGTCGAACGCCTTCTCCATGAGCTGGGCGACGATCTCGGCGCCGACGCCGGACTGGTGCCAGCCCTCTTCCACCGTCACGCAGCGCCCGGTCTTCTTCACCGAGGCGAGGATGGTGTCGACATCCATCGGGCGGATGGTACGCAGGTCGATGACTTCCGCCTCGATGCCGAGCTTGGAGAGCTCCTCGGCGGCCTTGAGCGCGTAGTTCATGCCGATGGACCAGGCGACCAGCGTCACGTCCTTGCCCGGCCGGGCGATCTTCGCCTTGCCGATCGGGACGATGTAGTCGTCGAGCTTCGGCACCGGCGAGGAGTGGCCGTACAGGATCTCGTTCTCAAGGAAGATGATCGGGTTCGGGTCGCGGATCGCCGCCTTGAGCAGGCCCTTGGCATCGGCCGCCGTGAAGGGGGCGACGACCTTGAGGCCGGGGATGTGGCTGTACCAGGCGGTGTAGTCCTGGCTGTGCTGGGCGGCGACGCGGGCGGCGGCGCCGTTCGGGCCACGGAACACGATGGAGCACTGGATCTGCCCGCCGGACATATAGAGCGTCTTGGCGGCCGAGTTGATGATCTGGTCGATCGCCTGCATGGCGAAGTTGAAGGTCATGAACTCGACGATGGGCTTCAGCCCCGCCATCGCCGCGCCGACGCCGACGCCGGCGAAGCCGTGCTCGGTGATCGGGGTGTCGATGACGCGCTTGGCGCCGAACTCCTGAAGGAGCCCCTGGGTGATCTTGTAGGCGCCCTGATACTCGGCGACTTCCTCGCCCATGACGAAGACGTCGCCGTCGCGGCGCATTTCCTCGGCCATGGCGTCGCGCAGCGCCTCGCGCATGGTCTGGTTCACGAACTCGGTGCCCTCCGGCACGTCCGGCTCCGGCAGCGCCTCGGGCTGCGGCGGGTTGGCGACGGCCGAATTGATGATGGCGGGCGCAGCCGGGGCCGCGGCGGCGACCGGGGAGGGCTCAAGCGGGGCGGCAGCCACCGGCGGGGCCGATTCGGCGGCCTGCGGAGCCGGCGCGCTCACCGCGTTCGCATCCTCGCCATCGGCCAGGATGACCGCGATCGGCGTGTTCACCGCGACGTCCTGCGTCCCCTCGGGCACGAGGATCTTGCCGAGGGTGCCCTCGTCGATCGCCTCGACCTCCATGGTGGCCTTGTCGGTCTCGATCTCGGCGATCACGTCGCCGGACTTGACCGCATCGCCTTCTTTCTTGAGCCACTTGGCCAGATTTCCCTTCTCCATGGTCGGAGACAGGGCCGGCATCAGAATTTCGGTCGGCATGGCGGCGTTCCCCAAAAAGAACGTGAGGCGAGATCGCGCGTCACTGCGTCGGTGCGGGCAGCACGAACGTCAGGTTGCTGTAGACGGCCATCGAGGAGATGGCCACGAGAAGGGCAAGGAAGAAGGCGACCAGCATCTTGTTGAGGCGGGTCGCGGTCTCGGCCGGCACGTCGGCACCCGCGCGGGTGCCGAACGGCCAGAATGCAGCGGCGATATAGGCCCCTGCCCCGCCCTTGCGGGCCCCGGCCAGCCCGAAGGCGAGCTGGGCGGCGAACACCCACAGCACGACGGCGGCCGAGCCGCCGGCGACGAGGGTGATCCAGAACAGATTGGCCAGCATCAAAACCCCGCCGCTCAGCGCAGAATGTCGGTGTAGAGCTCGGACGGATCGGGCTCGGGATCGTGGCTGGCGAAATCGGCGGCGGCGTTCATCGCGTCGCGGATCTCGGCGTCGATCGCCTTCAGATCCTCCTCGCTGGCCCACTTCTTCTCCAGAAGGCGGGCCCGCACCTGCTCGATCGGGTCATGCTCGGTGCGCATCTTCTGCACCTCCTCCTTGGACCGGTACTTGGCCGGGTCCGACATGGAGTGGCCGCGATAGCGGTAGGTGAGCATTTCGAGGATGTAGGGGCCCTTGCCGGAGCGGGCGAACTCGACTGCGCGCTCGCCGGCGGCCTTGACCGCGCGCACATCCATGCCGTCGACCTGCTCGCCGGGAATGTTGAACGAGGTGCCGCGCTTGGAGAAGTCGGTCTGGGCGGAGGCGCGGTTCACTGCGGTGCCCATGGCGTATTTGTTGTTCTCGATGATGTACACGACGGGCAGCTTCCACAGCTCCGCCATGTTGAAGCTCTCATAGACCTGGCCCTGATTGGCGGCGCCGTCGCCGAAATAGGCCAGGGTGACATTGCCGTTGTCACGGTAATGATTGGCGAAGGCGAGACCGGTGCCGAGCGAGACCTGGGCGCCGACGATGCCGTGACCGCCGAAGAAGCCCTTCTCGATGCTGAACATGTGCATCGAGCCGCCCTTGCCCTTGGAATAGCCGCCACGGCGGCCGGTGAGCTCGGCCATGACGCCCTTGGGGTCCATGCCGCAGGCCAGCATGTGGCCGTGGTCGCGATAGCCGGTGATGACCTGATCGCCCGGCTTGAGCGCCGCCTGCATACCGACGACGACGGCTTCCTGGCCGATATAGAGGTGGCAGAAGCCGCCGATCAGACCCATGCCGTAGAGCTGGCCGGCCTTTTCCTCGAAGCGGCGGATCTCGAGCATCCGGCGATACGCTTCAAGCTCATCTGCCTTGGAGAATTCGAGCACCGACGAAACCTTGTCCGCGCGGCGGCCCGTGGTCCTCGGGGCGGCGGGGGCTTTTCCGACGGTCGTGCTGGCGGCCGACTTCTTCGCGGCAGTTACCATGGCGCATCCTCAGCTCGCGACGAGATAGTGCGAGCTTCATAACGCAGCTTTCGCAACGGCGCTACGCTCAGGACGCAATGGTGCAACGCACAACATGCTGTACGCGCAATGGTTTCTCGATTTAAACTTGAAATCAGTTAATTAACGCATTTAACAAGATGTAAGTTAAGTTCTTGCGATTGCGACGTTTCCGGCAAATCGCGCCTTGGCATGCCGTATACATGACGAAACCGCGACATCCGGGCATGCCGCAGATTTGTCAGTTTGGTACGACCGCACCATTGCGAGATGGGCGCAGCAGCACGAGATCCTTGGGATGGACGAGGTTCAGCAGCGAGCGAGCCTCCTCGTCCAGCATGTCGGCGTCCATCCGGTCGGGCGACAGCAGCCGCACCTTGGATTCGAGCGCCTGGCGCTGGGCGCGGATCTTGTCGCGCTCGGCGGTGAGCTCCTCGTGCTGATGCTCGAAGGAGCGGCGGGCGAGCAGCCCGTACTGGCCATTATAGCCCTGGAAGGCGAAATAGCCGATGAGCGCCGCCGCCCCGAGATGCAGGGTGACGGTCTGGAGAATCGAGCGCCAGCGGGTGCGAATGATCATGAGGGCGACCCTAGCGGCGAGCGGTTGAGGCTCCGTTAACTGTGTTGGCGATGGTGGGGATGGCAGGGGCCGTGAGCGACGGGCCGTTTTGGCCAAAAGGGTGCGCCCCTCCGCCGTCATGGCCGGGCTTGGCCCGGCCATCCACGACTTCCCTTCCGCGCGCCGCGAAAGTCGTGGATCCCCGGGCCAAGCCCGGGGATGACCGCGTGAGGGATGGAGGCGTTTGTAGGGGCGGAGAACTATGCGCTCAACGACCAGGAGGAGATGTCCAATTCCCCGCCACCCCCGTGTCCCGGACGCCTGTAGCGCCAGCGGAAGGCGAGCCGGGACCCAGCGGAAGACTCTTCCGGCCGTGCCCCTTCCGAACAGAACATCAAGGCCGCCTTCGGCGCCGTCTTGCGCTGGACCCCGGATCGGCGCCGTGCGTCGCACGGCTTGTCCGGGGAACGTGGGGGCCGCGGCCCGCGATCCCGGCGCGGCCCTGCGGGCCGTCCGGGATGACGGCTCGATCGGATGGTGCGCGGGGACACATTGCTCTTAGCGCCGCCGCCGCGAGCCAATGACCTGAGAAAGCAGGGTGCCCAATCCGTCGTCATGGCCGGGCTTGGCCCGGCCATCCACGACGTCCCTTATGCGAGCCGCAAAAGTCGTGGATCCCCGGGCCACCCCCGGGGATGACCGCGTGAGAGATGGGGGTGCCCCAAAACGAAACGGCCGGGCACAAGGCCCGGCCGTTCATGTGGTCCGTGGTCGAGAGCTTGCCGTCCGCGCTGAGGCGGCAGCCAGCCCCTGCCCTCAGCCGAGCGACTTGATCGCCGCGCGGCCGGCGTAGATCGCCTGGGGCCCCAGTTCCTGCTCGATGCGCAGGAGCTGGTTATACTTGGCGGTGCGGTCGGAGCGCGCCAGCGAACCGGTCTTGATCTGCCCGCAATTGGTGGCCACCGCGAGATCGGCGATGGTCGAATCCTCGGTCTCGCCCGAGCGGTGCGACATGACGGCGGTGTAGCCGGCCTTGTGCGCCATCTCGACCGCGTTCAGCGTCTCGGTCAGCGAGCCGATCTGGTTGACCTTGACGAGGATCGAGTTGCCGACGCCCTGCTTGATGCCGGCGGAGAGGCGCGTGACGTTGGTGACGAACAGATCGTCGCCGACGAGCTGGCACTTCGAGCCGATGGTGTCGGTGAGCAGCTTCCAGCCCGCCCAGTCGTCTTCCGCCATGCCGTCCTCGATGGAGACGATGGGATAGCGGGCGACGAGATCGGCGAGGTACTTCACCTGGGTCTCGATGTCGCGCACGACACCTTCGCCCTCATAGTCGTACTTGCCGTTCTTGAAGAACTCGGTCGAGGCGCAGTCGAGGCCGATATAGACGTCCTCGCCCGGCTTGTAGCCGGCAGTCTCGATGGCCTTCACCACGAAGGCGAGCGCGGCGTCCGCCGACGGCAGGTTCGGGGCGAAGCCGCCCTCGTCGCCGACATTGGTGTTGTGGCCGGCGTCCTTGAGCGCCTTCTTCAGCGTGTGGAAGATCTCCGCGCCGGTGCGCAGGGCTTCCGCGAAGGTCGGCGCGCCCGCCGGCAGGATCATGAACTCCTGGAAATCGATCGGGTTGTCGGCATGGGCGCCGCCATTGATGATGTTCATCATCGGCACCGGCAGGGTGCGCGCGTTGACGCCACCGACATAGCGGTAGAGCGGCAGGTCGCGGGCGTCGGCCGCCGCCTTGGCGAGCGCCAGCGACACGCCGAGAATGGCGTTGGCGCCGAGGCGGGCCTTGTTCGGCGTGCCGTCCAGCTCGATCAGGATCTGGTCGATCGAGGCCTGGTCCTCGGCGTCCATGCCGCCGATGGCGTCGAAGATCTCGCCATTGACCGCGTCGACCGCCTTGGTCACGCCCTTGCCGAGATAGCGAGACTTGTCGCCGTCGCGCAGCTCCACCGCCTCATGCGCGCCGGTCGAGGCGCCCGAGGGAACCGCGGCCCGGCCCTTGGAGCCGTCTTCCAGCACGACATCGACCTCGACGGTCGGGTTGCCGCGGCTGTCCAGAATTTCACGCCCGATGATATCGACAATGGCGGTCATGCCGTCTCCCCACTTCCTCGCGCGCCCAGACGGCACGCCCTCGCTGTCGGGCGCTTCTACCCGCTCCACATGACATGCGAAAGGGGTGCCGTTCGGGCGGACGAAGCGTCAGGGGCCGCTATTCCACCGTCACGGATTTGGCGAGGTTGCGCGGCTGGTCGACATCCGTGCCCATCTGCACCGCCGTGTGATAGGCGAGAAGCTGCACCGGAATGGCGTAGACCAGCGGCGCGATGAGCGGGTCCATCTCCGGCAGCACCAGCGTCGCCTCGGTCTCCAGCGCCGTGTGCGCCTGACCGGTCTTGTCGGTGAGCAGGATGATTCGCCCCCCGCGCGCGGCGACTTCCTGCATGTTCGACATGGTCTTCTCGAACACGGCGTCATGCGGGGCGATGACCACCACAGGCATCTTCTCGTCGATCAGCGCGATCGGCCCGTGCTTCAGCTCACCGGCGGCATAGCCCTCGGCGTGGATGTAGGAGATTTCCTTGAGCTTCAGCGCGCCTTCCAGCGCCAGCGGGAAGCTGGTGCCGCGGCCGAGATAGAGCACGTCCTGTGCCTTGGCGAAGGTGCGGGCGAGTTGCTCGATCTTCGGGCCGAGCTTCAGCGCCTCGTTCATCAGGCGGGGCACCTCGACGAGAGCCCGCACGAGGCGGCGCTCCTCATCGGCGGAAATCGTGCCGCGCTCACGTCCGGCCAGCACGGCCAGCGCCGCGAGGGTGGCGAGCTGACAGGTGAAGGCCTTGGTGGAGGCAACGCCGATCTCGGGACCGGCCAGCGTCGGCACCACCACATCGGCCTCGCGGGCGATGGTGGAGGTCGGCACATTGACCACCGCCAGCACATGCTGGCCGCACTCCTTGGCGTAGCGCAGCGAGGCGAGCGTGTCGGCGGTCTCGCCGGATTGGGAGATGACGATCATCAGCCCGCCGGGGCTGAGCGGCGCCTCGCGGTAGCGGAACTCCGAGGCGACGTCGATCTCGACGGGGATGCGGGCGATGCGCTCGATCCAGTATTTGGCGACGAGGCCGGCATAATAGGCGGTGCCGCAGGCGGCGATGGAGACGCGGTCGAGCTTGGCGATGTCGAAGGGCAGCTTGCCCGGCAGCTGCACCGTCTCGGCGGCGAGGTCGAGATAATGCGCCAGCGTGTGGGAGACCACCTCCGGCTGCTCGTGCATCTCCTTCGCCATGAAGTGGCGGAAGGCGCCCTTCTCGACGAGAAAGGCCGAGGCCGAGGTCTTCTGCACCGGGCGAGAGACCACCTTGTTGCTGGCGTCGTGGATCACCACGCCCTGCTTGTTCAGCACCGCCCAGTCGCCGTCTTCGAGATAGGAGATGGTGTCGGTGAAGGGCGCCAGCGCAATGGCATCGGAGCCGAGGAACATCTCGCCCTTGCCGAAGCCGATGGCGAGCGGGCTGCCCTTGCGGGCGCCGATCAGCAGGTCGTCCTCGCCGTCGAACAGGAAGCCGAGCGCGAAGGCGCCGGTGAGGCGCGGCAGGATGGCGGCAACCGCATCGGCCGGGCTCGCGCCGTTGCGCATCTCGCGCGACACCAGATGGGCGACGACCTCGGTATCGGTCTCGCTCTCGAAATTGGCGCCCTCGGCGATCAGCTCGTCGCGCAGCTCGCGGTAATTCTCGATGATGCCGTTATGGACCACCGCGACATGGGTGGTGGCGTGCGGATGGGCGTTGGCGACGCTCGGCTTGCCATGGGTCGCCCAGCGGGTATGGCCGATGCCGATATGGCCGCTGAGCGGGGCGGCGCCGAGCGTGGCTTCCAGATTGCGCAGCTTGCCCTCGGCGCGCCGCCGCTCCAGATGGCGCGCCTCGAGCGTGGCGACGCCGGCGGAATCATAGCCGCGATATTCCAGACGCTTGAGCGAATCCACCAGCCGGTCCGCGACAGGGGCGGTGCCGACAATGCCGATAATTCCACACATGGGCGGGCTACTCTCCGCGAAAGCCAACAGCCTAGGGTTTCGGGTTTAACCGCCCGTCACCGCGATACCGAAATCACTTCCGGTGTCGCTTCGTATCGCTGAAACCGCGTCTTTTCCGGGGCGATTACGTCTTCGGCGCAAGGCCGGCGGAGAGCCGCTCGCGCAGGCGCACCGCCCAGCCGAGCTTGTTGACCTGCCGTGCCCGGCCGATGGCGAGCAGATCCTCCGGCACATTGTCGGTGATGACCGAGCCGGTGCCGATATAGGCGCCGTCGCCGACGCTCACCGGCGCGACCAGCAGCGTGTTGGTGCCGATGAAAGCATTGGCGCCGATGGTGGTGCGGTGCTTGCGGAAGCCGTCATAATTGCAGGTGATGGTGCCCGCGCCGATATTGGTGTTCGCGCCGACACTGGAATCGCCGACATAGGACAGATGATTGACCTTGACCCCCGGCGCGAGGTCGGCGGCCTTGATCTCCACGAAATTGCCGACATGCACCCCCTGCCCCAGCGCGGCGCCGGGGCGCAGGCGCGCGAACGGCCCGACAATGGCGCCCGCGCCGACATGGGCGCCCTCGACATGGCTGAAGGCGCGGATGGTGGCGCCGTCCTCGATGGTGACACCGGGGCCGAACACCACATTCGGCTCGATCACCACATCGCGGCCGATCACCGTATCGGCACTGAAGAAAACGGTCTCCGGCGCCACCAGCGTCGCGCCGCCCTCCAGCGCGCGGGCGCGCAGGCGCTTTTGGAGAATCGATTCCGCTTCAGCCAATTGCGCCCGACTGTTCACGCCGGCGACCTCTTCGACTGCCACCTCGACGACACCGGCGGAGCGGCCCAGCGCGCGGGCGATTTCCACCGCGTCGGTGAGGTAGAATTCCTTCTTGGCGTTGGCGTCGGAAACGCGGTCCAGCAGATCGAGCACGACGCGCCCGTCAAAAGCCATGAGCCCAGCATTGCACAGGGTGATCGCCCGCTCGGCCTCGCTCGCCTCCTTCTCCTCGCGAATGGCGAGGAGTTCGCCGTCTTGCGTCACCAGCCGCCCATAGCCGAACGGGTCCGCCGGGCGGAAGCCGAGGACCGACACCGCCGCGCCGTCCGCCAGCGGCGCCCGCAGCGCCTCTATGGTTTCCGGGCGGACGAGCGGCGTGTCGCCATACATGACCACGACATCATCAAAGGGTTGCCCCTCCAGCCCTTGCGCCAGCGCTTCACGCGCGGCGAGCACGGCATGGGCGGTGCCGCGTCGCTCGGCCTGCACGAAGGTGCCCGCCTCCGGCGCCACATGACGCACCTGCGCGGCCACCGCCTCATGATCCGGGCCGATCACCACGGCGAGGCGCGAGGCTCCCGCCTTTAGCGCCGCGTCGAGCACATGCGCCACCATGGGCCGGTTCGCCACCGCGTGCAGCACCTTCGGCTTGGCGGAGCGCATGCGGGTGCCCTCCCCGGCGGCGAGAACGATGACGAGCAGGCTGCGCATGCGCGTGGATCTCCGTGAAATGGATCGCTGTTTAGCGCAGGGCGCCGCGACCCGGAACTGTCGAGAGCGGGGCGAATTGATCGGCACCGCCGCCTATGCGATGGAATCCCCGTTCGAGGAGGACCGATCGTGGCTTACCGCAACTTCCTGCCCAGCGCCCGCGCGACCAACATCATTCTCGTGCTCGGCGGCTTCGCGCTCGGCTGGGCGATCTATATGCGCTACGCGCTGGTCGAGCAGTCGGCCATCGGCCTCGCCTGCCGGGGCATGGAGACCATGACCTGCGAGACCCGCGAGATGGTCATCACCCTCTATGGCTATTCGGTCTTCGGCATCGCCGCGATCGCGCTCGCGGTGCTTCAGTTCATCCGCCCCTCGGTGGCGCTGTTCACGGCGGCCCTGATGGCGACCGCGATCGGCGTTGTCATGTACAACAACAACCTGTCCGCGCTCGCCGCCGGGCTGCTGCTCATCTCGTTCGCCCGGCCGTGGCGAGGCGCCACAGCGTGAGCGAGAGGGCGAGGATCAGCCCGCCCGTCCATAGCGCCTGCCAGTTGGCGACGGTCTCGTTGATTGGGATGTAGAGACCACAGCCGAGCAGGATCGCCGCCGCCAGCATCTCCGCCTGCCGGCCGCTCTCCTGACGCGGCGCCGGCGCGACCAGCGCGTAGAAGGCGAAGCCCGCGACGATGGGGGTGAGGCCAGCGAACTGGAAGTCCTTGTAGCGCGGGTCGAAGACCAGCCCGAAGGCGATCTGCACCACCAGCACCAGCGAGGCCGCGAGCAGGAAGGCGACGAGCTTTTCCAGCCGCGACGTGCCGGGCACCGAGGACGGGTTGAGCGCGACCGCCAGCGTCACCAGCCGTGTGCGCGCGCCGATGGCGGCGGCGCAGGCGAGCGGCACGGCGAGCGCCAGCACCAGCATGGCGATGCCGCGGATCCAGCCGCCGAGCGCGAGGCTTTCCACAGGAACCGTGGCGACAAGGCGCGGATAGAGCAGCCCGCCGAAGAAGGCGATGCCGGCGGTGGCGAACCAATGGTTCCCCCGCAGCGGCGCGACGCCCGCCCCGCGCTGGCCCTGAAGCGCGGCTGCGAAGACGGCGAAGGCCACCAGCACGCCACCGATCGCCTGCGCGATCCAGTTCGGGTGATCCGACACACCCTGCCCCCAGGCGAATTTGAAATCGCGCGTATAGGCGTCGAGGAAGCCCCAATGGCCGCCCACCGTGCCCTCGGAGGCGCGCTTCCACGGCTGGTCGAAGGCCTCGATGACGTTCAGCCGGTAATTCTTCGCCTTGGCCAGCGCCAGCAGCTCCTGAATGACGCGGGCCTGGTTGGAGGGGGACGGCAGCGCGCCCTCGCGCATGCGCCCCTCGCTCGGCCAGCCGGTCTCGCCGATCAGGATGTCCTTGCCGGCGAAGATCTGGCCGACATGCTCACGGATCTCGCCGAGATGGGCGACGGATTCCTCCGCCGCGACCGGCAGGTCTTCCCAGAACGGCAGGATGTGGACGGTGACGAAATCCACCGAGCGGGCAAGGTCGCGGTTGCGCTCCCAGAACTCCCACACATCGGCATAGGTGACCTGCACCTGCGCCGGCACTTTCTCGCGCACTTCCTTGATCATCGCCGCGAGGTCGATGGCGGTCTGCTCGCCGCGCAGCAGCACCTCATTGCCGACGATCACCGCCTTGATGACGTCCGGGTTCTGCTGCGCCGCCTTCACCGCCTCGTCGATCTCGATGCGGTTGTCGGCGGGGTTGCGGCCGATCCAGATGCCCTGCAGCACGGTGAGCCCATGCTTGCGCGCCAGCTCCGGCACGACATGCAGGCCCATCTCGGTGGAATAGGTGCGCACGCAATGGGTGATCTTGGAGAGGCGCTCGAAATCGTCGTCGATCTGCTCGGGCGGGATCACCAGCCCGGCCATGAAGGGCGACTGGCCCGGCCGGAACGGCGCATAGGACACGCAGGGCAGCTTCTCCCCGGCCGCCAGCGGCGAGGAGGGCGCCGGCACCGGATGGCCCAGCCAAGCCCAGACGGCGACGATCGCCGCGCCGACGGCGAGCGCAAGGGCAATGGGAAGACGCATGGGAATCTCCGGCGGAACCGAGGCGGATGGGCGGGCGCGAGCCGACAGGCGGGTAGCGGGGCTTTGTAGCTTTCGCAAGACACGGGGAAAAGTCGCCTCATCGGCTTATTCCAAAGCTGTACGCGGGCCTGTCGTCATGCTGACAAATTCAACCGCTTCACCTACTGTCCGTCGGCTCCCCGCAGTCTCTTGTTACGGTGTGACACTTTCCGCCATGTTGTGCTCAGTTCGTACCCTTTCGGCCGCTCTCATTGGCGGCGTTCTCCTGATGGCCGCCGGACATGGCGGGGCACTGGCGCAGAGCAGCGCGCCCGAGCAGAAGCCGGCGGAACAGAAGTCTCCCGAGGAACAGGCGAAGGAAGAAGCCCAGCGCCGCTCCGTCGAGGAATATGCCGAGGCGGCCAAGCTGCCGGGCAATGCCGGCCTGCCGGAATGCGTGTGGAGCGGGCGGCGCATCACCATGCTGCTGTGGCGCGACGACATCGACACCGCCAAGCGCCATATGGACCTCTATGAGCGTTTCGGCTGCCCGACCGAGCACCTGAAGATCGCGTTCCGCTGCCTGGTGCGCCAGGGCAACATCGACCCGAAGTCGCCCGAGCGCCTGTCCGAGCGTGTTCATGCCTGCTGGGTGAACCCGGATGCGGCGGCGCCTGCCGCGGCCACGCCCGCCGCGCCGGCCCAGCCGGCCCCTGCCGCAGCGCAATAAGATCATGGCGCAGCCCCGGCTGCGACATTGCTGAGACATGGCGCTGCCACAGAGCGGAACCATTGTCCGGCCTAGCGCGTTTCAGCGTCGCTCTGGCCTTTGCGGGTAGCCGAATCAGTTTCCCGCAATGCCACGACGAATGTGCTGCAACCGCGTTAAATTTGGACTATATATCGCCGGTATCTCACTCCATCCCGTGGGTTGTCTCATGCGTCCCGCTGTTCGTGTCGCTGCCGCTGCGCTTGCGGTAGTCACGTCCGTGCATGCTTTTGCTTGGTTGGCCATGCGGGAGGAAGCGTCAGCTCCTTCCGTCGCGGATCGTTTCCAGAGCATGTCCTTCGCGCCCTATGGCCGCGATGCGAACCCCGACAAGGGCCAGGGCACGACCGAGGCGCAGATCCGTGCCGACGTCGATGCCGTTGCGCCCTATACCCGCGCGGTGCGTACCTACGCCTCCACCGGCGGGCTTGAGATGGTTCCCAAGATCGCCGCCGAAGATGGCCTCAAGGCCACGGTCGGCGCGTGGATCGACAAGGACGAGCAGCGCAACGCCCGCGAGATCGCCAACGCGCTCGACGCCGCCCGCAAGAACTCCAACGTCGTCGGCATCGTGGTCGGCAACGAGTCGATTCTGCGCGCGGAAAAGACCCCGGAAGAGCTCATCGAGATCATCCGCAAGGTGAAGAGCCAGACCAGCGTGCCGGTAACCACCGGCGAGACCTGGGACGTCTGGCTCGACCATCCCGAGCTCGTCTCCGCGGTGGACTATATCGCCGCCCATATTCTGCCCTACTGGGAAGGCGTTCCGGCCGATCAGGTCGTCGAGCGCTCCATCGGCATCTATGAGCGCCTGCGCGCCGCCTATCCCGGCAAGCGCATCGTCGTCGCCGAGTTCGGCTGGCCCAGCGCCGGCTATAACCGCGACGGCGCGGTGCCCGGCGAGCTTGAGCAGGCCCAGATCATCCGTGGCTTCGCCGCCCGCGCCGACGCCCTCGGTATCGAATACAACCTCATCGAGGCGTTCGACGCACCGTGGAAGAGCTTCGAGGGCAGCGTCGGCCAGTATTGGGGCGTGCTCGACGCCAACCGACATCTGAAGTTCCCGCTGGCCGGGCCGATCGTACCGGCGACCTATAACGCCACGGCCGCCATCGCGCTGCTGCTCGGCATCGCCTTCTCCATCCCCGTCTTCCGCATGGCGCGTCTCACCTTCACCCAGGCGAGCGTGATGACCGGTGCGGCCGCCCTTGTCGGCGCCTGGCTCGCCACCGTGATCGACCATTGGCTCACGCATTACGTCGTCGGCGGCAACAAGGTGACGTTCGTCATCAGCATCGTGCTGCTGGTGCCGCTGGTCATCGTGATGCTGTACCGCGTCGAGGAACTCGCCACGATCGCCTTCGGCCGCGCCCCGCGCCGCCTGCTGCGCGGCAGCCCGGAGACGGCACCGACCCGCACGCCGAAGGTCTCGATCCATATCCCGGCCTATAAGGAGCCGCCGGAGATGCTGAAGCAGACGCTGGACAGCGTCGCGCGGCTCGACTGGCCGAACTTCGAGTGCCTGGTCATCATCAACAATACGCCGGACCCGGCCTTCTGGGAGCCGATCGAGGACTATTGCCGCGAGCTCGGCGACCGCTTCAAGTTCATCAACCTGCCGAAGGTGGCGGGCTTCAAGGCCGGCGCCCTGCGCGTCGCCATGCAGCAGACCGCGCCCGACGCCGAGATCATCGGCGTGATCGACGCCGACTATGTGGTCCACCCGAACTGGCTGCGCGACCTCGTGCCGACCTTCGAGGATCCCACCGTCGGCATCGTGCAGGCGCCGCAGGATCACCGCGACGCCGACCGCAGCCTCATGCATGAGGCGATGAACACCGAATATGCCGGCTTCTTCGACATCGGCATGGTCCAGCGCAACGAGCATGACGCCATCGTCGTGCACGGCACCATGTGCCTGATCCGCCGCGCCGCCATGGTCGAGGCCGGCGACTGGTCCAGCGACACGATCTGCGAGGACACCGATCTCGGCCTGTCCATCGTCGAGCGCGGCTGGAAGAGCCACTACACCAATACCCGCTATGGCTGGGGCCTGCTGCCGGACGATTTCGCCTCGTTCAAGAAGCAGCGTCACCGCTGGGCCTATGGCGGCATGCAGATCATCAAGAAGCACTGGCGCCGGATGCTGCCCAATGGCGGCACCCGCCTCAGCACCTCCCAGCGCCGCGAATTCACCATCGGCTGGGTGAGCTGGCTCGGCTCGGAGAGCATCGGCGCGCTGGTCGCCATCCTCTCCCTCGCTTTCGTGCCCTTCGTGCTCGGCCTCGGCATCGCCGTTCCGCAGCGCATCCTCACCGTGCCGATCCTGTTCTGCTTCGGCATCTATATCCTGCACTTCATCGCGCTCTATCGCCTGCGCGTCGCCACCACGCCGCTGCGCATGGTCGGTGCCGCCATCGCCGCCATGGCCGTGCAGTTCACGGTCGCCAAGGCGGTCTATGACGGGTTCCGCTACAAGGATCTCGCCTTCGCCCGCACCGCCAAGGGAAGCTGGCTGGCCGACGCCGCCCGCGCCTTCCCGGCGCTGCCGGAAGCGGTGATCGGCGGCGGCCTCATGCTCTCGGCCATCGGCCTGCGCATGACCAACTGGCACGCGGTGGTGGAGATCGACCTGTTCGCCTTCGCCCTCGCGGTGCAAAGCCTGCCCTTCCTCGCCGCCGCCATCATCGGCTGGCTGGAGGGCTCGACGCTCAACGCCTTCGCCACCTGGGCGAGCCTGCGCTCCCGCGCGCTGGCCTTCCTGCCCGGCCGTGCCGTGGCGCAGGGCGAGGCGCTGCCGGAAAAGGCCGGCTCCTGATCGGAGCCGCCCTCCCGGCCAATGGCAGTTCACAGTCTGAATGAAGAAAGGCCCGGAAGTGATTCCGGGCCTTTTGCTTTCTGATGTCGGAAATTGCCGGCCGCTAGGGCACCTGCTCGAACAGCAGCGTGGCGCCGAGGCCAGCGCCGGGGCCGATGACGATCAGCCCCTCGATCTCCTCCGCCGACATGCGCGAGGAGGACACACGCCGGCGCGCCTTGTCGATATCCGCCACGCCGAAACGCAGCGCGGCAAGGCGCAGCCCTTCATCCACGGGGGCGGCCACGCCGAAGCGCTCGGCGAACAGTGCCGGGGTCATCAGGTCGACATCGCCGCGCGGGGTCTTGACGATGTACCAGCCATCAATGGCGCGGCGCAGCGATCCGCCGATGAAGGTCTCGATGAATCCGATATGCCGCTCCGGCTCGGGCGCGACCAGCACGACGCCGGCGACACCCGTGGTGCCGTTCATGTGGCGCTGGAGATCGGACGACCAGAAATTCTCCGGCTTGCGCTGCAGGCAGGTGAAGAAGCCGGCATGGGGCGAGGCCGGATCGCGCGCATAGGCCAGCGAGAAGGCGACCTCGACATCGGAGCCGTCCGGTCGCTTGCCCTGCCGGGCGAAATCGAACAGCTCGAAGCCGCCGAAGCCGGCCGCGTCGAATTCCGCCTTTTCCGCCGCCGGGTCGTTGCTCTCCAGCACCAGCATGGAGAGCCCCTGCCCGGCCTCGGCGAGATAGTCGCGGTTGAAGGCACCGAAGGAATAGACACCCTCGGCCGCTTCGGGGATCGCGTCGGGCTCGGCCACTTCCAGCACCTCGACGAAGAAGCCGGAAAACTGGATCAACCGGTTATGCGTTCCCCACGGGTGGCGGTTGCGCGCACCGACGGTGAAACCCAGCATGTCGTAGAACTCGCCGGCCGCTTCGAGGTCGCGAACCACATGGACGACATGATCAAGGCCACGGATCACCGGCATTCTCCTTATCGACGCATCACGGCGCCCGCGCGGCCGCCTGCCACCCTAGCCTGCCCGACCCAGGATGACCCGTCCATGACAGCATGGGGGTAAGGAACGATCCACAGCCGAATGCCGCCCGGGGTGATTACCCGGGCGGGTGCGACTAATTCGGAACAGATGAGGCGCGGAAGGCGCGATCAGAACAGCCGGCTCTGCACCGACGCCGCGCCGATGAAGGAGGCGAAGAGCGGGTGCGGCTCGAACGGGCGCGACTTCAGCTCCGGGTGGAACTGTACGCCGACGAACCAGGGATGGTCCGGGTATTCGATGATCTCGGGCAGCAGACCGTCCGGCGACATGCCGGAGAAGCGCATGCCGCAGGCTTCCAACCGCTCGCGATAGGCGAGGTTCACCTCGTAGCGGTGGCGGTGGCGCTCCGAGATCGTGGTCGACCCATAGATCTCCGAGACGCGGCTGCCCTCGGTGAGCGCGGCCGGATAGGCGCCGAGGCGCATCGTGCCGCCCAGATCGCCATTGATGCCGCGCCGCTCCAGCTCATTGCCGCGCAGCCATTCGGTGAGCAGGCCGACGACCGGCTCGTCGGTCGGGCCGAACTCGGTGGAGTTGGCCTTGCCGACGCCGGCGAGATTGCGGGTCGCCTCGATCACCGCCATCTGCATGCCGAAGCAGATGCCGAGATAGGGCACGCGCCGCTCGCGGGCGAACTGCGCCGCGCGGATCTTGCCCTCAGCGCCGCGCTGGCCGAAGCCGCCGGGCACGAGGATGCCGTGGACATGCTCGAGGAAGGGCGAGGGATCCTCGCGCTCGAAGATCTCGCTCTCGATCCAGTCGAAATTCACCCGGACATTATTGGCGAGGCCGCCATGGGTCAGCGCCTCAATGAGGGACTTGTAGGCGTCCTTCATGCCCGTGTACTTGCCGACAATGGCGATGGTCACCGCCCCTTCCGGGTTGCGGATGCCGGCCTCGACCTTCTGCCAGCGCGACAGGTCGGGCTCGGGCGCCGGCTCGATGCCGAAGGCGGCGAGCACTTCCGTGTCCAGCCCCGCCTCGTGATAGGCGGAGGGCACGGCATAGATGCTGTCGGCGTCGCGCGCCTCGATCACCGCGCTCTCGCGCACATTGCAGAACAGGCCGAGCTTGCGGCGCTCCTCACGCGGAATCTCGCGGTCGGTGCGGCAGAGCAGGATGTCCGGCGCGATGCCGATGGAGCGCAGCTCCTTCACCGAATGCTGGGTCGGCTTGGTCTTCAGCTCGCCGGCCGAGGGGATGAAGGGCAGCAGCGTCAGATGCACATAGATGCAGTGCTTGCGCGGCAGCTCGTGGCCGATCTGGCGGATCGCCTCGAGGAACGGCATCGCCTCGATGTCGCCGACCGTGCCGCCGATCTCCACCAGCACGAAGTCATAGCCCTCATTGCCGCTCAGGACGAAGTCCTTGATGGCGTTGGTGACGTGCGGGATGACCTGGATGGTGGCGCCGAGATAATCGCCGCGGCGCTCCTTGGCCAGGATGTCCTGGTAGATGCGGCCGGTGGTGATGTTGTCCGCGCGCGAGGCCGGGCGACCTGTGAAACGCTCGTAGTGACCGAGATCGAGGTCGGTCTCCGCGCCGTCATCGGTGACGAAGACTTCGCCATGCTGATACGGGCTCATGGTGCCCGGATCGACGTTCAGATAGGGGTCGAGCTTGCGCAGCCGGGTCTTGTAACCACGGGCCTGCAGCAATGCACCGAGAGCGGCGGAAGCGAGGCCCTTGCCGAGCGAGGACACGACGCCGCCGGTGATGAAAATGTAGCGCGCCATGGAATTCGGTTTCTAGCTGCAAAAACGCGATTCGACGAGAGCTCGTTTCACAAACGAACTCTCGCCTGTGGGAAAGCGACGGGCGACCGCGCCGGGATGGGCGCGGTCGGGTCCGATCACTGCGACTGCGGAGCCTGCGGCACCGCGGGAGCGGCCGGCGCCGTCGGGGCGGGCTGCGCGCCCTGGAGCTGGTCGAGCACGGAGCCGCCCGGCGCGGGAGCGCCCGGAGCCGCCGTGCCGGCCGGCGTGGTGAAGATCGAGGCCGGGCCACGGCCCCAGCCGGCCAGAACGGTCAGGCTCAGGCTGGTGATGAAGAACAGGCCGGCGAGAATCGCCGTGGCGCGGGTCAGCACGTTCGCCGTGCCGCGCGCGCTGAAGAAGCCGCCACCGCCACCACCGCCGCCGATGCCGAGACCACCGCCCTCGGAGCGCTGGATCAGCACCACGCCGATCAGGGCGAGCACCACCATGAGATGGATGACGATGAGTACCGTTTGCATCTGACGCCTTCAAAATCCTGCGGCAGCGGCGCCTTGTGCAAAGGGCCGCTGCGAATGTTGGCGCGTTCCTACACGATTGCGCCCGGCGTTTCCAGCCATGCGCACGCAATGCCGAACTGCGCCGTTCCGCCTACAGATAGGCACGCGCGATGGGGAGAAAAGTCTCGGCCTTGAGGCTCGCCCCGCCGACCAGCGCACCATCGACATCCGCGACATGCAGGATCTCGCGGGCGTTCTCCGGCTTGACCGAGCCGCCATAGAGCAGGCGCATCCCCGCCCCTTCCGTGCCGAAGCGGGCGACGAGCACGGACCGCATATCCGCATGCATCTGCGCGATGTCGGTGATGGTCGGGGTAAGGCCGGTGCCGATGGCCCAGACCGGCTCATAGGCAATGACGGTGTTCGCCGCCGTGGCGCCATCCGGCAGAGAGCCGGCGAGCTGGCCGCGCACCACGTCGAGCGCCGCGCCCGCCTCGCGCTCGGCGCGGGTCTCGCCGACGCAGACGATGGCGGTGAGCCCGGCACGCCAGGCGGCTTCAGTCTTGGCCCGCACCACCGCGTCACTCTCGCCATGGTCGGCGCGGCGCTCGGAATGGCCGACGATCACCGCCGTGGCGCCGGCATCGGCGACCATCTCGGCGGAAATGTCGCCGGTATGCGCGCCGCTCGCCTTGGCGTGGCAATCCTGCGCACCGACGGGGACGGCGGCTTCGAGCGCGGCGAGACCGGCGATCAGTGTCGCCGGCGGGCAGATCAGCAGATCCGCCTTCTCCCGCAGGGCCTCGTCATAGCCTTCGGCGATCCGCGCGAACTCGGCCACCGCCGGTGTCAGTCCGTTCATCTTCCAATTGCCGGCCACCAAAGGACGACGCATCGACATGCCCCTCTTCGCTCGCTAGAACGCCCGAACCGCTGCCCCCGCGTAACAGACCGCATCGGCGCCGGCAAATGAACGGATGTGCGACATTGCGGCGTATGGGGCCCGTCCCTATGATGCGCGCCTTTCGCGTACCGGGCCTGTTGCCCGCCTGACGCCCAACGAGACGATCCATGCTTGATACGCTGCGCAAGAGCGCCTCTGGAATAGTCGCCAAAATCCTGATGGGTCTCCTCATCCTGTCTTTCGGGATCTGGGGAATCGCCGACGTGTTCCGCGGCTTCGGCAGCCAGACTCTGGCGACGATCGGCTCGACCGAGATTACCGTCCCGGAATTCCGCCAGATCTATCAGGAGCGCCTGCAGCAGATCAGCCAGCAGCTGAAGCGCGGCATCACGCCGGACATGGCGCGCGCCTTCGGCCTGCCCGACCAGGTGCTGAACGAGCGTCTCGCGGAGGCCGCCCTCGACGATCAGGCGAAGTCGCTCGGCCTTGCGCTGTCGGATGAGGAGATCGCCAAGCGCGTCCAGCAGAACCCGGCCTTCTTCGGCCCGTCCGGCAGCTTCGATCCGGCCTATTTCGCCCGGCTGCTGCGCCAGAACAATTACACCGAGGCGCGCTTCGTCGATGCCGAGCGGCGCCTCGCGCTGCGCCAGCAGATCATCCAGTCGCTCGGCGGCGGCGTGACCGTGCCGGCCGTGCTGAAGGATGCGCTGGTGCGCTTCGACAAGGAGGAGCGCGCGGTCAATTACGCGCTGCTTCGCCCGACCAGCCTGCCCGCCCTCGCCGATCCGACCGATGAGGAACTGCGCAGCTTCTTCGACGCCCGCAAGGTGGCGTTCCGCGCGCCGGAATACCGCACGGTCGACGTGCTCGCCCTCACCCCGCAGACGCTGGCCGGCAGCGAGAGCGTGACCGACGCCGAGGTCGAGGCCGCCTATACCAACAACCAGTCGCGCTACGGCACGCCGGAGACGCGCGTCGTGCAGCAGATCGTGTTCCCGACCGCGGAGGAGGCCAAGGCCGCCGCTGACCGCATTGCCGCCGGCACGCCCTTTTCGGACATCGTCGCCGAGCGCAAACTCACCCCCGCCGATGTCGATCTCGGCACCGTGACCAAGGCCGGCATCATCGACAAGGCAGTCGCGGACGCCGCCTTCTCGCTGCCCGCCGACGGCACCAGCGGCTTGGTCGCCGGCCGTTTCGGACCGGTCATCGTCCATGTCGGCGCGATCACCCCGGCGACGGTGAAGCCGCTCGCCGAGGTCGCCCCGGAGATTCGCACCGAGATCCAGCTCGACGCCGCCCGCCGCGCCCTGCTCGCCAAGTACGACCAGGTCGAGGATGAGCGCGCCAGCGGCGCCAAGCTCTCCGAGATCGCCAGCAAGCTCGGCCTGACGGTTCAGAGCATCACCACCAACATTCAGGGCCAGACGCCCGACGGCGCCTCCATCCCCGACCTGCCGGGCCGGGCGGATGTGCTCCGCGGCGCCTTCGCCGCCGATGTCGGCGCGGAGAATGATGCCGTCCAGCTTGCCCAGAATGGCGGCTATGTCTGGTACGAGGTGCAATCCGTCACCGCCCCGCGCGACCGCACCTTCGATGAGGCGCGCGCGCAGGTGCTCGACCGCTGGAAGCAGGACAAGGCTGCCGAGGCGCTCGACCAGAAGGTCGAGGAGATCAAGGCCAAGATCGCGGCCGGCATGCCCTTCGATCAGGCGGTCACCGAGGCGGGTCTGGAACTGCGCGCCGCCAACGGCCTGCGCCGTGGCCGGGCCGCCGATGGCGTGCCGCAGGAAATCCTCGACGCGGTGTTCACCACCGCGCAGGGCGGCACCGGCAGCGCCGAGGCCGAGGGCGGCGAGAGCCGCATCCTCTTCCTCGTGCTGAACGTCACCACCCCGCCGGGCGGCGACCTCGACGAGAAGGTGCTGGCCGATGTGCGTCAGAGTGTCGAGAACGACGTGATGACCGAGTATCTGGTCCAGTTGCAGAGCGATCTCGGCGCCCGCGTGAACCGCGCCGCGCTCGACCAGATCGTCGGCGCCGACGCGGTGAACTGACGAGCCCGATCATGAGCCTCACACCGGATGTCGCGGCCTTCACCGCCACCTATGAGCGCGGCGAGACGCAGGTGGTCACCACCACGCTGATTGCCGACCTCGAAACGCCCGTCTCGGCCTTCCTCAAGATCGCCGGCGAGCGGGCCAACAGCTTCCTGCTCGAATCGGTCGAAGGCGGCGCCACGCGCGGGCGCTACTCGATGATCGGCATCGACCCTGACGTGATCTGGCGCTGCCGGGGCGATGCGGCCGAGATCAACCGGCAGGCCGCCACCGCGCCGGAGAGTTTCGAGCCCTGCCCCGACAAGCCGCTGGTTTCGCTGCGCAAGCTGGTGGCGGAATCGCGCATCCACCTTCCCGAGGGCGCCCCGCCCATGGCGGCGGGCGTGTTCGGCTATCTTGGCTACGACATGGTGCGCCAGATGGAGCGCCTGCCGGCGCCGAAGGCGGACCTGCTCGGCGTGCCCGACGCGATCTTCATCCGCCCGACCGTCATGGTGGTGTTCGACGCCGTGCGCGACGAGATCACCGTGGTGACGCCCGTGCGGCCGGTCGCCGGGCTCTCGGCACGCGCAGCCTATGAGCAGGCCAGCGAGCGGCTGGACCGGATCGTCGCCGCGCTCGACAGCGCGTTGCCCAATCTGCCGCCTGAGGATGCCTTCCATCAGGCGGTGGAGCCGGTCTCCAACACCACGCCGGAAGCCTATCGGGCGATGGTGGAGCGGGCGAAGGAGTACATCCGCGCCGGCGACATCTTCCAGGTCGTGCTGTCGCAGCGCTTCGAGGCGCCCTTCGCCCTGCCGCCCTTCTCGCTCTACCGCGCGCTGCGCCGGGTCAATCCGGCGCCGTTCCTGGTCTATTTCAACTTCGGCGGCTTCTCGCTGGTGTGCTCCAGCCCGGAGATTCTGGTCCGGCTGCGCGCCAACACCGTCACCATTCGCCCCATCGCCGGCACGCGCCGGCGCGGCGCCACCCCGCATGAGGACAAGGCGCTGGAGGACGAACTGCTGGCCGACCCGAAGGAGCGCGCCGAGCATCTGATGCTGCTCGACCTCGGCCGCAACGATGTCGGCCGCGTCGCGACCATCGGCTCGGTGGAAGTGACCGACAGCTTCTTCATCGAGCGCTACAGCCAGGTCATGCACATCGTCTCCAATGTCGAGGGCGAGCTCGACCCGCGCCGCGACGCGCTCGACGCGCTGGCCGCCGGCTTTCCGGCGGGCACGGTCTCCGGCGCGCCCAAGGTGCGGGCGATGGAGATCATCGACGAGCTGGAGCGCGACAAGCGCGGCATCTATGCCGGCGCTATCGGCTATTTCGGCGCCGATGGCGAGATGGATACCTGCATCGTCTTGCGCACCGCCGTGGTGAAGGACGGGCGGATGCATGTGCAGGCCGGCGCCGGCATCGTCTACGACTCGATGCCGGAGAGCGAGCTGCAGGAATGCGTCAACAAGGCCAAGGCGCTGTTCCGCGCCGGCGAGGAAGCGGTGCGCTTCGCCACCCGGTCCGGGCGCGGCCAGTGAGGACGGCGGGGATGGAGCGCACGCGGCAACAGCGATGGCGGGGCTGGCGATAGAGCAATCGCCGGCCGGCGCGGCTTGACCCCGCGCCGGATCACACCCTAGACCTTTTGCAGCCGGCACGGGCCGGCGGATGGACCCGCGATGATCCTTCTCGTCGATAATTACGACAGCTTCACCTGGAACCTCGTCCACTATCTCGGCGGCCTGGGCGCCGAGGTGGAGGTGCGCCGCAACGACACCCTCACCGTCGACGAAGCGTTGGCGATGAAGCCCGAGGCCATCGTCATCTCCCCTGGCCCGGCCACGCCGAACGAAGCCGGCATCTGCTGCGCGCTGATCGAGCGGGCGGCGAAGGAGGGCGTACCGGTGTTCGGCGTCTGCCTCGGCCATCAGGCGATCGGCCAGGTGTTCGGCGGCGAGGTGATCCGCGCCCCGCTGCCGATCCATGGCAAGCTCGCCGACGTGCAGCACACGGGCGAGACGGTGTTCCGCGGCATCAACGGCCCGTTCAAGGCGACGCGCTACCACTCGCTGGTGGTGAATCGCGACACCCTGCCCCCCGCGCTCGGCATAACCGCCGAGACCGAGGACGGCCTCATCATGGGCCTCTCGCACAAGGAGCTGCCCGTGCATGGCGTGCAGTTCCACCCCGAGAGCATCGCCTCCGAGCACGGCAAGACCATTCTCAAGAACTTCCTCGACATGGCGCGGGCGTGGAACGCCGGCCGGTCGCGGGCAGCCTGACGCGCGATCCGGGGGAACGATGGAAAATCTCAAGGCCATCATCGGCAAGATCGCCACCGGCGCGACGCTGACGCGGGCGGAATCGGCCTTTGCCTTCGACATCATGATGTCGGGCGAGGCCACGCCCTCGCAGATCGGCGCCGTGCTCATGGGCCTGCGCGTGCGCGGCGAGGATGTGGAGGAGATCGCCGGGGCGGTCTCGACCATGCGCGCCAAGATGCTGCGCGTCGAGGCGCCGGCCGGCGCGGTGGACGTGGTCGGCACAGGGGGCGACGCCTCCGGCTCCTACAACATCTCGACCTGCGCCTCCTTCATCGTCGCCGGCGCCGGCGTACCGGTCGCCAAGCACGGCAACCGCGCGCTTTCTTCCAAGTCCGGCGCGGCGGATGTGCTGACCGCGCTCGGCGTGAAGCTCGACCTCACCCCGGCGCAGATCTCCCGCTGCATCAAAGATGCCGGCATCGGCTTCATGTTCGCCCCGGCGCATCACCCGGCGATGAAGCATGTCGGCCCGACGCGGGTGGAGATGGGCACGCGCACCATCTTCAACCTGCTCGGCCCGCTGTCGAACCCCGCCGGCGTCACCCGCCAGATGGTCGGCGTGTTCGCGCGCGGCTGGGTGGAGCCGATCGCCGAGGTGCTGCGCACGCTGGGCTCCAGCCGCGCCTGGGTGGTGCATGGTTCGGACGGGCTTGACGAGATAACCACGACCGGGCCGACCACGGTGGCCGAGCTGAAGGACGGCACGATCCGCGCTTTCGAGATCACGCCGGAGGAATTCGGCATCGCCCGCGCCACGCCTGAGTCGCTGAAGGGCGGCGATGGCACGGCCAATGCGCTGGCGCTGCGCGCCGTGCTGGCGGGCGAGAAGAGCGCCTATGCCGATGTGTCCCTGCTCAACGCCGCCGCCGCGCTGATCGTGGCCGGCAAGGCCGACGCCATCGGCCCCGCGCTGGAGATCGCCCGCGCCTCGCTCACCGGTGGCCATGCGGAAGCCGCGCTCGACCGGCTGGTCGCGGTCTCCGCTTTGGCGGCGGAGTAGGCGCGATGGCGGATATTCTCGAGAAGATCGGCGCCTATAAGCGCGAGGAAATCGCCGCCGCAAAGCTCGCCCGCCCGCTCGCGAGCGTGCGCGCGAGCGCCGAGGCGCAGGCGCCGACGCGCGGGTTTCTGCGCGCCATTGAGGCGAAGATCGCCGCGGGTCAGACCGCGCTGATCGCCGAGATCAAGAAGGCCAGCCCTTCCAAGGGCCTGATCCGGCCGGATTTCGACCCGCCGGCTCTGGCCAGCGCCTATGAGGCGGGCGGGGCGGCGTGCCTCTCGGTGCTCACCGACACTCCCTCCTTTCAGGGCGCGCCGGAATTCCTCACCGCCGCCCGCGCCGCCTGTTCGCTGCCGGCGCTCCGCAAGGATTTCCTCTACGACACCTATCAGGTCTACGAGGCGCGGGCCTGGGGCGCGGACTGCATCCTCGTCATCATGGCCTCGGTGGATGATGCGCTCGCCCGCGACCTGATCGACACCGCGCATGGCCTCGGCATGGACGCGCTGGTCGAGGTGCATGACGATGCCGAGCTCGACCGCGCGCTGACGCTGTCCGCCCGCCTCGTCGGCATCAACAACCGCAATCTGCGCAATTTTGAGGTGACGCTCGCCACCTCCGAGCGGCTCGCCCCGCGCATCCCGGCGGACCGGGTGATCGTCGGCGAGAGCGGCATCTTCACGCCCGAGGACGTCGCCCGCCTCGCCACGGTGCGCATCGGCACCATCCTCGTCGGCGAGAGCCTGATGCGGCAGACGGACGTTGCGGCGGCGACACGCGCCCTACTCGCCCCCGTCCTGCAGGCGGCGGGCTGATGAGCGAGCGCCCCACCCTCACCCATCTCGACGCCTCGGGCGCCGCCAATATGGTCGACGTCGCCGACAAGGCGATCACCGACCGGGTGGCGGTGGCGGCGGGCGAGGTGCGGATGGAGGCGGCGACGCTGGACCTCATCGTCTCCGGCAACGCCAAGAAGGGCGATGTCATCGGCACGGCACGCCTTGCCGGCATCATGGCGGCCAAGCGCACCCATGAGCTGATTCCGCTCTGTCACGCGCTGCTGCTGTCGAAAGTCGCGGTCGAGATCGAACCGGATGCGGCGCTTCCGGGTTTGCGGGTGCGGGCCACGGTGCGCACCAGCGGGCAGACCGGCGTGGAGATGGAAGCGCTCACCGCCGTCTCCGTCGCCTGCCTCACCGTCTACGACATGGCCAAGGCGGTGGACCGGGGCATGCGCATCGAGGCGGTCCGGCTTCTGGAGAAATCCGGCGGCCGTTCCGGGCATTGGCAGGCCGACTGAACAAGGGGGACACGCCATGGCGCTGATGCCGGTTGAAGAGGCGCTGGCCCGTCTGCTCGCCTCCGTCACTCCCTTGCCGACCGAGCGCGTGCCGCTCATGGAGGCCGCCGGCCGGGTGCTGGCCGAACCGCTCGTCGCCCATCGCACCACGCCCGGCGCCGATGTCTCGGCCATGGACGGCTATGCCGTGCGGGCGCAGGACGCGGCCGAACTGCCGGCCACCCTCACTTTGATCGGCGAATCGGCGGCCGGACGTCCCTTCCCGGACGAGATACTGCCCGGCACCACCGTGCGCATCTTCACCGGCGCGGTGATGCCCGCCGGCGCCGACGCCGTGGTGATCCAGGAGGACACGCTACGCGAGGGCGACCTTGTCGCCATCCGTGAGGTGGCGACGCCCGGCCGGCACATACGCCGCGCCGGCGGCGACTTCGCCCATGACGAGCCGCTGCTCGCCCCCGGCCACCGGCTGCGGGCCCGCGATCTCGCGCTCGCCGCCTCGGCCGATGTGGCGGAGCTCAGCGTGTACCGACGCCCGCGCGTGGGCCTTCTCTCCACGGGTGACGAGTTGGTGCGCCCCGGTGCGGGCGCGGGCGCGCATCAGGTGATCCTCTCCAACATCTATTCGGTCGGCGCGCTCGCCCGCGCGGCGGGTGCCGAAGTGACCGATTTCGGCATCCTGCCCGATGACATGGCGGCAACGCAGGCGGGCGTGAGTTCGGCGCTGGCCGCCGGCTTCGACGTGCTGGTGACCACGGGCGGCGCCTCAGTGGGCGACCACGATCTCGTCGCCCCGGCGCTGACCGCGCAGGGCGTGGCGCTCGATGTTCACAAGGTCGCGCTGCGGCCGGGCAAGCCGCTGATGTTCGGCACTTACGCGCATGCGGCATCCATCAGCCATGTGCTCGGCCTGCCCGGCAACCCGGTCTCGGCCCATGTCTGCGCCCTGCTCTATCTCGTGCCGCTGCTCAAAGCCCTGCAGGGAATTGACGTGCCGCCCCGCGTGCCGCTGAAGCCGGCGCGCCTCGCCACTGACATCAAGGCCAACGAGATGCGCATGGATTTCCAGCGGGCGCAGATCGTCGGCCAGGAGTGCGGCCTGCCGCTGGTGCGACCGCTTCCCGTACAGGACAGCTCGATGCTCTCCGTGCTCGCCCGCGCCGACGTGCTGCTGGTGCGCCAGCCGCACGCGCCGGCGGCGAAGGCGGGCGAGCCCTGCGAGATTCTGCCGCTCGAGGATTGACCCGGCAGGCCGCACGCGATGTTCTGAACCGTCAGAAGGGGCACTCCATGGACATCAATCTTCCCGACGTGAAGGCCGAGGTCGAAGCCGCCTTCGGCCGTTATGAGCAGGCGCTGGTGAGCAACGATGTTGCCGGGCTCGACGCGCTGTTCTGGGCCGATCCGACCACCATTCGCTACGGCAATGGCGAGAATCTCTACGGCATCGAGGCCATCCGGGCGTTCCGCAAGGCGCGTTCGCCGCATGGGCTTGAACGGACGCTGGAGAAGACGGTCATCACCACCTATGGCCGCGACATGGCGGTGGCGTCCACCCTGTTCCGCCGTCCTGTCATGCCCGGGCGTATCGGCCGGCAGATGCAGACCTGGATGCGCACGCCCGAGGGCTGGAAGGTCGTCGCGGCGCATGTGAGCATCATCGCCGATCCCGACGAAGGATGACGCCGCACGCCGCGCGACGGGCCGGGCGCATCATGCTAGCTTCGGCATGTCGCCGTCCTTCATCGTCCCGGCACGCCTGTCCTTCTGGTTGTTGAGCCCGATGTCCCTTGCCGTGATGCCGCCGGTCGCCGGCCCCCTTTCCGAGGCCCGCAAGCGGGTTACCCGCGCCGAGGAATTGCGGCTCCAGCTCGCCGACGAGATCACCCGCGGCCGCTTACCCCCCGGCACGGCGCTGGACGAGACGGTGCTGGCCGCGCGATTCGGTGTGTCCCGTACCCCGGTGCGCGAGGCGCTGCGCGAGCTCGCCGCCTCGGGCTTGGTCGATGCCCGTCCGCATCGCGGCGCCGTGGTCGCGCGTCCCAGCCTTGAGCGGCTGCAGGATATGTTCGACGTGATGGCGGAACTGGAGGCGCTCTGCGCCGGCCTCGCGGCGCTGGCCATGACCCCGGCGGAGCGCCGGCAGCTCGACCAGCTTCACCAGAGCATGGGCGACATGATGCGAGCCGGCGACTTCCCCGCCTATCGCGAGGCCAATGAGCAGTTCCATGCCGCGCTCTATGCCGGCAGCCATAACGACTATCTGGTGGAGATCACCGTCGGCACGCGCCGGCGCCTCTCGCCCTTTCGGCGCGCCCAGTTCCACGCGCTCGGCCGTCTTGCCCTGTCCCATCGCGAGCATGAACGGGTGGTCACCGCCGTGCTGCGTGGCGAGCGGGACGCCGCCGCTGCTGCCATGCGCTCGCACATCACCATCGTCCACGACGCCTACGAGCAATACGCTCAGACCGTTTGATTTCAGGCGCTTACCGGCGCCAGCTGATTCGGCTTCTCAGCCCGCCGGCGCCAGAAGCCCGCGCCGCGCCGCCTCATCCGCCAAAAAGGCGCGCCAGCCGCCGAAGCTGGTGATGTCGCGCGCCGCTGGTGCAGCAGCGGCCTCCATGGCGAAGCCCTTCACCGACGTGCCGTCCTCCAGCGTTACCGTGGCGATGCCAAGCGGCGCAGGGATGCCCGCCACCAGCCGCCCAAAGGCGGCTTCCGGCAGCGCCCAGACCTCACAGGCAATGCGCCCGCCGGAACCCGCGCCCCCGCGCAGCAGGCCGGGCCGGCGCACCCGGCCCTCCGGCAGAAGGAAGAGACGATAATCCGGGCTTGTGCGCGCCTCGCGGATGAACAACCCGCCGGTCTCGACCAGCTCGCCATTGAGCGGCAGGCCGGACAGATGCGCCCCGAACAGGGCGACCGCCACATAGCCGGGCGCCGGGGCGGGCATGGCGGTGGAGGCGGCAGGATGAGCGGCTCCGGTCGCGCCGAGCGTCAGCCCGGTGTCGCGATGGAAGGCAGCGCCGAGCGCGGCGAGATGGGCGTCCTGCCCCGCCGGCGCCAGCAGGGTGATGCCCGCCGGCGCGCCATCCGCGCGAATCTCCGCCGGCACGGCGAGGCCGCACATATCGAGCAGGTTGACGAAATTGGTGTAGACGCCGAGCTGGCTGTTGCAGCGCACCGGCTCGGCCTGCATCTGCGCGACGGTGAAGACCGTCGGCATGGTCGGCACCATCAGGGCGTCGATGCCGGCAAGCGCCGCCCGCACCTGCGCCTTAAGCTCCGCCAGCCGGTACTGCCCACGAAATGCCTCGACGGCGCTGAAATGGCGGCCCTGCTCGATGATGCCGGCGACCACCGGATGCACCGAGGCCGGCCGCGATTCGAGAAAGGCGCCGACCGCCGCGTAGCGCTCCGCCACCCACGGCCCCTCATAAAGCAGCCGCGCCGTCTCGAAGAACGGTGTGAGGTCGATCTCGACCAGCCGCGCCCCCAGCCGCGCCATGCGCTCGGCGGCGCGGCGGAACCCCGCCTCCGAGGCGCGGTCACCGAAGGTCACGAGATCCTGCGCGCGCGGCACGGCGAGCGTCGGCCCGGCCGGAAAACCGGCGAGCCCCCCCAGCGGCAAGACGCGCGAATAAGGATCATCCTCGTCCGGCCCGGCCATCACCGATGTCGCCAGCAGCGCGTCTTCCACCGTGAGCGCGAAGACCGACACGCAGTCCAGCGAGCGGCAAGCGGGCACGACGCCGCGCGTCGAGACAAGGCCGAGACTGGGCTTCAGACCGACAATATTGTTCAGCCCCGCTGGCACGCGGCCGGACCCCGCCGTGTCCGTCCCCAGCGCAAAGGCCACGAGCCCCGCCGCGACCGCAACCGCCGAGCCGGAGCTCGACCCGCCCGGCACCAGATCATCGCGCACGGGATTTCGCGGCGTGCCATAGGGTGAGCGCGTGCCGTTGAGCCCGGTGGCGAACTGGTCGAGATTGGTCTTGCCGAGGATGATCGCCCCCGCCCGGCGCAGCCGCGCCACCGCCGCCGCGTCGCGCGTGGCTGGATAGGCATAGTCCGGGCAGGCACAGGTGGTCGGCAGGCCGGCGACGTCGATGTTGTCCTTCACCGCGAAGGGCACGCCGTAGAGCGGCATCTGGGCGGGGTCGGCGCCCTCCAGCCGCGCGAGCTGGGTCGTGATGCCGGCATCGTCGACCAGCGCCGTGAACACCGCCGGATCGCCATGCGCCACGATAAGTGCCCGCGCCCGCGCCACCGTTTCCGCCGGCCGGGCCCGCCCCGCGCGGTGGGCGGCGACAATGTCAGCTATGGTTCCGATCACGACTCGCGCCTTTCGTGCTGCACGCAGGACTATGCATAGGCATTAGGCAATATCTGGGCCATTGCATACAGATAACCGACCTGTCTGTCGCGCGCCAGAGTTGCGGCAGGGCGAGAATTCCCCGTTGTGGAACACACAAAGAACGGATAGTGTTTGTTCGTGATTTGTTTCGCTTAACGGCCCTCGGGCGCCCTACAGACGGATCGGGATCGATGCTCACCCGCAAACAGCACGAGCTGCTGCTCTTCATCGACGAACGCCTGAAAAGGGACGGCGTGCCCCCCTCCTTCGAGGAAATGAAGGAGGCGCTGGACCTGCGGTCGAAATCGGGCATTCACCGCCTGATCACGGCGCTGGAAGAGCGCGGCTTCATCCGCCGCCTGCCCAACCGGGCACGCGCGCTCGAAGTACTCCGCCTGCCGGAAGACGCGCAGTCCCGCCCCGCGCGCGCCGCCTTTGCGCCGAATGTCATCGAGGGCAGCCTTGGGCGGGTGAAGCTTCCCTCTGCCGCTGTGGAGGAGGATTCCCGGCGCCCGGTGGCCATCCCCATTGTCGGCCGCATCGCCGCCGGCTCACCCATCTCCGCCATCCAGTCGCCCGACAGCACGATCAACATGCCGCCGGAAATGCTCTCGGGCGGCGAGCATTTCGCCCTTGAGGTGCGCGGTGATTCGATGATCGAGGCCGGCATCTTCGACGGTGATCTCGCGCTGATCCGCAAATCCGATACCGCCAGCACCGGCGATATCGTGGTGGCGCTGATCGATGATGAGGACGCCACGCTGAAACGCCTGCGCCGTAAAGGCGCCTCCATCGCGCTGGAGGCCGCCAATCCGGCTTATGAGACCCGCATCTTCGGCCCCGACCGGGTGCAGATCCAGGGCCGTCTCGTCGCGCTGTTCCGGCGCTACTGAGCGGGAACGGCCGCGTTTCCGGGAGCGGCTCGTGGACCGGCATCGACCGGCTCGTCGCGTCTCACCGGCGTGGAGGCAGTGCCGCTGGCAGCCACGGCCGGGCGCCATCCGGTGGGCGGGAGTCGATCACCCGCCAGAGGACCTTTGGTCTCGGTTCGTGTGGTGGTGCGGTAGGCCGTTCAGGTGCCGTCGCCAGAGGTGACGGTGGCCGGAGAACGGGCGCGTACGGCTGGGGCCGATGCGAACCGATCGCGCCGGGTGCGGTCGGCGACGCGGCTGAAGACGCCATCGCTCCAGATAGTACGTCGTCAGGCGGCATAGTGGTGGAGAGTGGCGTGGCGCTCTCGTTCACGTTCGGGAGTGGCGCCTCCGTGCGACGGGATATGCGATCATCAGGCAGCGCAGGGTTGGCCGCATCGGTGGGGGCACTCGCCGGCGCGCTGCCGGGGGCGCCCCCTTGAGGAGTGCCTCTGGCGCGAGCGTCGACAGAGGCACGCACTCCGCTCTCCGCTGCGCTCTGCGGCGAAGGATGCTGCGTCTGCTCGACCATGCTGCGCGCCAGAATGTGAGCCGTCGTCTCCGCCGGTCCCTCAACGGGAGCGCCGCCCCCCCCGCGCGGGCCACCATCTTCATCGTCAGTGATACCATCTTCGGCATCAGCAAGGCCGGTGAGCCCGGCCATTGCCGCGGGTTCCGGCCCGACCTCATCGCGGTACAGCGCCAGCGCCGAGGTCTGCCGTCGTGGATCGATGCGCAGCACCTGCGCCGCGCAGTCATGGGGCGGCGCCTCGGTGGTGATCAGCAGCCCCACGCGCCGGCAGTCCTCCTCCAATGAGGCGCGGTGGCGCGACAAGGCGACGATCTCGCCGCCCGCCAGGCGCAGCGTACAGCCCAGCGGATCGCAGCGCGCCGCCTGCGTCAGGCTCGGATCCTCGAGGCGCGCGCGTTCGCCCTCGGCACTGAGCCATTGCTCGACGACGAAGCGGCCGGTAAGGCCGCGATCACGGTCGCCCATCAGCGCCAGTCGCCCGTCGCTCTGGCGCACCGCCACCGTCCGCCCCTCGCGGTCGACCAGTATGTCCGGCCGGTCGCGCAGCGGCGCCAGCGCGAGCCCGGCCAGCGCCAGCACGGGTGCGACGAGCATCAGCCGACTGCGCAGCAGGCAGAAGGCGGTAAGCGCTAGCGCGAACAGCACGAGGCTCGCCAGCGGCAGCGCCGGCAGGCCGCGATCAGCACCGGGCACGGCGGCGACGGCGCGGGAGATATCGACCATCCGCCCGATGCCCCAGCCCATCACATGCCAGGCCGGCGCGTCCCAGCCGAACGGAATGAGCAGCGCCCCCGCCAACCCCGCCGGCATGATGATGAAGGAGGCGATCGGCATCGCCGCGAGATTGGCGATGAGGCTCAGCGGCGCGAGTCGCTGGAAGTGATAGGCGGCGAAGGGCGCGGTCGCGAGGCCCGCCGCCAGCGATGTCAGCACCAGAGCGGCGATATAGACCGCCGGCCGGTGCAGCCAGCCAAGCCGCGCGCCCGGCAGTTCCGCCACCTGCCGCCCCCATCGCGCATAGGCGGCGACCAGCGCCAGCGTCGCGGCAAAGGACATCTGCGCGCCGGGATCGAGCACCGCCCAAGGGGTAAGCGCCAGAACCAGCAGGGCGGCGACCGCCAGGGTGCGCAGCGTCAGCGCGGGCCGGCCGAGAGCGACGCCGGCGAGCACGATCAGCGTCATCAGATAGGCGCGCTGCGTCGCCACTTCGCCGCCGGACAGCACGAGATAGAAGGTCGCCGCCAGCGCGGCCGGCACCGCCGCCCAGTTCTTGATGGGGTAGCGCAGCGCCAGTGCCGGCGAGAGCGCGAGCAGCGCCCGCACCAGAAAGAACATGCCCGTCGCCACCAGCGCCATGTGCAGGCCGGAGATGGACAGAACATGCGAGAGGCCAGCCACCCGCATGCTCTCCTCGATACTCTCCGGCACCCCGTCGCGCAGCCCCGTCACCAGCGCAACGGCGATGGCCGCATCGCCCTGCATCGGCGCCGATGCGCCCGGCGGGAGCAGCGCCGCGCGGATACGCTCGGCAATCGTCGCGCGCGTCGCCGCGAGCCAGGCGCTGACGGCGAGCCCTGCCGGCGGTTCGGCAGTCGTGGGAGCGACCGTCACCTTGCCCAACGCGAAACCGGTGGCGCCAATCCCCTCCAGCCAAGCCAGCCGGCCGAAATCGAAACCGCCGGGATAGGCCGGACCGGGCGGCGGGGCGAGGCTCGCCCGCAGCGCCACATGGGCGCCGACGTCGGGCGGGGAACGGCTCGTCAGCGTCACCCGCACCCGCCGCGGCGCGGTCTCGCCGTTATACTCGCCCCGCCCCTCGAACCGCGTGAGCGCGAGGGTGATGCGGCTGCCGCGCGCCCGCTGCTCCGCCGCCTCGACGAAGCCGGCAATCTCCACCCCGTCGACCGCGCGTTGCAGCACCGGATGGGCGATGCGCTGCACCTGCAGGCTGGCGGTGGCGAAGCCGGCGGCGAGGGTCGCCAGCAGGGCCAGCAGATGGAAGGCCAGCGGGCGCTCGCGCGCCAGCAGGGTGAGCACGGTGAGGGCGACAGCGGGGATCAGGCCCGCATAGGGCCAGGGTTCGCTTGGCGCACCGAAATAGAGCGCGATGCCGGCCGCGAACATGACCGGCAGGAACAGGAAGAAGCGCCGCTCGTCGACCTCCAGCGCGAGTGCCGCGCCCAGCGCCTCCATGAGCCGTCCGGTGATCCCCGGCAGGTGGATGAGGCTGCCGCGCGCGCCACGCGGCACGCCGAGGGCGATGGCTCGCGCCCGCCCGCGCCGCCTCCATCCGCCCCCCTCATCCTGACGCCCCGGACGGGGCTCGCCTGCGCCCTTCACGCCCCTGCCCCACCCGCTCGCCGCCGGCGCGCGGCGCCTGCCCAGAATGCGGGCGCCAGCCATGCGGCGCCGCCATTTCCCACGCCGGGGAGCTATGGTACACGCACCGTCCGCATCCGCCATGCTGTGCCGTCGCCCGTTACCGGCGACGCGAGACGGAAGAGATATGTCCGAGACCGTCGTTACCCGCTTCGCCCCCTCGCCCACCGGTTTCCTGCACATTGGCGGCGCGCGCACCGCGCTGTTCAACTGGCTCTATGCCCGGGCGAAGGGCGGCACGATGCTGCTGCGCATCGAGGACACCGACCGCCAGCGCTCCACACCGGAAGCCATCGACGCCATCATCGACGGGCTGAAATGGCTCGGCATCGACTGGTCCGGCGATGTGATCTACCAGTTTGCTCGCGCCGAACGGCACCGCGAAGCGGTGGAGCAGATGATTGCCGCCGGGCGCGCCTATCCGTGCTTTGCGACCGCGCAGGAGCTGGAGGAGATGCGCGAGAGCGCCCGCAAGGAAGGCCGCCCGCCGCGCTATGACGGGCGCTGGCGCGACCGCCCGGCCGCCGACTACCCGACCGACCGCAAGCCGGTGTACCGCCTGAAGGCGCCGACCGAGGGCGAGACGGTGATCGACGATCTCGTGCAGGGCCGTGTCGTCATTCCCAACAAGGATCTCGACGACCTCGTGCTGCTGCGCTCGGACGGCACGCCGACCTACATGCTCTCGGTCGTGGTCGACGATCACGACATGAACGTCACCCACATCATCCGCGGCGACGACCATCTGACCAATGCGGCGCGGCAGACGCAGATCTATCTGGCGCTCGGCTGGGATGTGCCGAAGATGGCGCATATCCCGCTGATCCACGGGCCGGACGGCGCGAAGCTCTCCAAGCGCCATGGCGCGCTCGGCGTCGATGCCTACCGCGCCATGGGCTATCTGCCCGCCGCCCTGCGCAACTATCTGGTGCGCCTCGGCTGGAGCCATGGCGACCAGGAAATCTTCTCGACCGAGGAAATGAGCCAGCTTTTCGATCTTGACCGCGTGGGCCGCTCGGCGGCGCGGTTCGACTTCGCCAAGCTGGAGAACATCAACGGCCTCTACATGCGGGCGACGCCCGATGCGGAGCTGCTGGCGGCGCTGGACGAGGTGCTGCCGCATTTGCCGAACGGCGCGGAGATCGCCGCCGCCCTCACACCCGAGCGCCGGGCGCAGCTTCTCGCCGCCATGCCCGGCCTGAAGGAGCGCGCCAAGACGCTGGTCGAGCTGATCGACAGCGCCAGCTACATCTGGAAGTCCCGCCCCTTCCCGCTGGAAGAGAAGGCTCAGGCGCTGCTCACCCCCGAGGCGCGCGACCTGCTCGCCGCAACCGGCGCGGCGCTCGCCGGCGTCACCGACTGGACCGCCGCCAGCACCGAGGCCGCCGTGCGACAGGTGGCGGAGGCGAAGGCGGTGAAGCTCGGCGCGCTGGCCCAGCCGCTGCGTGCGGCGATGACCGGCCGCACCACCTCGCCCGGCATTTTCGACGTGCTGGCGGTTCTCGGCAAGGACGAGACGCTGGCGCGCATCGGCGATCAGGCGAGCGCCGCGTCGGTCGCCTGACGGCGTCGGCGAGGCTTGCGCCAGGCTTGCACAAGCATTGCACCTGACGGTCCTGCTGGACCGCGCGGGGAGGATTTAACGCGCCTGCGAAATACGTAAAAGCCTGTACGGCAACGATTCCCGTCGCTTCGTCTTACGTCCTTCGCTGCGCTTGCGAGCAGGGGACGAAACCGCTACGACTCCCTGCACAGGCTGCGGCATGGCCTCACCCGCCCGCTTGCCCCCGCCATCCAGCCAGACGCCGAAAGCGCGCAGCGGCACCGGCACAGGGTGCGCCGTTCTTTCGGCTCCATATGCTCAGGGAGACGCGCATGGACGCCATTAACGGCACTTCGGCGAAAACCGCCAAACTCACCATTGGCGAGGAAAGCTGGGATTTGCCCATCCTTGGCGGCACCATCGGGCCCGACGTCATCGACATCGGCAAGCTGTACGGCCAGACTGGCAAATTCACCTACGACCCCGGCTTCACCTCGACCGCCTCCTGCGAAAGCCAGATCACCTATATCGATGGCGACGAGGGCGTTCTGCTCTATCGCGGCTACCCGATCGAGCAGCTGGCCGAAAGCGGCGACTTCCTCGAGACCTGCTACCTGCTGCTGTATGGGGAGCTGCCGACCGCCGCCCAGAAGGCGGATTTCGACTACCGCGTCACGCGCCACACGATGGTGCATGAGCAGATGAGCCGCTTCTTCCACGGCTTCCGCCGCGACGCGCACCCGATGGCGGTGCTGGTGGCCTCGGTCGGCGCCATGTCTGCCTTCTACCACGACTCGACCGACATCTCCGATCCGCAGCAGCGGATGATCGCCTCGATCCGCATGATCGCGAAGATGCCGACGCTGGCCGCGATGGCCTATAAGTACTCGATCGGCCAGCCCTTCGTGTACCCGAAGAACGAGCTGGACTACGCCTCGAACTTCCTGCGCATGTGCTTCTCGGTACCCTGCGAGGAGTACAAGGCGAACCCGGTGCTCTCGCGCGCCATCGACCGCATCTTCATCCTGCATGCGGACCACGAGCAGAACGCCTCGACCTCCACCGTGCGCCTCGCCGGCTCCTCCGGCGCCAACCCCTTCGCCTGCATCGCCGCCGGCATCGCCTGTCTCTGGGGCCCCGCCCATGGCGGCGCTAACGAAGCCGCGCTCAAGATGCTCGGCGAGATCGGCTCGGTCGACCGCATCCCGGAATACATCAAGCGCGCCAAGGACAAGAACGACCCGTTCCGCCTGATGGGCTTCGGTCACCGCGTCTACAAGAACTACGACCCGCGCGCCAAGATCATGCAGCGCACCTGCCATGAGGTGCTCGGCGAGCTCGGTATCAAGGACGACCCGCTGCTCGACATTGCCGTGGAACTCGAGCGCATCGCGCTGCAGGACGAGTATTTCGTCGAGCGCAAGCTCTACCCGAACATCGACTTCTATTCGGGCATCACGCTGCGCGCGCTGGGCTTCCCGACCTCCATGTTCACTGTGCTGTTCGCCCTCGCCCGCACCGTGGGCTGGATCGGCCAGTGGAAGGAGATGATCGAGGATCCCGGCCAGCGCATCGGCCGCCCGCGCCAGCTCTACACCGGCGCCGCCCAGCGCGACTACGTGCCGATCGCCCGGCGCAAGTGAGGCGCCCCCCGGCGGGAGTCCCCCGCCGGGCTGATACAGTTCAGGAACCCCGTCTTCCCACCGGAAGGCGGGGTTTCTTATTGGAAACGTGCCGCGCGGGGGCGGAATGGCCGTCAGCGGCCGAGCAGGTCCAGAACGGCCTGCGCGGCGCGCTCGCCCGGGCGTGCGCCATCAAGACCCATCACCACGTCGAGCCGGGCGAAGGCGGCGACCTGCGCGTCCCGCTCGGGCCCGCCCTCGATCAGCCGCACGAGCTGGTCGGCCATGGCCGGCGGGTCGATGTGCCATTGCAGATATTCCGGCACCGCCTTCTCCTTCAGGATCAGGTTCGGCAAAATAGCGGTGTCGACTTTGATGAAGTGGGGCGCAATGCGCCCCTCCAGCCACGGCACCTTATAGGCCGCCACGGTCGGGATACCCGCCAGCGCCAGTTCAAGCGTGACGGTGCCCGAAGCCGCCAGCGCGGCACGGGCGACGCGGAACGCCGCGTGCTTGTCGGCCTCATCCACCACGATGCGCGGCTTCACCGGCCAGTCGGCGACCATGGCCTCGACCTCCGCCAGCCGTTTCGGCAGTGTCGGCAGCACGAAATCCACGTGGGGCAATTTCTGGTGCAACCGCCCCAGCACATCGCCGAACACCGTGCCGAGCCGTGCCAGTTCCGCGCGGCGACTGCCGGGCAGCACCAGCATGACCGGACGATCCGAGGCCCGGAGCCTCGCTTCCTCGGCATTCGGCCGCAAATGGTCGAGCATGCCGATGAGCGGGTGTCCGACATAGATTGTCGGTGGCCCGCCAAGATCGGCCATGACCTGCGGCTCGAAGGGCAGCACGGCGAGCACCCGGTCGATATCCGGCGCCATCGCCTTCGCCCGCCCCTCGCGCCAGACCCACACCGTCGGCGCGACATATTTCACGATGGGGAGATGAGGCAGCTTGCGGCGCACGCGATGGGCGACGCGGTGGGTGAAGTCCGGCGCGTCGACCAGCACCAGCACATCCGGCGGCGCGGCGACGATGGCATCCACCGTTGCGCGCAACCGGCGCAGGATGCGCGGCAGGCCGGCGATAACCTGCGCGAAGCCCATGGCGGTGATGTCGTCCATGGGAAACAGCGAGGCGAGCCCCAGCGCCTGCATCCGCCCGCCACCGACGCCGCGAAACCGGGCGCCGGAAACCCGCGCGCGCAAGGCCGCCATCAGCCCCGCTGCCAGAATGTCGCCGGATTCCTCACCCGCGACGAGAAACACGTCGAGCGAGTTCGGGCCAGTCGCTGGCCCCGTCACCGCGCAGCCTCGCGCGGGGCAATGCCGTAGATGAACAGGCCCGCCGCGTCGGCGGCCGCGACGAGGCGCGCGAGATCCGCGACGATCACGCCGCCGGCCTCGACGGCTATCCCCGCAAGCCCCGCCCGCGCCGCGCCTTCGACAGTGCGCTCGCCCAGCGAGGGCATGTCGAGCCGCCGGTCCTGGCCGGCCTTGGGCAGTTTCACCAGCACGCCGCAGCGCGCGGCGCGGCGGATGCGGCCATTCGCGCGAAGTTCGGCGACGCGGGCGAGCATGAGATCGGTGCCCTCCGCCGCCTCCATGGCGACGACGTGGCGATCCATCACCACGAGCCCCTGCCCGATATCGAGCGGCCCTGTGATATCAAGCACATGGCGGGCGACATTAATGTCGTCCAGTTCCTCGCGGCTGACGCTGACCGCGCCTAACTGACCGGCCGGCACCAGAATGTCCGGCGCGACCTCATGCGCACCAAGAAGGTGGAACCCGGTCTCCTCGACCAGTTTGCCAAGGCTGCTCAGCAGATGATCGTCGCCGCCGCGCATCATGTAGAGAACACGCGGCAGCAGCGTCAGCGTGGTCCAGTCGAGACGGATGTCGCGGATGCGGGGACGCAGCACATTGCCGATGAACACCACGTCGCGACAGCCGCGCCGACGCAATTCACGCGTCAGCAGACCGAAGCGGCCGATGGGGATCCACACATGCGGCCAGGCCTCCACCTCCGGCCCGGCGAAGCCGCGGACCGGAAACAGCACGACCTCGCGGCCGGCCTTCTGCGCCGCCCGCGCGACGGCGAGCGGAAAAGTGCCGCCGCCGCAGATGATGGCGAGGGGTCCAGCCGAGCCCTGTGCCGGCTCAGGCGGCTTCGGGCTCGACGACATGATCGACCGCATCAACGGGAACGGTCAGGCGGCGCTTGCCGGCGCTGCGCACGAAATCGACGATCAGCATGACATTCACCTCGTCGCCAAACTGCGCCGCCACACGCTCCGTGCGCTCGGCCAGCGTACCGGCGCTGTAGAACAGCTCGCGATAGGCCGCCTGCAAGGCACGACGCTGCGCCAGCGTCAGGCCGCGACGCTTGAGACCGGTGTAGTTGAGCGAGCGCAGGCCCGGATGCCCCTCCATCATCAGCCCAAAGGGGATGATGTCGAAGTGCACGCCGCACATGCCGCCGATCATCGCGCCCGTGCCGATGCGGGTGAACTGGTGGACGGCGGAGAGGCCGCCGATGAACACATTGTCGCCCACCGTGCAGTGGCCGGCCAGCGTCGCGTTATTGGCGAAGATCACCCGGTCGCCGACGATGCAGTCATGCGCCACATGGCTCGCCGCCATGAACATGCAGCCCTCGCCGACCACCGTTTCCATGTGACCGCCGACCGTGCCGGTGTTCATCGTCACATGCTCGCGGATGACGCAGTTGCGGCCGATCAGCAGCCGTGTCGGTTCGCCCTTGTAGTGATGCGACTGCGGCGGAAAGCCAAGCGCGGCGAAGGGATAGACGCTCGAACCTTCGCCGATGGTCGTGTGGCCGGCAATCGCCACATGCGAGATGAGCTTCACCCCGGCACCGAGCACGACATTGGCACCAATGGTGCAGAAGGGCCCGATCTCGACCCCCTCGCCAAGGACGGCACCGTCCTCGACCCGCGAGGTGGGATCGATCTTCACGGAGGAAACGCTCATTACTTCTGTGCCCCTCGGGCGATCATCGCCCCGACTTCCGCCTCGGCGACCAGCTGGCCGTCGACCTTCGCCTCGCCCCGGAACCACCACATGTTCCGGCGCTTCGACATCTGGGTCATGTGGTATTCGAGAACATCGCCGGGCACGACCGGCTTGCGGAACTTCGCCTTGTCGATAGTCATGAAATAGACCAGCGAGGGCGGGCCATCGTCCGGCCGGCCGAGCAGGCAGATCGTGCCGGCGGTCTGCGCCATGCCTTCGAGAATGAGCACGCCGGGCATCACCGGGTTGTCCGGGAAGTGCCCCTGGAAATGCGGCTCATTGGCCGACACGTTCTTGACGCCGATAGCGCTCTTGTCGCCGTCGATCTCGACGATCTTGTCGACCATCAGGAAGGGGTAGCGGTGCGGAAGGGCGGCGAGAATGCGCATGATGTCGGCGGAGCCGAGCGTCGGCGTCTCGATCTTGCTGTCGGTCTGAACGTCCATGTCCTTCACTGCCCTTGCTGACCACCGGCGGCCGGGCGCTCGACACGCGCCAGGCGCTGCACGGCCATGACCTCGCGGAACCACTCGCGCATCGGCTTGGCGGGCGACCCGCCCCACTCGACGCCCGGCGGCACGTCGTCCTTCACATTGCTCGACGCGGCGATGCGGGCGCCGTCGCCGATCTTCACATGGCCGATGACACCCACCTGCCCGCCCAGCATCACGAAGTCACCCAGCGTGGCGCTGCCGGCAATACCGGTCTGCGACACCACGATGCAATTGCGGCCGATGACCACGTTGTGGGCGATCTGAACCAGATTGTCGATCTTGCTGCCCTCGCCGATCACCGTGTCGCGCAGGCCGCCGCGATCAATGGTGGTGCCGGCGCCGATCTCCACATCGTCCTGCAGAATGACGCGCTTGATTTGCGGCACCTTGGCGTGCCCCCTGGCGCCGCCGAGATAGCCGAAACCATCCTGCCCGATGCGGGCACCGGGATGGACGATGACGCGGTCGCCGAGCAGCGCATGCTGCAGGCTGGCGCCGGGACCAATGGAACAGTTGCGCCCGATGCGCACGCCCGTGCCGATCACGGCACCCGCCGCGATCACCGTGCCGCTGCCGATCTCCGCTCCCGGCCCGACAACCGCGCCGGGATCGACGGTGACATCACTCTCCAGTCGGGCCTGCGGATGCACCACGGCACCGGCGGCGATGCCGGTCGCACCAAAGGCCGAACCGGGACGCAGCAACGCCGCGTGGAACTGGCGGGCTATGGCGACGAAGGCCGGGTAGGGCTTGGCGACGACCAGTGCGACCGCGCCGGCGGGCACATGATCGACAAAGCGGGAGCTCACGAGAATGGCGCCGGCGCGGGTCGCCTGAAGCTCCCCGACATGGCGTGGGCCATCCATGAAAGCCACGTCCGAAGGGCCGGCCTCATCGAGCGAGGCGACGCCGGAGAATTGGCACCCGCCATCGACGCCCCCAGGCAGCGGCGCGCCGACAGAGGCGGCGATCTCGGCCAGAGAAAGCGGGGTGGGCGCGGGATAAAAGACGGGATCGCTCATGGTCGGTTGCCGTGCGGCTGGGGCCCCTCAAACGCAGAGGCGGCCCGGAGAACCGGGCCGCCATGCAGATTGCCGTCAGATCAGACTATCAGAAGCGGGTGCCGCCGCTGAAGCGGAAAGCCTGCGTCTGGTCGTAGTCTTCCTTGGTGAGCGCCCAGGCATAGTCGAAGCGCAGCGGACCAAAGGGCGACTTCCAGATCAGGCTGACACCGACCGAAGAGCGGATCAGGTCGCTGTCGGCGACGCAGATCGCGCCGGTGGCATTGGAGGAACCCTCGGGGCAGACCGTGTCGTTCGCAGCGCCAGCGCTGTCGAAGGTCGTGGCGCCCTGGTAGTCCCAGAGCGAGCCGGCGTCGGCGAACACCGCTGCCCTCAGACCCAGCTCCTTCGGCATGAAGGTGAGCGGGAACTGCAGCTCGGCCGTCGTGCCCCAGTACAGCGTGCCACCGATGGCATCCGCGTCCGAATAGTCGCAGGTGGTGCCATTGCAACCCGACGCAAGGTCACGCGGGCCGATGCCGTTCGGCTCGAAGCCGCGCACCAGATCCGGGCCCTTGAAGAAGTTGTCGAGAATGCGCAGCTCCTCGCCGCCCCACGACGCCACGTTACCCGCCTGGCCGCGCAGCATGAGCACCACGTCGCCATAGACCGGGAAGTAGAAGCGCGAGTCGAAGGTCGAGCGGATGTAGTTCACGTCGCCGCCGAGCCCAGCCAGATCCTGCTTGAACTCAATCAGGTAGCCGTTCGTCGGATCCGTGTTGTTGTCCAGCATGTTGTAGCTGAGCGTGTAACCAACGGCCGAGGTGATGGCCGGGTCGTTATTCACCTCCAGAAGGGCCCAGGAGACGTTGCCGTAATCCTGGATATCTTCCTCGGAAATCGAGATTTCCTTCTGGTACAGGCTGTAGCGCAGGCCCAGCGTCAGCTCGTCCGTCAGCGGCAGGGCCACGCGGAGCGTACCGCCGCCCGTCGTCGTGTCATACGGGCTGTACGAGGTCGCCTGCGTCTCCTTGTAGTAAAGGTCGAAGCCGGCGGCGACGCGGTAATCGAGGAAATACGGCTCGGTGAAGTTGAAGTCGACGCCCTGGGCATTCTCACCCAGCGAACCGGCGAGGCGGACATACTGGCCGCGACCCAGGAAGTTCTTCTCCGACACCGCGACTTCACCGATGAAGCCGTCAGCGGTCGAATAACCGCCCGAGATGGAGAACTCGCCCGTGGGCTGATCCTCGACCTGAACCACGAGGATCACGCGATCCGGCGCGGTGCCCGGTTCGGTGGTGATCTTCACGTCCTTGAAGTAGCCGAGATTGCGCAGGCGGCGTTCGGCGCGGTCGATCAGCACGCGGTTATAGGCATCGCCTTCCGCCAGATCGAACTCGCGACGGATGACCCAGTCGCGGGTGCGGGTGTTGCCGCGGATTTCGATGCGCTCAATATAAACGCGCGGGCCTTCCTCGACGGCGAAGACCAGCGAGATGGTGCGGGTCTGCACGTCGCGGTCGCCGCGCGGGCGCACCTGGGCGAAGGCATAGCCGCTCTTCGACACCTCGATCGTGGCGTTCTCGACCGACTTCTCGACCAGCTCGGCGTTGTAGACCTGACCCTTCTGCACGCGCAGCGCCGCGCGAATGCGGGCCGGATCGACGTCCTTGATGTTGGAGACGACGTCCACCGTGCCGACGCGGTACTGCGGACCCTCGTCGATGACATAGGTCAGGATGAAGCCGTTCTTGCCGCGGTCGAGATCCGCCGTCACCGAGACGATGCGGAAATCGGCATAGCCGTGACGCAGATAGAACCGGCGCAGCAGTTCCTGGTCGGAATTGATACGGTCAACGTCATAGACGTCGGTGTTCTTGATCCAGGACAGCCAGTTGGTCTCGGTCGTGGTCAGCTCTTCCTTGAGCTTGTACTCGGAGAAGGCCTTGTTGCCGACGAAGACGATGCCGGCGACGCCGAGCTTCTCGCCCTCGGTGATCTCGAAGACGAGATCGACACGGCCCTGCCCGCGCTCGATGGTCTTCGGCACGACCTTCACGTCGTAGCGGCCCGAGCGGCGGTAGAGTTCGATGATGCGCTGGGTGTCGGCCTGCACCGTGGTCTTGGAGAACGGCGCGCGGGCCTTGGACTGAACCTCGCTGGCGAGCTGCTCGTCCTTGATCTTGCGATTGCCCTCAAACGCCACGCGGTTGATGACCTCGTTCTCGGTCACGCGCACCACGAGGCGATTGCCGCTGCGGCTGACATTGACGTCCGAGAACAGGCCGGTCGCGTAGAGCGCCTTCAGCCCCTCGTCGATCTTGGCCGGCGTCAGCGCCTCGCCCGGCTTCGACGCGAAATAGGACCGGATCGTCTCCGAATCCACACGCTGATTACCCTCAACGACGATGGAACTTGCAGTCTGAGCGACCGCAGCCACAGGCGCGACGACCGTTCCGGCAACCCCCGCGACAGCCATCAGTGCAACAACACTGGCGACCGACGCCAACTTACTCACGAACCGGAAACTACCAGCCATTTGGTGCGCAACCTTACCGTTGTTCTGACATCACGCCGGCCGCGGCCGCAGCTCGGCATGATCTTCACCCTGCGACCCCGCTTGTACAGACTTTTGGCAAGCCTGCAAACCGAGCCACCCCGACACCCACGCCTTTTCCGCGCGGCGTGGCCCGAGGGCAACGCCGCAGCGGAAGGCACTTAAGACTTTGAAATAGTGAGAATATCGTTCCACGTCGCAAAGATCATCAGCATCAACACCAGAGCCAGTCCAATGCGGAAACCGACCTCCTGCGCCCTCTCGCTGAGCGGGCGGCCGCGCAGCGCTTCGATGGCGTAGAAGAGCAGGTGCCCCCCGTCCAGCAACGGTACGGGAAAGAGGTTAAGAAGACCGATCGAAACCGACAGAACCGCCGCAAGCTGCAGCAGCGCGGCGACGCCGAAGGTCGCGACCTGGCCGGAAACCTGCGCGATGCGGATCGGCCCACCGAGCTGATCCGCCGATTCCCGGCCCGTCACCACGCCGCCGAGATAGCTGAAGGTGCGGTCGACGATGAACCACACTTCCTTGCTGGCCATGCCGACCGCCGCCACGGGGCCGAATCGTTCGGTCTTCACCTCGCCATTGCCGGTCGAGCGGGCGATACCGAGAACACCGAGGCGATGGACATTGCCGAAACTGTCCGTCACCTCGCGGCGGTCCGGCGTCGCGGTGAGCGTGAGACGCTGGCCGCCGCGCTCGATCTCGACGGCGAGCGGCTGATCGGCGCTGGCGCTGACAATGCGCTGCATGTCACCGAAGGTTTCGATCTTGGCGCCGTCAATCGACAGTATGAGGTCGTTCGGCTGGAAGCCGGCGCGCTCAGCGGCGCTGCCGGCCTGGACCGTGTCGACCTGCGGCACGGTCACCTGCCGCCCGACCGTCATGAACAGCCCGGCGAAGATGACGATGGCAAGAATGAAATTGGCGATCGGCCCGGCGGCGACGATGGCCGCACGTGCCGCCACCGGCTTGTGGAAGAAGCTCTCACGCCGGTCCGTCTCGCTCATGCCGGCCAGCGTCTCGCGGTCCGGGGTCGAGGCGGCATTGTCGTCGCCGAGAAACTTCACATAGCCGCCGAGCGGAATAGCGGACAGCTTCCAGCGCGTGCCGTGCCGGTCATAGAAGCCGGCAATCTCCGGCCCGAACCCGACCGAGAACGCCACCACACGCACTCCCGCGCGCCGGGCCACCCAAAAGTGGCCGAGCTCATGGAAGAACACCACGATGGTCAGCACGAACAGGAAAGGGATCACATAGCCGAGGAGCCAGCTCGCGGTGCCGCCCATCGAGGCGAGAAATTCCATGGTTCAGTTCCCAAAACCGGCACGGGGACAAAGGCGCCGCGTCACACAGGAGGATGGTTGAAGGCGAAGTTGGGCGAAAGTCCGTATGCAGTCACATTCCGGCGCGATTCCGCCCGCGCTACCACGCCAGGAGGCCCAGCGCCGGCGCGGCGGGATCGCGCAGCAGGCCGAGAGCCAGCGCGAAGGCGCCGGCGGCGATGAAGCCATCCAGCCGGTCCATCAACCCGCCATGGCCTGGAATGAGCGCGCTCGAATCCTTCACGCCGAAGCGGCGCTTCATCGACGATTCGAAGAGATCCCCCGCTTGGCTCACCACGCTCGCGAGAAAAGCCGCCGGCGCGGCGAGCAGCGCGGAGGAGAGCCCGCCGACATAAAGCGTCAGCATTCCCGCGGCCATGCCGAAGACCGCGCCGCCAATGGCACCCGACCAGGTCTTGTTCGGGCTGACGCGCGGCCAGAGCTTCGGCCCGCCGATCAGGCGACCGCAGAAATAAGCGGCGATGTCGGTGCTCCAGACAACGGCGAACAGCCAGACGAGACTGAGCAGCCCGATGACCGGCTCGGCGCGCAGCATCAGCGCGGGCAAGGCGAGCGCGGCGGCGTAGAGCACGCCGAAGGGCGTCCAGAGCCGCAGCCGACGCCCGCCCCGCGCGATCAGCGCGACGGCCACCATGCCGACGATGACGAGAGCGGAAGCCGCGGACAGCGGCCGGATCGCCAGCATCAGCACCGCGCCAATCAGCGCGAGCGAGCCGACGATCAGCAGAGCGCGCTTGGGCTTGGCACCGATCACGGTGAGCCATTCCCAGAAGACCAGCAGTGCAGTGATCAGCACCACCAGCGTGAACGGCCAGTGGCCCCACAGGCAGACGGCGAGGACAAGGGGAGCAAGCACCAGCGCCGAAATCAGCCTGGGACGGAAATCGGCACCGATCCGCACCAGCTCAATATCCCCTGGGCTCAATGCCGCCGAAGCGCCGCTCGCGCCGGCCATATTCCGTCAACGCCCGCTCCAGCCAGCCCCGGTCGAAATCCGGCCACAGCACCGGCAGGAACACCAGCTCGGCATAGGCCGCCTGCCAGAGCAGGAAGTTGGACAGACGCTGCTCGCCGCTGGTGCGGATGACCAGATCAAGCGGCGGCAGGCCCGCCGTGTCGAGCTCGGCGGCCAGGCTGTCGGCCGTGACGTCCTCCGGGCGCAGCTCGCCGGCCGCCACCTTGGCAGCAAGGCTGCGGGCGGCGCGGGCAATCTCGTTGCGCGAGCCATAGTTGAAGGCGACGGTGAGGCACAGGCCGGTATTGGCGCGGGTCAGCGCCTGCGTCTCATAGAGCAGTTCCTGCACCTCGGAATCGCCGGGGTGCCCCTCGCCGATGATCCGCACACGCACATTGTTGGCGTGAAGATCGCGCAGATCCGAGCGGATGAAGCGCTTGAGCAGCCCCATCAGCTCCATGACCTCTGCCTCAGGGCGCGACCAGTTCTCGCTGGAGAAGCTGTAGAGCGTGATCGCCTCGAGACCGATCTCGCGGGCGGCCGTCACCGTGCGCCGCACCGCTTCGACGCCGCGCCGGTGCCCCTCGAAGCGCGGCATGCCATGCGCCTTCGCCCAGCGTCCATTGCCATCCATGATGATGGCGACGTGGCGCGGAAGCGCCGCGCTGGCGAGCGCGACGTCCTGCTTGTCCGTCCGGGAAGAGCTGCCGATCGACAACCCGAATTTGGCGATATTCACGGAGCCCCCCTCCTCTGCCGCGGGTGGCGTGGCCGCTAGATGGCGAGGATTTCCTTTTCCTTCGCCGCGACAACCTGGTCGATTTCCGCGATCGACTGGTCCGTCGCCTTCTGCACCTGATCGGCGAGCCGGTCGAGATCGTCCGAGCTCATATCGCCGTCCTTCTCGGCCTTCTTGAGGCCATCGAGACCGTCGCGACGCACATGACGCACCGAGATACGGGCGGCCTCGGCATATTTATGCGCCACCTTGACCAGTTCCTGGCGACGCTCCTGCGTCAGCTCGGGAATACGCACGCGCAGCACCTGGCCTTCGGTCTGCGGGTTGAGGCCGAGATTCGAATCGCGAATGGCCTTTTCGACCGCAGCAACCATGCCGCGGTCCCACACCTGAACCGAGAGCATGCGCGGCTCGGGAACGTTCACCGAGGCGACCTGATTGAGCGGCATGTGGCTGCCATAGGCATCGACCTGAATCGGCTCCAGCAGGCTCGCCGAGGCACGGCCGGTGCGCAGGCCACCGAGTTCAGTCTTGAGAACGCCAATGGCGCCCTGCATGCGACGCTTCAGATCGGCAATATCAGTCGGATCAATGCTCATGCGGACCTCTTCTACTCATCTGCCGGGCGCTGAGGCCTGGCGGGGGCGCCGGAACCGGTGCCGCGAAACGGGTCGGCGGCTATATCGAATGGAACGGCGCGCGTGGCAAGCGATTACGCCCGCCCTCCGGGGAGGACAAGCAATTACGGTGCTACGGTGGTCGAACGCCCCTCCCCGCGTAGCGCAGCGGCAATCGCGCCCGGCTCGCGGATCGAGAAAACGATGATCGGCAGCTTGGCCTCGCGGGCCAGCGCGAAGGCGGCGGCGTCCATCACCTTCAGATCCTTGGCCAGCGCCTCGTCATGCGTCAGGCGCTCATAGCGGGTCGCGGACGGGTCGCGCTTGGGGTCGGCGGTGTAGACGCCATCCACATTGGTCGCCTTCATCACCGCGTCGCATTCGAGTTCGGCGGCGCGCAGCACGGCGCCGGTGTCGGTGGTGAAATAGGGGTTGCCGGTGCCGCCAGCGAGCAGCACGACGCGGCCGCGATCGAGATGGCGCGAGGCGGTCTGACGGGCATAGGGCTCGCAGATGGTCGGCATGGGAATGGCGGAGAGCGTGCGGGCCGGGCAACCGGCGGCCTCGACCGCCTTCTCAAGCGCCAGAGCGTTCATCACCGTGGCGAGCATGCCCATATGGTCCGCCGTGGCGCGGTCGAGCCCCTGGCCAGCGACGCTGGCGCCGCGCAGGATGTTGCCGCCACCGACGACGACGGCGATCTGCGCGCCCGTGCTGCGGGCCTCGACCAGATCGGCGGCGATGCTCTCGATGGTCGGCCAGTGCAGGCCGAAGGCCTCGCTTCCCATCAACGCCTCCCCCGACACCTTCACCAGTACACGCGTGTAAGCGAGCTCGTTGGTTTCAGCGGGAGCGGACATGAAGCACCTCGGCTTGCGCGATTCGGGAGGGCGCAGACAGTAAAACACGCCGGACAGCCCTTGGGCGGTCCGGCGTGCGTTATCAACGGTAGACTTGAAATCAGGCGCCGGCGGCCGCCGCGACCTCAGCCGCGAAGTCGCTTTCCTGCTTCTCGACGCCCTCGCCGAGACCGAAGCGGACGAAGGCGACGAGCTTGATCGGCGCGCCGGCCTTGCCCTCGGTCTCCTTCACCGCCTGGGCGACGGTCTTGGACGGATCGTGGATGAAGGCCTGCTCGACGAGCGTGACTTCCTTATAGAAGGTCTTCAGGCCGCTCTCGACGATCTTCTCGACCACGTTGTCCGGCTTGCCGGAAGCCTTGGCCTTCTCGGCGAGCACGCCCTTCTCACGGGCGATGACGTCGGCGGCGATGCCGGCGGCGTCGAGCGCCTGCGGATTGGCGGCCGCGACATGCATGGCGATCTGGCGGCCGAGGCCGGCCAGCACGTCCTTGTCGCCGGTCGATTCGAGCGCGACGAGCACGCCGATCTTGCCGAGGCCCTCGCCCACCGAGCCGTGGACATAGGAGCTGACGACGCCCTGCGCGACTTCGAGCGAGGCGGCGCGGCGCAGCGTCATGTTCTCGCCGATGGTGGCGATGGCGGTCGAGATGGCTTCCTCGACCTTGCCACCGGCCGGATAGTCGCTGGCCTTGATGGTCTCGACATCGGCGCCGGCGGTGAGGGCCACCTTGGCGATGTTCACGACGAGCTGCTGGAACTGCTCGTTGCGCGCGACGAAGTCGGTCTCGGAATTAACCTCGACGAGCACGCCCTTGGTGCCCTCGATGGCGAGGCCGATGAGGCCCTCGGCGGCCACGCGGCCGGCCTTCTTGGCGGCCTTGGCGAGGCCCTTCTTGCGCAGCCAGTCGATGGCGGCCTCGATGTCGCCTTCGACCTCGTTCAGCGCGGCCTTGCAGTCCATCATGCCGGCGCCGGTCTTGTCGCGCAGCTCCTTCACCATGCCCGCGGTGATGTTGGCCATGTTCGATCCCTCGATCTCAACTGTCATTCGACGACACGGCCGGCCGGAGGGTTCCGGGCCGGCCGTGCGATGCAATGCTTGGCGTCAGATCATGACGCCGTCGCGAAGGCGGGTCACTCGACCTCGGCGGTCAGTTCCTTGGCCTGCGCCACCCAGCCATCGACGCGGCCGGGCAGGCCGACTTCTTCACCCAGACGGTGGGCGTCGTCAGCGTTCAGGCCGGCAATCTGCGTGAAGTGGAAGATGCCGAGGTCGGTCAGCTTCTTCTCGATCACGGGGGACACGCCGGTCAGCTTCTTCAGGTCGTCGGCGATGCCGCGCGGACCGGAGAGCGGCTCGAGGCTGGTCCACACGGTCTCGGCCGGCAGATCCTCGACGAGCGGCGCCTCGGAGGCGCCGAGATCGATGCCGAAATCGCCCTGGGCGCGGCCGATGCCGTCGATGGCGGCACGGGCGATCAGGTCGCAATACAGGTTGATCGCGCGGCCGGCGTCGTCATTGCCGGGAACCGGGAAGGCGATGCCATCCGGATCGCAATTGGTGTCGAGGATGGCCGCGACCGGAATGCCCAGGCGACGCGCTTCGGCGACGGCCAGGTCTTCCTTGTTGGTGTCGATCACGAAGAGGAGGTCGGGAATGCCGCCCATGTCGCGGATACCGCCGAGGGCGCGATCCAGCTTTTCCTTCTCCCGCTGGAGCGTCAGGCGCTCCTTCTTGGTGTAGCCAACGCCCTCACCCGCGTTGAGCAGCTCTTCGAGCTTCTTCAGACGCGCGATCGAGTGCGAAATGGTCTTCCAGTTGGTCAGCATGCCGCCGAGCCAGCGGGAGTTCACATAATACTGAGCCGAGCGCTTGGCCGCATCAGCCACGGCATCCGCCGCCTGACGCTTGGTGCCGACGAACAGCACGCGACCACCACGGGCAACCGTGTCCGACACGGCCTGAAGCGCGCGATGCAGCGCCGGCACGGTCTGGGCCAGGTCGATGATGTGGATGTTGTTGCGGGTGCCGAAAATGAAGGGGGCCATCTTCGGGTTCCAGCGGTGCGACTGGTGACCGAAGTGCACGCCAGCCTCAAGGAGCTGGCGCATGGTGAAATCAGGAATCGCCATCGTCTTTTCTCGTCCGGTTGAGCCTCCGCGGGCGTGGCCGCGCCGAACCATTCGGCGACGGCACCGGAGCGTCCGGTTCAACCTGTTCCTACAGAAATAGGAAAGGGAGCCCGGTCGCGATGCCCGCGTGCGGAATGGCGCGGCCTATACGCCAAAGCGCCCTCCGGCGCAAGCTCCGCCCGGTCAGCACTCCCTGTCGAGGCTCAGGCGGCCTCCACGTCAACCACGCCAGGCACCGCCTTCAGCGCACCAGCGATCTGCGGCGAGAGGTTGAAACGGCCAGGTAGCTTCACCTCGACCTCAGTGGCGCCCCGCTCGCCCAGTAGCAGCACGAGCGCCACCTCGCCATCGCCCCGCCCATTGCCCGCCAGCGCGTTGAGACGCGAGGCGACGCTCTCCAGCGGCTCGGGCGAGCGCAGGAAGATCCGCATGCTCTTCTGCATCCGCGCCGTCGCCGCGTCCAAGGGCTCGGCATTCTGGATGCGCGCACGCACATCCTCGCCCTGCAACTCGGCGGAAACCTGCAACAGCAGCGCCCTTCCCGGTTCCAGCAATTCGCGGAACTGGTTCAGCGCCTCGGAGAACAGCACCGCCTCGAACTGGCCGGAGGGGTCGGACAGACCGACAATGCCCATCTTGCTGCCGCTCTTGGTGCGGCGCTCCTGCCGGCTCACCACCGTTGCCGCGAGACGCCCGAAGCCGTGCCCGGCCCGGACGGAACGCTGGAAATCGAGCCAGCGCTGCACGCGCAGTTTCTCCAACGCCTTGGCGTAATCATCCAGCGGATGGCCGGTGAGGAAGAAGCCGATGGCCTGGTATTCGTTCTGCAGCCGCTCCGCCGGCAGCCAGGGCGCGACATTCGGAATGGGCAGTTCGGTCGCCTGCGCCGGCCCGCCAAACATGTTCCCCTGGCCGGACGCCACTTCCGCGCCGACCGAGGCGGCATGGGCCAGCACGGGGTCGATGGCAGCAGCGACGCGGGCGCGGTTCTTTTCCAGCGCGTCGAAAGCCCCTGCATTCACAAGGCTTTCCATGGTGCGCTTGTTCAGCGCCTTGGCATTGATGCGGGCAGCGAAGTCCGACAGGCCGGTGAACGGCCGGTCGCCGCGCGCATCGACGATGGCATCGACGGCATGGACACCCACGCCCTTGATGGCGGCGAGCGCGTAGAGGATCTTGCCGTCCTTCACCGCGAATTCGCGGCCGGAATGGTTCACCGAGGGCGGCACCACCTCGATGCCAAGGCGCTGCGCCTCCTGGCGGAATTCAGCAAGCTTGTCGGTGTTGCCCATATCGAGCGTCATCGAGGCGGCGAGGAATTCGGTGGCGTAGTTCGCCTTCATATAGGCGGTCTGGTAGGCGACCAGCGCATAGGCCGCCGCGTGGCTCTTATTGAAGCCGTAGTCGGCGAATTTCGCCAGCAGATCAAAAATTTCCGAGGCCTTGCCCTTGGGCACGCCGCGCTCCACCGCGCCATCGACGAAGCGCTCGCGCTGCTTGTCCATCTCCGCGCGGATCTTCTTACCCATGGCGCGGCGCAGCAGATCGGCTTCGCCGAGCGAGTAGCCCGACAGCGTCTGGGCGATCTGCATCACCTGTTCCTGGTAGATGATGACGCCGTAGGTCTCCTTCAGGCTCGCCTCGAGAGCGGGATGGGCATAGGCGGCCTGCTCCTGGCCGTTCTTGACGGCGCAATAGACCGGGATGTTGGCCATGGGACCGGGACGGTACAGTGCCACCAGCGCGATGATGTCCTCGAGCCGGTCCGGCTTCATGTCGACCAGCGCGCGCCGCATGCCGGCGCTTTCCACCTGGAACACACCCACGGTCTCGCCGCGCGTGAGCATGGCGTAACTCTTTGGGTCGTCGAGCGGAATGGTCGACAGGTCGAGCTGGATTCCGCGTTGCGCAACCAGCCGGACGGCGGTCTGCAGCACGGTCAGCGTCTTCAGGCCGAGGAAGTCGAACTTCACCAGCCCGGCCTGCTCCACCCATTTCATATTGTACTGGGTGACCGGCATGTCCGAGCGGGGATCTCGGTACAATGGCACCAGCTGCGCCAGCGGCCGGTCGCCGATGACGATACCGGCAGCGTGGGTCGAGGCGTGGCGGTTGAGCCCTTCGAGGCGCGTGGCGATATCGAAGGCCCGCTTCACCACCGGGTTGGCGTCGGCCTCCGCCTGAAGCCGCGCTTCGTCCGTGATCGCCTGCTTCAGCGTGACTGGATTGGCGGGGTTTTGCGGCACCAGCTTGCAGAGCTTGTCGACCTGGCCATAGGGCATTTCCAGCACCCGGCCGACGTCGCGAAGCACACCACGGGCCTGCAGCGTACCAAAGGTGATGATCTGCGCGACCTGGTCGCGGCCATAGCGCTGCTGGACGTACCTTATGACCTCGTCACGCCTTTCCTGACAGAAGTCGATGTCGAAGTCGGGCATCGACACACGCTCGGGGTTCAGGAAGCGCTCGAACAGCAGGCCGAAGCGGAGCGGGTCGAGGTCGGTGATCGTCAGCGAATAGGCGACCAGCGAGCCGGCGCCCGAACCACGGCCCGGGCCGACGGGAATGCCCTGCGCCTTCGCCCATTTGATGAAGTCCGACACGATCAGGAAGTAGCCGGGAAACTTCATCTTTTCGATGATGGACAGCTCGAAGGCGAGGCGGTCCTCATAGTCCTTCACCGTCAGCCCCGGCGCCGGCCCGTGGACCGCGAGACGCTGGCGCAACCCCTCCTCGGCCTGCAGGCGCAGCTCTTCCGCCTCGTCGCGATCCATGGTGAAGCGCGGCAGGATGGGCTTCACGGTGCGCGGGCGGTAGGAACATCGCTGGGCGATTTCCACCGTGTTGGCAAGGGCTTCCGGCAGATCAGCGAAGAGCGTCATCATCTCCGCGCGGGTGCGGAAGCGGTGCTCGGGGGTGAGTTGGCGCCGGTCGCCCTCGGCGACAAGGCGGCCTTCCGCGATGCAGATCAGCGCGTCATGCGCCTCGTAATCGTCCTGCGCGGCGAAGAAAGGCTCGTTGGTGGCGACCAGCGGCAGGTCGAGACGGTAGGCGAGATCGATCAGCCCGGTCTCGACGCGGCGCTCCTCGGCAATGCCGTGGCGCTGGAGTTCGACATAAAGGCGGTCACCAAATACCTCCCGCAACGCCACTAGGCGCTGCTCGGCGAGGTCCGGGCTACCGGCCGCAAGGGCGTGGTCGATGGGGCCAGTGGGACCGCCAGTCAGTGCAATCAGGCCAGTGTGTGTGGTGTCCAGCCAGCCCAGCTTGATGTGCGGCGCGCCGTCCGAGGCGGTCTCCAGATAGGAGCGGGATACCAGCTCCATCAGGTTGCTCCAGCCCGCCTCCGAAGCGGCGAGCAGGACGATACGCGGGCGCTCCGCCGCCAGCGGGCCGCGCGGGGCCGGGCCGGGCATGTCGATGGCGAGCGTGCAGCCGACGATGGGCTGGATGCCCGAGCCGGCCATCTTCTCGGAGAATTCCAGCGCGCCGAAAAGATTGCCGGTGTCGGTCAGCGCGATGGCGGGCTGGCGGTCCTTCTTGGCGAGGTCCGCGAGCTTGGCGACGCTCAGCGCGCCTTCCAGCAGCGAAAAGGAGGAGTGCACATGCAGATGCACGAATCCGACATCGGTCGTGGCTTCGCTCATGTGGGTCTCCTGCGATTCGCGGTAGCTCCCTTTATGGTGGGCGCAGCCCCCGGCCGCGTCCACCCTGCGGGGGTGATGCTCCCCGCTGTCCTCAGGCCCGAACGGGGCCTGCATCGGGCCCGGATGGGCTCAGACGCCGGTGAACACCCCGGCCCAGACGCCGACCATGGCGACGAACAGACCAACCGAGGCGAGAGCGGCGACTTCCTGGAGAAGGATGCGGATCATGTCGACCTCCTAGAGAACATAATGAGAACATGCACCCCACAATCCCCAGAATCAATCCATGTTCTTCGTTCGTTCCAGCACCTGGTTAACAGCCCGGTAACGGATAAAACGCGGCATGGGAGAATCATCGCCCGCGCCGTGGCTTAGCGTCATTGGGAGAAAAAGCTGGGCCGCTCAGTCGAGGCGCGGCGGCCAGACGGTGTCGAGCCGCACGCCGAGAAAACCACTCTCGCTGACGATGATCGCCTCGCAGCGGGCCGGACGCCCGTCCATCACCGCGTGGAACGCGGCCATCTCGCCCGGCTTGATATGTCCGACGCGGGCGCCGTCGACGAGAACCCAGATGCCGCGCAGGTGACCGGTACGAGCAACATCCGGCACCAGCTCGGCGGTGCAGTCATGGCCCTCGCGCCCCGGTCGCCCGGCGATGCGGCCGAGCACCGGCTGGTGCTCGTCGCTGCCGGCGACCGCGTAATCATAGCCGCCATCGCCCGCCAGCATCGCGGCCGCCTGCGGGGCGACCACACGTTCGCCCGCCCAGCGCAGCAGGACGATGAGCGCGAGCGCGGCCGCGACGCCGAGGGCGAGCAGCGACATGTGGTCGAGATCGGCGATCAGATTCGGCATCGGGCCCGACTCGTGAGGGAACGCCCGATGCTAGGGCGCGCGTCGGTTGCGGCAAATCGGGAAGTTTGCGGGGGCGGCAGGGATAAGGCGGGGGCCGGCACGAGGCCCCTCCCCGCCGTTCAGCCGAGTTCGACCACCTTGCCGTCCTGCAGCGTCACGCGCCGGTGCATACGGCTCGCCAGCTCCAGATTATGCGTGGCGATCAGCGCCGCGAGGCCGGTCGCCTCCACGAGCTGGGACAGCGCGTGGAACACATGGTCGGCGGTGTGCGGGTCGAGATTGCCGGTGGGCTCGTCCGCCAGCAGCAGGCGCGGCGCGTTGGCGACGGCGCGGGCGATGGCGACGCGCTGCTGCTCGCCGCCCGACAGTTCGGCCGGGCGGTGATGCAGGCGCTTGGACAGGCCGAGATAGCCCAGCAGCTCCTGCGCCCGGCGCGCGGCTTCCTTCTTGCCGAGGCCGCGGATCATCTGCGGCAGCATCACATTCTCCTGCGCCGAGAACTCCGGCAGGAGATGGTGGAACTGGTAGACGAAGCCGATATCGGTGCGGCGGATCTGCGTGCGGGCGGCATCCGCCATGCCGCCGGTCGCCACGCCGCCGATATAGACCTCGCCGGCGTCCTGATGCTCCAGCAGGCCGGAAATGTGCAGCAGGGTCGACTTGCCCGTGCCGGAGGGCGCGACCAGCGCGACCGACTGGCCGGGCATGACGGTGAAGTCGGCGCCGCGCAGGATCTCCAGCTTCCCCTCGCCCTGGGTGTAGGACTGCTGGACGTTGTCGAGGCGCAGGGCCGCTTCCATGGGACCGGACATGCTGCCCCCTACTCGTAGCGCAGCGCTTCCACCGGATCGAGGCGCGCGGCGCGCCAGGACGGGTAGAGCGGAGCGAGGAAGGAGAGGATGAGCGCCATGATGACCACGGTGGCGGTCTCGCCGACATTCATCTCGGCCGGCAGGCGGCTGAGATAATACAGCTCCGGCGAGAACAGCTCGGTCGCCGTCAGCCAGGAGATGAACTGGCGGATCTCCTCGACATTGAGGCACACGACGAGGCCGAGCGCGAAGCCGGCCAGCGTGCCGACGACGCCGATGGCGGCGCCGGTGACGAGGAAGATGCGCATGATGGCGCCGCGCGTCGCACCCATGGTGCGCAGGATGCCGATGTCGCGCCCCTTGTCCTTCACCAGCATGTTGAGGCCGGAAATGATGTTGAAGGCCGCCACCACCACGATCAGCGTGAGGATGAGGAACATCACATTACGCTCGACCTGCAGCGCGTTGAAGAAGGTGGCGTTTCGCTGGCGCCAGTCGACGATATAGATCGGCCGCTCGGCCGCCGCGTGAACGGCGGCGCGGAAATGGTCCATGTTGTCGGGGTTGTCGGTGTAGACCTCGATCGCCGTCACGTCGCCATTCTTGTTGAAATAGGCCTGACTCTCGGGCAGCGGCATGAAGACGAAGGCGCTGTCATATTCCGACATGCCGATCTCGAACACCGCCGCGATCTTGTAGACCTTGATGCGCGGCGTCGTGCCCATCGGCGTCACCGCGCCGCGCGGGGCGACGAGGGTGAGATTGTCGCCCGCCTGCAGCGAGAGCTGGTCGGCGAGGCGCTTGCCGATGGCGATACCGGAGCCCGCGTCGAAGCCCTCCAGCGTGCCCTGCTTGATGTTGGCGCCGATTGCCGGGAGCTTGCGCAGATTCTCCTCGGAGACGCCGCGCACCAGCACGCCGCCGGCGTTGAAGGCCGAGGAGGCGAGCGCCTGCCCTTCCACCAGCGGCACGGCGAGCGTGATGCCGGGAACGCCGGCGATGCGCTTGGCGACGGCGTCGTAATCGGTGAGCGGGCTGTCCAGCGGCTGCACCAGCAGATGGCCGTTGAGGCCGAGAATCTTCGACAGCAGCTCGGTGCGGAAGCCGTTCATCACCGCCATGACGATGATGAGCGTCGCCACGCCCAGCATGATGCCGAGGAAGGAGAAGCCGGCGATGACCGAGATGAAGCCTTCCTTGCGGCGCGCCCGCAGATAGCGCAGCGACAGCATCCACTCGAAGGCGCTGAACGGGCGCGTGCCCGTCGGCTCCCCGCCCGCCTCGGTGGCCGGGGCCGCCTTGGCCGGCGCGGCCTTCGCCTTGGCCTTACCGGCGCTGCCGCCGGTGACGCTCGTGGCGCTGGTCGTGGCGCTCTTGGCCCGCCGGATCAGATTCATCCGAGGATCCGTTGCAGCGCCGCCGAGACGGAGAGCGTCTCGCGCGAGCCATCGGCGCGGCGCTTGAGTTCCACCGTGCCGGCGGCAAGGCCCTTGGGCCCGACGATGATCTGCCAGGGCAGGCCGATCAGGTCGGCGGTGGCGAATTTGGAGCCGGGGCGCTCGTCGGTGTCGTCGTAGAGCACGTCGACATTGCGGGCGGTCAGCTCGGCATAGATGGCGTCGCAGGCGGAATCGGTCGCCGCGTCGCCCGCCTTGAGGTTCAGCAGCCCGACGCGGAACGGCGCGATGGCCTCCGGCCAGATGATGCCGTTCTCGTCATGCGAGGCTTCGATGATGGCCGCGGCGAGACGCGAGGGGCCAATGCCGTAGGAGCCCATATGCACGGGCCGCTCCACGCCATCGGGGCCGGTGACCTTGGCGCCCATCGGCTCCGAGTACTTCGTGCCGAAATAGAAGATGTGGCCCACTTCGATGCCTCGGGCAGACAGGCGCTGGCCATCGGGAATCGCAGCGAACGCTGCTTCCTCATGCTTCTCTTCCGTGGCCGCATAAAGGCTGGTCCAGCGGTTCACGATGTCCTGAAGCGCGGCCGGGTCGTCGAAATCGACGTCGGAACCGGGGGTGTCCATCTCCAGGAAGTCGGAATGGCAGAACACCTGGCTCTCGCCGGTGGAGGCGAGGATGATGAATTCGTGGCTGTGATTGCCGCCGATCGGGCCGGTGTCGGCGACCATCGGGATCGCCTTGAGGCCGAGCCGCGCGAAGGTGCGCAGATAGGCGACGAACATGCGGTTATAGGACGTCACCGCGCTCTCGAAATCGAGGTCGATCGAGTAGGCGTCCTTCATCAGGAATTCGCGCGAGCGCATGACGCCGAAGCGCGGGCGCACCTCGTCGCGGAACTTCCACTGGATGTGGTAGAGGTTCAGCGGCAAGTCCTTGTAGGACTTCACATAGGCGCGGACGATCTCGGTGAGCATCTCCTCATTGGTCGGCCCGTAGAGCATCTCGCGCTCGTGCCGATCCTTGATGCGCAGCATCTCCTTGCCGTAGTCGTCATAGCGCCCGCTCTCGCGCCAGAGATCGGCCGACTGGATGGTCGGCATCATGATCTCGATGGCGCCGGCGCGGTTCTGCTCCTCGCGGACCACGTTGCAGATCTTGTCGAGCACGCGCTTGCCGAGCGGCAGCCAGGCATAGATGCCGGCGCTCTCCTGCCGGATCATGCCGGCGCGCAGCATGAGGCGGTGCGAGACGATTTCCGCTTCCTTCGGCACTTCGCGGAGGATGGGAAGGAAGTAGCGGGAGAGGCGCATCGGCAAACTCACGATTCGGCCGGGGTCGGGCCCATCAATAATGGCGGAGAGAAACCGGATCGGTCAGCAAAATACAAGCCCTCGCGCGTGGAGGCGCCCCGCCCGGCCCGTGCGCGACGGCGCGAATGCAGCGCCCAGGCGAGGGAAATGACGGTTTTCAAGTATTGGCAACGTTTCCTATTGCGTCGCACCATAGTTCTATTGCGACGCAGGGATGACAAGTCATGCTTTGTTGATCTATGGTGCCGGCCTCTAGAAAGAGGTCCGCCAGTCGCCGCTGTTAAGCGCGATGCCGGTCCAGGTCTCGGGAGGAATGACGGCAAAGAAAGCCCCCCGGCAGATGTCGAAACGACACGGAATCGGGTGCGGGCGGCCAGTTGAAAAAAGGGCGGGACAGCATTGTCCCGCCTCTTTTTTTGCCCGGAGCAACGCCGCGCCGTAACGGCGCGAGCGCCCCGGCTCACGGTCAGTCGATCTTGTACATCTTCACCGGCATGGGAAACATGTCGAGCGTGAGCCGGCCGGTCTCCACCGACCAGGCGAACAGCCCGACGATCACCCCCGCGACCACGGTGGTCACCAGCATCTTCGGGATCAGCAGCGGGCGCTGCGGCGCGCCGGGCTCGGTGCCGTCCTCCTGCGCGCCATCCTCATGCTGCGAGCGCACGCCCCAGGGCAGCACGGCGAAGATCACCGTCCACCAGACGATGAAATAGATGGCGATGTAGGTGCCGACGCCCATGACCCGCCCTCACGCCTCTTCCAGCTCGACCAGCGTCCCCAGGAAGTCCTTGGGATGCAGAAACAGCACCGGCTTGCCATGCGCGCCGAGGCGCGGCTCGCCGGAGCCCAGCACGCGCGCCCCGGCCGCCAGCAGGCGGTCGCGGGCGGCGCGGATGTCGTCCACCTCATAGCAGAGATGGTGGATGCCGCCCTCGGGATTGCGCTCGAGGAATTTGGCGATGGGCGAGCCCTCGCCAAGCACGCCGAGCAGTTCCACCTTGGTGTTGGGCAGCACGACGAAGACGGTGTTCACCCCGTGCTCGGGCTGCGGCACCACCTCCGACACCTCGCCGCCCAGCGTATCGCGATAGGTGGCGATGGCCGCGTCGAGGTCCGGCACGGCAATGGCGACATGGTTGAGGCGGCCGATCATGTGAACGCTCCCGAGCTACTCCCCGCCCCGGCCCGGCTGAACCAGCCGACCCGCAGGCGGGGTGACGCTTCTACGTCAGCCGTTCATACCGTGATCACCAGAACATGGCAGAGCGGCTTCTTGCCCCACGCCTGATTGACCGAGGAGCGCACCGCGCGGGTGAGCGACTCGGCGACCGCATCGGCGTCGCGCCGGCGCGCCTTGGGCAGGCCGTCGAGGCAGTCCAGAATCGCATCCTCGATCACATCGTCGATCGGCTTGCCGCCGACACCGTGCTGCGGCAGGCCGGACAGGTCGATCATCGGGTCGCCGACCACCTCGCCCTTGGCCGTCATCGCGACCGCCACCGAGACGAGGCCGGCGAAGGAGAGGCGGCGGCGCTCGGCGACGGCGGCGTCCGCCGCGTTCACCAGCACATGGCCGTCCTTGTAGAGCCGGCCGAACGGGATCTCCTCGATCACCTCCGCGCTGGCCGTCGGGTCGGCGCTGATGAGGCGCACCACGTCGCCATCGACGAGACGCACCACCTCGCGCACGCCCATGGCGCGGGCGAGCTCAGCATGCTCGGCCAGATGCATCGGTTCGCCATGCACGGGCACGGAGACCTGCGGACGCAGCCACTTGTACATCTGCTCCAGCTCGCCGCGGCGCGGATGGCCGGAAACATGGACCAGCGCGTCGCGGTCGGTCAGCACCTTCACGCCCTGAAGCACCAGCGCGTTGATGATGCGGTTCACCGCGCGCTCATTGCCGGGAATGGTACGCGAGGAGAAGATCACCTGATCGCCGGGCGACAGCGCGATCTCGGGATGGTCGTCATCGGCGATGCGGGCGAGCGCCGCGCGCGGTTCGCCCTGGCTGCCGGTGAGGATCGCCACCACCTTGTCGCGCGGCAGGAAGCCATAGGCATCCACCGGGCGGAAGGCGGGCAGGCCGTCGAGCAGCCGCTGCTCACGGGCGACCCCGATGACGCGCTCCATGGCGCGACCCACCAGCACCACCTCGCGGCCGGTGCGGATTGCCGCCTCGGCAATGGAGCGGATGCGCGCGACGTTCGAGGCGAAGGTGGTCACCGCCACGCGCGCCGGCGCCTTGGCGATCAGCTCGGCCAGCACATGCTGGACGTCCGTTTCGGAGGGTGAGATGCCCTCGCGAATGGCGTTGGTCGAATCGCAGATGATCGCCCGCACGCCCTCATCGCCCAGCGCGGTGAAGCGGGCGGGATCGGTGACGTTGCCGACCACCGGAGTCGGGTCGATCTTCCAGTCGCCGGTATGGACGACGAGACCGAGCGAGGTGCGGATGGCCAGCGAATGGCTGTCGGGAATCGAGTGCGCCACCGGCACGAACTCGACGTCGAACGGGCCGATCTGCGTCCGCCCGCCGCTCGGGACGATGTGGAACGGTATCTTCGGCGCGCCGGGCTCGCCGAGGCGCCGGGCCTCCGCGAGGCCATGGGTGAAGGGCGTGGTGTAGACCGGGCAGCCGAGGCGCGGCCACAGGTCAACAAGGGCGCCGACATGGTCCTCATGGCCATGCGTCAGAACCAGCCCAACCAGATTGCCCTGCTCGCGCTCCCGCTCCAGGAAGGTGACGTCCGGCATGATGATGTCGATGCCGGGAATGTCGGGCGAGGCGAAGGAAATGCCGAGATCGACCGCCAGCCATTTGCGGCGGTTACGCGGGCCGAATCCGTACAGGCCCAAATTCATGCCGATCTCGCCCACGCCACCCAGCGGCGCGAACACCAGCTCCTCCGTTGATTTGCTCACTCAGTTGCCTTTCAAGCCTGCAGGCCGGGCGCGGGAAACACGTCTCCGGCATTGATCGTCTCGCGTGCGCCATCGGCGCGTCGCAGAACCATAGCACCGGAAACATCCAGTGCCTCGAAGATGCCGTGCGTCTCTCGTTCGCCGAGACGAACGGTCACGGCCCGCCCCACACCGGGGGCGCGTTTCAGCCAGGCCTCGCGGGTCGCCTCGAAGCCCTGCCCGCCGGCCCATTCCGCCAATCGTGCCCGCATCGCCGCATCGAGCGCGGCAAGCAGCGCCTCGGGCGCGGTCGGGAAGCCGGCGGCGCCGAGATCCGTGGTCGGATAGGGCGCGTCGAGCGGGTGGTGGGCGCAGTTGACGCCGAAGCCGATCACCGCCGCGTTGCGCGCATCGGGCAGCACCGTGCCTTCGATGAGGATGCCGGCGAGCTTGGCGCCGTCGATCTGCACGTCGTTCGGCCATTTCACGCCGATGCGCAGCGGGTCGATGCCGGTGACGTCGCGCACCGCGTCGTGCAGCGCCAGCGCGGCAACAAAGCACAGTTCCGGCAGGCGCGCCGCCGGGCCGGGCTGCACCAGCAGGAGCGAGGCGTAGAGATTGCCGGGCTCGGAGCGCCAGACACGGCCGCGCCGCCCCCTGCCCTGCGTCTGCCGGCCCGCCACGAACCAGCAAGGCGCCGGACCGGTTGCCCGGGCCAGCGCCTCCGCATTGGTCGAACCGATCTCGTCGAAACGAACGACCGGCGTCGCGCCGGCCGCTGTCCCGCCTGGGAGTCGCGCCATCCTCAGAAGAGCGCCCGTGCCGCCACGCTCGCCGCCGCAAGCAGCGGCGCCGGGTAGACGAAGAGCAGGATGGTGAACAGGCCGGAGATCGCCAGCACGGCGCGCAGTTCGGACGGCATCGGCTCGAAGGCCGGGGCCGGCTCGTCGAAATACATCACCTTGACGACGCGCAGATAGTAGAAGGCGCCGACCACGCTGGAGAGCACGCCGATCACCGCGAGGGCGTACAGCCCCGACTCGATGGCCGCGAGGAACACGTAGTACTTGGCGAGGAAGCCGGCCAGCGGCGGGATGCCGGCGAGCGAAAACATAAGCGCCGCCAGCATGAACGCCTTCACCGGGCTGGTGCGGGCGAGGCCGGCGAGGTCGTCATAATTCTCCACCATGCCGTCCTTGCGGCGCATGGAGAGGATGCAGGCGAAGGTGCCGAGCGTCATCGCCATATAGACGGCCATGTAGACCAGCACGCCGCGCACGCCCTGCTCCGTGCCGGCGGCAAGGCCGACCAGCGCGTAGCCCATATGGCCGATGGAGGAATAGGCCATCAGGCGCTTGAGGTTGCGCTGACCGATGGCGCCGAAGGAGCCGAGGGCCATGGAAGCGATGGAGACGAAGACGATGATCTGCTGCCACTCGTGAACCACGTTCGGCAGCGCCTCGGTGGCGAAGCGCACGAACACCGCCATGGCCGCGACCTTCGGCGCCGCCGCGAAGAAGGCGGTGACCGGGGCGGGCGCCCCCTCATAGACGTCCGGCGTCCACATGTGGAACGGCACGGCCGAGACCTTGAAGCACAGGCCAGCGAACATGAAGACGATGCCGAAGATCAGCCCGAGCGAGGGCTCGCGCGCCGCCTGGGCGATCTGCGCGAAGTTCACCGTGCCGGTGAAGCCATAGATCAGCGAGGCGCCGTAGAGCAGCATGCCGGAGGAGAGCGCGCCGAGCACGAAGTACTTCAGGCCCGCCTCGGTGGAGCGCACCGACTCGCGGTTATTGGCGGCGATGACGTAGAGCGCAAGGCTCATGAGCTCCAGGCCCATATAGAGCGCGATCAGGTCGCCGGCCGAGATCAGCATCATCATGCCGAGCGTGGAGAGCAGCACGAGGATGGCGAACTCGAAGCGGCTCTGCTTCTCGATCTTCAGCCAGTCCACCGACATGGCGAGCGTCGCCCCGGCGCCGATCAGCGCCAGCACCTTGAGGAAGCGCGAATAGGCGTCGACCTGGAAGCTGCCATTGAACAGCACCGCCTCGGACGGACCGAGGACGACGAGCACGAGCGCGGCAAAGATCGCGGCGAGCGCGAAGCCGTTCACCATGTCGGTCGACTTCGGCCCGACAAACGCGCCGAACAGAATCAGCGCGATGGCGGAGACGGCCAGCAGCAGTTCGGGCAGCGCGGGGCCGAGCGCGGCAAGGGAAAAGGTCATTGGCGGGGCTCCGCGGTCATCGGGTCACGGTTCAAGGCAGCACCAGGCTCGCGGCCTTGATGGCGTCGGCGGCCACATCGGCGCGGGCAACGATCGCGTTTACGGCGACGCTGCAGGCATCGAGGATGGGCTGGGGCCACACGCCGAACAGGACGGTGAAGAACAGCAGCGGGATGAGCGAGGCCATCTCGCGGCCATTGAGATCGAGAATGCCCTTCAGGCTGTCCTTCTCAAGCGGCCCGAAGATCACCCGGCGGTACAGCCAGAGCGCATAGGCGGCGGAAAGGATGACGCCCGTAGTGGCGAACAGCGCGACCCAGGTGTTGCGGCCGAAGGCGGCGAGCAGGGTCAGGAATTCGCCGATGAAGCCCGACGTGCCCGGCAGGCCGACATTCGCCATGGTGAAGACCATGAACACCGTGGCGTAGATCGGCATGCGGTGCACGAGGCCGCCATAGGCGGAGATCTCGCGGGTGTGCATCCGGTCATAGACCACGCCGACGCACAGGAAGAGCGCGCCCGACACGAAGCCGTGGCTGACCATCTGGAACACAGCGCCCTGGATGCCTTCCTGGGTCAGGGTGAAGATGCCCATGGTCACGTAGCCCATGTGAGCCACGGACGAGTAGGCGATCAGCTTCTTGATGTCTTCCTGCACCAGCGCGACCAGCGAGGTGTAGATGATCGCGATCACCGACAGGGTGAAGACGAAGGGCGCGAAATAGGCCGAAGCCTCCGGGAACATGGGCAGGCTGAAGCGCAGGAAGCCATAGCCGCCCATCTTCAGCAGGATACCCGCCAGAATGACCGAGCCGGCGGTCGGCGCCTCGACATGGGCGTCGGGCAGCCAGGTGTGGACCGGCCACATCGGCATCTTCACCGCGAAGGAGGCGAAGAAGGCCAGCCAGAGCCAGTACTGCATCCCCGCCGGGAAATCGAACTTCAGCAGGGCGTTGATGTCGGTCGTGCCCGCCTGCCAGTACATGGCCATGATGGCGAGCATCATGAGCACGGAACCGGCCAGCGTGTAGAGGAAGAACTTGAAGGTCGCGTAGATGCGCCGCTTGCCGCCCCAGATGCCGATGATGAGGAACATCGGGATCAGGCCACCTTCAAAGAAGATGTAGAACTGCAGCAGGTCCAGCGACGAGAAGGTGCCGATCATCAGCGTCTCGAGCACCAGGAAGCAGATCATGTACTCCTTGACGCGGACCTTGATCGATTCCCAGCTCGCGAGGATGCACATCGGCATCAAGAGCGTGGTGAGAAGGACGAAGGGCAGCGAGATGCCGTCCACGCCCATGCGGTAATTGGCAATCTCGCCGAGCCAGGGCGTGTTCTCGACGAACTGGAACTCGGTGCCCGAGGCGTCGAACCCGAACAGCAGCAGCAGCGAGATGACGAAGGTGACCAGCGTCGCCCAGAGCGCGACCCAGCGCGTGTTGCGCTGGGCGATCTCGTCATCGCCGCGGATCATCAGGACGATCAGCAGCGCGCCGACCAGCGGCAGGAAGGTGACGACCGAAAGGATGGGCCAGTCGTACATCAGTGCGCCCCGCCAAACATGAACCAGGTGATGAGGGCCGCGACGCCGACGAGCATCACGAATGCGTAGTGGTAGAGATAGCCGGTCTGCAGGCGCACGACGCGGTTGGTCACGTCGATCACGCGGGCCGACACCCCGTTCGGGCCGTACCCGTCGATCACCCGCACGTCACCCTCTTTCCAGAGGAACTTGCCGATCCACAGGGTCGGGCGGACGAACAGGAAGTCGTAGATCTCGTCGAAGTACCACTTGTTGAGCAGGAAGCGGTAGCCGACGTCATTCTGCTTGGCGATCGCCTTCGGCACGGCCGGGTTGGCGATGTACATCCAGTACGCCACCACGAAGCCGAGCGCCATCATCACCGTCGGCGACCACTTGGCCCAGGCCGGGATGTGGTGGATCTCCTCGAGGATCTTGTTGTCCGGGGACATGAAGATCGCCTCGCGGAAGAAGTGCTCCACGTCGTGGCCGACGAAGTACGGGTAGAGGATCATGCCCGCGAACAGCGCGCCGACCGACAGCACCCCGAGCGGGATGAGCATGACCAGCGGCGACTCGTGCGCGTGCTCATAGTGGTGATGGTCGTGCGGCTTGCCATGGAAGGTCATGAACATCTGCCGCCAGGTGTAGAACGAGGTGAGCAGCGCCGCGCCGACCGTCAGCGTGAAGGCATAGGCCGAGATCGGGCTGTGGCTCATGAACGCGGTCTCGATGATCGCGTCCTTGGAGAAGTAGCCGGCGGTGAAGGGGAAGCCCGTCAACGCCAGGCCGCCGATCAGCATGGTGGCGTAGGTGAAGGGGATCTTCCGCCACAGGCCGCCCATGTGCCGCATGTCCTGCTCATGGTGCATCGCGTGGATGACCGAGCCGGCGGCAAGGAACAGCAGCGCCTTGAAGAAGCCGTGCGTGAGCAGGTGGAACACGCCGACCGAATAGGCGCCAGCGCCCAGCGCGGTGAACATGTAGCCGAGCTGCGAGCAGGTCGAATAGGCGATCACGCGCTTGATGTCGTTCTGCACGCAGCCGACCGTCGCCGCGAAGAAGGCGGTGGTGGCACCGACGAACATGACGACGTTGAGCGCGAAGGGCGACAGCTCGAACAGCGGCGACAGGCGCGCCACCATGAAGACGCCGGCGGTGACCATGGTCGCGGCGTGGATGAGCGCCGACACCGGGGTCGGGCCTTCCATCGCGTCCGGCAGCCAGGTGTGCAGGCCGAGCTGGGCGGACTTGCCCATGGCGCCGATGAACAGCAGCAGGCAGATCACGGTCGGCGCATGCCACTCATGGCCGAGGAACAGGATGTTCTTGTCCATCAGCGTGGGCGCGGCGGCGAAGACCTGCTCGAAGGCCACCGAGCCGGTCATCAGATAGACCGCGAAGATGCCGAGCGCGAAGCCAAAGTCACCGACGCGGTTGACGATGAAGGCCTTCATCGCGGCAGCGCAGGCGGAGGGCTTGTCGTACCAGAAGCCGATCAGCAGGTAGGAGGCGAGACCGACGCCTTCCCAGCCGAAGAACAGCTGCACGAGGTTGTCGCTGGTCACCAGCATCAGCATGGCGAAGGTGAACAGCGAGAGATAAGCGAAGAAGCGCGGGCGGCTCGGATCCTCGTGCATGTACCCGATCGAGTACAGGTGAACCAGCGACGACACGGTGGTGACGAGGATCAGCATCACCGCGGTCAGCGTGTCGACGCGGATCGCCCAGTTCACATGCAGGTCACCGGAGGCAAACCAGGTGAACAGCTCGACCGTACCGTCATGGCCACCGAACGCGACCTGGAAGAACACGATCCAGGCGAAGAAGGCGGAGACGAAGAGCAAGCCGGTGGTGATGAGCTCGGAAGGACGGGCGCCGAGGACGCGCCCGAACAAGCCGACGACCAGGAAGCCGACCAGAGGGAGGAAGACGATGGCCTGAAACATGGTGGCTCCCTCAGCCCTTCATCGTGTTGATGTCCTCGACGGCGATCGACCCGCGATTGCGGAAGAACACCACGAGGATGGCGAGGCCGATGGCGGCCTCGGCGGCGGCGACCGTCAGCACGAACAGCGCGAAGATCTGGCCGGTGATGTTGCCGAGGAACACCGAGAAGGCGACGAAGTTGATGTTCACCGCCAGCAGGATGAGTTCGACCGACATCAGGATGACGATGACGTTCTTCCGGTTGAGGAAGATGCCGAGCGTACCGAGCGTGAACAGGATGGCCGCGACGGTGAGGTAATGCGGGAGACCGATCGCCATGGCTCAGAGCCCCTTGCCCGAGGGCACCTTGACGACGTCAATCGCCATCGCCTTGGTGCGTGCGTTCTGGACCGGGATGCTCTGGCGCTTGACGTTCTCCTTGTGGCGGAGCGTCAGCACAATGGCGCCGATCATGGCGACCAGCAGGACGAGGCCGGCCGCCTGGAAGAAGTAGATGTAGTCCGTGTAGAGCACGCGGCCGATCTGCACCGTGTTGGACACGTCGCTCGCCGTGGAGGCGACCGCACCGGTCACTCCCTGACCGAAGGTCCAGGAGCCGAACACCAGCACGAGCTCGGCCAGGAAGACGAGGCCGACCAGCGCGCCGACCGGCAGATATTGCAGGAAGCCTTGGCGCAGCTCGACGAAATCGACGTCGAGCATCATGACCACGAACAGGAACAGCACCGCGACCGCGCCGACATAGACGACGACGAGCAGCATCGCGAGGAACTCAGCCCCGATCAGGATGAACAGGCCCGAGGCGTTCACGAAGGTCAGGATCAGGAACAGCACCGAATGAACGGGGTTCCGCGACGCGATGACCATGAAGGCCGAGGCGACCGCCACCCCGGCGAAAAGATAGAAGAACAGCGCGGCGAGGCTCATGCCCGGCACCCCTCAATCGTCCCGGCCCGCAGGGCGCGCACCGCGCCGGCAGCCTTGGCGGCTTGTCTCGTTATGGTCTTCACGTCGTCCATCCCCCGGCCGCTCAGCGATACGGCGCGTCGAGCTCGATATTCCGAGCGATCTCGCGTTCCCAGCGGTCGCCGTTCGCGAGCAGCTTGGCCTTGTCGTAATAGAGTTCCTCGCGCGTCTCGGTGGCGAACTCGAAGTTCGGTCCCTCGACGATCGCATCGACCGGGCAGGCCTCCTGGCAGAAGCCGCAATAGATGCACTTCACCATGTCGATGTCGTAACGCGTCGTGCGGCGGGTGCCGTCATTGCGGCGCGGGCCGGCCTCGATGGTGATGGCCTGCGCCGGGCAGATGGCCTCGCACAGCTTGCAGGCGATGCAGCGCTCTTCCCCGTTGGGGTAGCGGCGCAGCGCGTGCTCGCCACGGAAGCGCGGGCTCACCGGCCCCTTCTCGAAGGGGTAGTTGAGCGTCGCCTTCGGCTTGAAGAAATAGCGCATCGCCAGGAAGAACGCCGAGACAAACTCGGTGAGCAGCAGCTGGCGGGCCGCCAGATCCAATCTCATGACGCTCTCCTCATTCGGCCATGGCCGCGGCAAGGCCGAAGCCCAGCAGCGGCATCGAGACGGCGAACACCCGGATCACCGTCTTCCACCATGAAATGACACCCTCAAGCTGATCCCGGCTCAGCTTGCGGGCTTCCTTGGAACCGCGGATCGTCGTCTCGACGACCCCCGGCAGAATGAACCATTCGAGGGCACCGAACAGGGCGCCGGCGAGAGCCCCCGTCCAACCGACGGCGGAGGCTTCCATCAGGGCAGCGAGAACCCCGTCATCCATTTCAGCCCCCGCCGGGCGCAAGGCCCGTGAAGTGCAGCACGCTGGCGACCAGAACCACCATGCCGAGGGAGATCGGCAGGAAGACCTTCCAGCCCAGACGCATCAGCTGGTCGTAGCGGTAGCGCGGAACCATTGCCTTCACCATGGCGAACATGAAGAAGACCAGCAGCACCTTGAGCAGGAACCACACAATGCCCGGCACCCAGGTGAAGGGGGCGATCGGCACCGGCGGCAGCCAGCCACCCATGAACAGGATGGTGGTCAGCGCGCACATGGTCATGATCGCCACATACTCGCCGAGCATGAACATCATGTACGGGGTCGAGCCGTATTCCACCATGAAGCCGGCGACCAGCTCGGATTCCGCTTCGCCCAGATCGAAGGGCGGGCGGTTCGTCTCGGCCAGCGCCGAGATGAAGAAGATCACGAACATCGGGAACAGCGGCAGCCAGTACCAGCCCAGAATGCCATAGGGCGTGTTCTGCGCCTCGACGATGGCCGAGAGGTTCAGCGAGCCCGCGCACATCAGCACGGTGACGATGACGAAGCCGATGGAGACCTCGTAGGACACCATCTGCGCCGCCGCGCGCAGCGCCGACAGGAAGGGGTACTTCGAGTTCGACGCCCAGCCGCCCATGATGACGCCGTACACGCCGAGCGAGGAGATCGCGAAGATGTAGAGCACGCCGACATTGATGTCGGCGACCACCCAGCCGGCGTCGATCGGCACCACGGCCCAGGCGGCGAGCGCCAGCAGGCAGGTGACGAAGGGGGCGAGCAGGAACACGCCCTTGTTCGAGCCGTCGGGGATGACCGGCTCCTTCAGCACGAACTTGATCAGATCGGCGAAGGACTGGAACAGGCCGAAGGGCCCGACCACGTTCGGACCGCGCCGCAGCTGCACCGCCGCCCAGATCTTGCGATCGGCCAGCAGCACATAGGCGACGACGATGAGCAGGCCAACCAGCAGACCCAGGCTCTGGGCCACGATGATGAGAACCTGAAGAAGAGTATCGAGCCAGCTTGTGGTGGTCATGCTCTCCCTCCCCTCACTCGGCCGCCGCCGCGAGGCGGCTTGAGGCGAGCGCGGCGCATTCGGCCATCACCGCGGAGGCCCGCGCGATGGGGTTGGTCAGATAGAACGAGGTGACAGCCGCGCGGAACGGCGCGCGCTCGGGCGTGCCACCGGCATTGGCCAGCGTCACGATGGCCGCCGGATCGGCCGGCTCGACATGGTCGATCCGGGCGAGGTGCGGATGCACGGCGTAGAGCGCCGCGCGAAGCTGCGCCAGATTGTCGAAGGGCAGCCGCGTGCCGAGCACGTCGGACAGCGCGCGCAGCACCGCCCAGTCCTCGCGCGCCTCGCCGGGCGGGAAGGCCGCGCGGTTGGCGAGTTGCACCCGGCCCTCGGTGTTAACATAGGTCGCCGACTTCTCGGTATAGGCCGCGCCCGGCAGGATGACGTCGGCGCGATGGGCGCCGCGGTCACCATGGGTGCCGAGATAGACCACGAAAGCGCCCGGCGCGATGTCGATCTCGTCCGCGCCGAGGGCGAACAGCACGTCCACCCCGCCCGGATTGGTCATCGCGACCGCATCGAGCCCGCCGGCGCCCGGCACGCAGCCGACATCCAGCGCACCGACACGCGCGGCGGCGGTGTGCAGCACGCCGAAGCCGTTCCAGCCATCCTTGACTGCACCCACCGAGACGGCGAGCCGCGCGGCGAGCGCGAGCACCGCCGCGCCATCGGCGCGGGAGAGAGCCCCCTGCCCGATCAGGATCAGCGGACGCTGGGCGCCCTTGAGCGTCGCGGCGAAGGTGCCCTCGCCGACGAGATCCGTCAGCGTGTCCGGGCCGGCGCCGAGATAGTCATAGGGATAGGTCAGGTCGACATGCTCGCCGATCAGCCCGACCGGGAAATTGCCCTGCAGCCAGCGCTTGCGGATGCGGGCGTTGAGCACGCTCGCCTCGCGGCGCGGGTCGGCGCCGATGATGAGCAGCGCATCGGCCTGCTCGATGCCGGCGATGGTCGGGTTGAACACATAGGTCGCGCGGCCGAGCGCCGGGTCGAGCTTGGTCCCGTCCTGACGGGCGTCGATATTGGTCGAGCCGAGGCTCGCCAGCAGCGTCTTGAGCGCGAAGGCTTCCTCGACCGAGGCGAGATCGCCGACCAGACCACCGATGCGGTTGCCCGGCACGCCCTTCACCTTGGCAGCGATGGCGGCAAAGGCTTCCGGCCAGCTGGCGACCTTCAGCTTGCCGCCGACGCGCACATAGGGGCGGTCGAGGCGCTGGGTCTTGAGGCCGTCCCAGATGTAGCGAGTCTTGTCGGAGATCCACTCCTCGTTCACGTCCTCATTCAGACGCGGGAGGACGCGCATGACCTCGCGGCCGCGCGTGTCGACGCGGATGTTGGAGCCGACCGCGTCCATCACGTCGATGGATTCGGTCTTCACCAGCTCCCACGGACGGGCGTGGTAGGCATAGGGGCGCTGGGTCAGCGCGCCGACCGGGCAGAGATCGGCGACATTGCCCTGCAGCTCGGACGACATCGCCGCCTCGAGATAGGTGGTGATCTCCATGTCCTCGCCGCGGCCGATGGCGCCGAGTTCGGCAACGCCGGCGACTTCGGTGGTGAAGCGCACGCAGCGGGTGCACTGGATGCACCGGGTCATCGAGGTCTTGATCAGCGGGCCGATATACTTGTCTTCGACCGCGCGCTTGTTCTCGGCGTAGCGGGAGGTGTCCACGCCATAGGCCATGGCCTGGTCCTGCAGATCGCACTCGCCGCCCTGATCGCAGATCGGACAATCCAGCGGGTGGTTGATGAGCAGGAACTCCATCACCCCTTCACGCGCCTTCTTCACCATCGGGCTCTTGGTGAGCACGACGGGCGGCTCGCCATTGGGGCCGGGGCGCAGGTCGCGCACATTCATCGCGCAGCTCGCCGTCGGCTTGGGCGGGCCGCCCTTCACCTCAACGAGACACATGCGGCAATTGCCGGCGATGGACAGCCGCTCATGGAAGCAGAAGCGCGGAATTTCCGCGCCGGCCGCCTCGCACGCCTGCAGCAGCGTGTACTCGGCGGGAACCTCGACCTCGATGTCGTCGACGATGATCTTGGCCATGTTGCTCTCTACTCCGCCGCGACCGGAACCGGGTCGGAATGCGGGTTCGCCGAATACTGATCGATCCGCTTCTCGATCTCCGGCCGGAAGTGCCGGATGAGACCCTGGATCGGCCACGCCGCCGCATCACCCAGCGCGCAGATGGTGTGGCCCTCGACCTGCGTCGTGACCTGAAGCAGCAGGTCGATCTCGCGCTTCTGCGCGCGGCCGGCGACCATGCGGTCCATCACCCGCCACATCCAGCCCGTGCCCTCGCGGCAGGGCGTGCACTGGCCGCAGCTCTCATGCCGGAAGAAGTAGGAGATGCGGGCGATCGCCTTGATCACGTCGGTGGACTTGTCCATCACCAGCACGCCGGCGGTGCCGAGGCTCGACTTCACCGCGCGGCAGCCGTCGAAGTCCATGATCAGGTCGTCGCACTGGTCGGCCGGGATGATCGGGCAGGACGCGCCGCCGGGGATGATGGCGAGCAGGTTATCCCAGCCGCCGCGCACGCCGCCGCCATGCTTCTCGATCAGTTCCTTGAACGGAATGCCCATCGCGTCCTCGACGACGCAGGGCGTGTTCACATGGCCGGAGATGCCATAGAGCTTGGTGCCGACATTGTTCGGCCGGCCAATGGCCGAGAACCACGCGGCGCCGCGGCGCAGGATGGTCGGGGCGACGGCGATCGACTCGACATTGTTGACGGTGGTCGGGCAGCCATAGAGGCCGACATTGGCCGGGAACGGCGGCTTGAGGCGCGGCTGGCCCTTCTTGCCTTCCAGGCTCTCGATCAGCGCGGTCTCTTCGCCGCAGATATAGGCGCCGGCGCCATGGTGGACATAGATGTCGAAGTCCCAGCCATGCACATTGTTCTTGCCGATGAGACGCGCCTCATAGGCCTGGTCGACCGCCGCCTGAAGGTTCTCGCGTTCCTTGATGAACTCGCCGCGCACATAGATGTACGCGGTGTGCGCGCCCATGGCGAAGCCGGCGATCAGGCAGCCCTCGACCAGATGGTGCGGGTCGTGGCGCAGGATCTCGCGATCCTTGCAGGTGCCCGGCTCGGATTCGTCGGCGTTGACGACGAGGTAGTGCGGGCGCCCGTCATTGTTCTTCGGCATGAACGACCACTTGAGGCCGGTCGGGAAGCCGGCGCCGCCGCGCCCGCGCAGTCCCGAGGCCTTCATGTGCTCGATGATCCAGTCGCGACCGGCCTCGAGGATGGTTTTCGTCCCATCCCAGGAGCCACGCTTCAGGGCGCCCTGAAGGCCCCAGTCGTGCTGGCCGTAGATATTGGTGAAGATGCGATCCTTGTCGGCAAGCATGGTTCGCTCCTCAGTCAGCCTTGCCGCCGGGCGGCGGGGCCACTGGCTTGGACGGCTTTTCGCTGTCGGCGTTGCCGGCAGCCTCAACGGCCTTGGCCGCGAGGGGCGCGGCGGGCGCCGGATCGGCCTTGGGCGGAGCCGGCGGAGCGGCGGAGGCCGCGGCCGGTGCGGGAGCGGCCGGGGCCGCCTCGCCATTGGCACGCGCCTCAATCGCCTGACGCGCCAGGGCGAGACCCGCACCCTTGCCGACCATCGAGCCGTCATAAAGCTCGGCCGCGAGAAGGGTTGCCTGCCCGGTCACGGGGGCGGAGAGGAAACGGCCATTCTGCGGGCCGGTGGCGGGCGTCTCGCCGCGCTCGAAGGCATCGAGGATCCGGTCGAGATCAGCCGGCGTCAGATCCTCATAGACGTCCTTGAACACCTGGATCATCGGCGCGTTGGTGCAGGTGCCCGCGCACTCGACCTCTTCCCAGGAGAAGTCGCCATTGTCCGACAGGTGGAACGGCTCGGCGTGAATGCGCTTCTTGCACACCTTCATCAGGTCTTCGGCGCCCTTGAGCATGCAGGGCGTCGTGCCGCAGACTTGGATGTGCGCCTTGCGGCCCACCGGCTGGAGCTGGAACTGGGTATAGAAGGTCGCGATCTCGTAGACGCGGATGGGCGCCATGCCCAGCATGTCGCCGACATAGCGCATCGCCGGCTCGGAGACCCAGCCGCCGGCCTGCTCCTGCGCCCGCATGAGCAGCGGAATCACCGCGCTGGCCTGTCGGCCCGCGGGGTATTTCGCGATGGTCTTCTCGGCCCAGGCGAGATTCTCGTCCGTGAACGCGAAGCTCTCGGGCTGGACCTCTTTTGGCGCAAGCCTACGGACAGACATGCCGTACCCTTCCGATCGGAACGCTCACCCTGCCGGGCTCAGCGGTCCACTTCACCGAACACGATGTCGAGCGAACCGAGGATCGCTGACACGTCCGCGAGCATGTAGCCGCGGCACAGGAAATCCATCGACTGAAGGTGCGCGAAACCGGGCGCGCGGATCTTGCAGCGATAGGGCTTGTTGGTCCCGTCAGAGACCAGATAGACGCCAAACTCACCCTTCGGCGCTTCCACGGCGGCATAGACGTCGCCGGCCGGAACGTGGAAGCCTTCGGTGTAGAGCTTGAAGTGGTGGATGAGCGCTTCCATCGAGCGCTTCATCTCGCCGCGCTTGGGCGCGACGATCTTGTTGTCGACGGCGGCGACCGGGCCGCTCTCCTTCAGGAGGCGCTCGCAGCACTGGCGCATGATGTACGCAGACTGGCGCATCTCTTCCATGCGGATGCAGTAGCGGTCGTAATTGTCGCAGTTCTTGCCGATCGGAATGTCGAATTCCAGCTCGTCATAGCACTCATAGGGCTGCGACTTGCGCAGATCCCACGCCGCGCCCGAGCCGCGCACCATCACGCCGGAGAAACCCCAGGCCCAGGCTTCCTCAAGCGTGACGATGCCGATGTCGACATTGCGCTGCTTGAAGATGCGGTTGTCGGTGAGCAGCCCCTCGAGATCGTCGCAGACCTTCAGGAACGGGTCGATCCAGGCGAGGATGTCCTCGACCAGCGCGCGCGGCAGATCCTGATGGACCCCGCCCGGCCGGAAATAGGCGGCGTGCATGCGCGAGCCGGAGGCGCGCTCATAGAACACCATGAGCTTCTCGCGCTCCTCGAAGCCCCAGAGCGGCGGCGTGAGCGCGCCGACGTCCATCGCCTGCGTGGTCACATTGAGCATGTGGGAGAGGATGCGGCCGATCTCGGAATAGAGCACGCGGATGAGCTGGCCGCGCTTCGGCACGGTAACGCCGATCAGCCGCTCGATGGCCAGGCAGTAGGCGTGCTCCTGGTTCATCGGCGCGACATAGTCGAGCCGGTCGAAATAGGGCACGGCCTGCGTGTAGGTCTTGGTCTCGATCAGCTTCTCGGTGCCGCGATGCAGCAAGCCGATATGCGGATCGACACGCTCGACGACTTCGCCGTCCAGCTCCAGCACAAGGCGCAAAACGCCATGCGCCGCAGGATGTTGCGGACCGAAGTTGATCTGGAAGTTGCGGACGCTCGGATCGACCTTGGCGGGTGCGTTCATCTCTGGGCCCTCACCTCAACCCGCCTTCGGGCTGCTGGCCTTCTCATCGCCCGGGAGCACGTAGTCCGGCCCCTCCCACGGCGACAGGAAGTCGAAGTTGCGGAACTCCTGGGCGAGCTTCACCGGCTCGTAGACGACGCGCTTGCGCTCGTCGTCATAGCGTACCTCGACGAAGCCCGTCGTCGGGAAGTCCTTGCGGAGCGGGTAACCGTCAAAGCCGTAATCGGTCAGCAGGCGGCGCAGCTCCGGGTGGCCGGAGAACAGGATGCCGTACATGTCATAGGCCTCGCGCTCGAACCACAGCGCGCCAGCGAACACCGAGGTGGCGGACGGCACGGGGGTGGTCTCGTCGGTCTCGACCTTGATGCGCACGCGCGCGTTCAGGGTCGGCGACAGCAGGTGATAGACCACGTCGAAGCGCTTCTCCCGCTTGGGGTAGTCCACGCCGCAGATGTCGATGAAGCTGACGAACCGACAGGAGGGATCGTCGCGCAGGAAGGTCAGCACCTTGATCACATCGGGCGCGTCCACGAGGAGGGTGAGCTCACCGAAGGCGACGGCCGCGTCCTGCACGGCGTGCGGCAGCGCTTCCGATACATGCGCGCCAAGCTCTTTCAGCGTCTCGTCCATGTCTTTCCCGTAGTCGTCAGTGCCGGTGACCGGCTTATTGATTGAGACAGACGTTGGCAGGGGGCCGGCGCGGGAGCGTCGGCCCGGAAGGATCAGCGTTCGATGGTGCCGGTGCGGCGGATCTTCTTCTGCAGCAGCAGCACACCGTAGAGCAGGGCTTCCGCGGTGGGCGGGCAGCCCGGAATGTAGATGTCCACCGGTACGACGCGGTCGCAGCCGCGGACCACCGAGTAGGAATAGTGGTAGTAGCCGCCGCCATTGGCGCAGGAGCCCATGGAGATGACGTAGCGCGGCTCCGGCATCTGGTCGTAGACCTTGCGCAGGGCCGGGGCCATCTTGTTGGTCAGCGTGCCGGCGACGATCATGACGTCCGACTGGCGCGGCGAGGCGCGCGGCGCGAAGCCGAACCGCTCCACGTCGTAGCGCGGCATCGAGGTCTGCATCATCTCGACCGCGCAGCAGGCGAGGCCGAAGGTCATCCACATCAGCGAGCCGGTACGCGCCCAGTTGATGAGATCATCCGTCGCGGTGACCAGGAAGCCCTTGTCGGCCAGCTCCGCATTGACCTCGACGAAGAACGGGTCCGTGGCGCCGACCGGCTTGCCGGTGTTCGGGTCGATGATGCCCTTGGGCGCCGGAGCGACCAGCGGGCTATTCGCGCTCAATCCCATTCGAGCGCCCCCTTCTTCCACTCGTAAACGAAACCGACGGTCAGCACGCCGAGGAATGTCATCATCGACCAGAAGCCGAGATTGCCCAGTTCCCCGAAGGTGATGGCCCAGGGGAACAGGAAGGCGACCTCGAGGTCGAAGATGATGAACAGGATCGACACCAGATAGAACCGGACGTCGAACTTCATGCGCGCATCGTCGAACGCGTTGAAGCCGCATTCATAGGCCGACATCTTTTCCGGGTCCGGCCGGCTGAAGGCCACCAGGAACGGCGCGACCAGAAGGGCGACACCGATCACCGCTGAAACGCCGATGAAAATGACGACGGGCAGATAATCCTGCAGCAGGCTGCTCATGGACGGCACCCTTCCCGGTCAGCATACGTCGTCGGACGTACCATCGCAGTTGCGAAATATTCAAAGCACGCGGCAGGCTTATCGCACCGCCCTAGGCGAGGCAAGGGCAACGATGCGCCTTCTTCGCTGGCTGGTATACAGAATTCACAGCTTGAGAGCGAGCCGGGCTCGGGTCACGCTTTGGCGACTGAAAAAGATCAGGAATTTGAGATCTTAGAGGCATTTGACCACCGGCTCATGACGCGACGATCTGCCCCGCGTGCGTTGCAGGTCAGGCCGGGCTCCACACCCCAATAGGGGCTGGCGCTGCGAGAGTCGGAGCGTGGAAAAGGCCTCCCGACGACAGGCGCGATGCAAGCTTCGTGCAAGCCTGGAGCCGACGGTGACCGGTTGAAGGGCCCATTGCCGGTGCAGCGGCGGAGAAGGCCCGGCGCGCCAAGGAGCGGAGCGCCGGGCGGCAGGTATCAAACCGACGGCGCGTTCAGCACGTCGTCGGCGTCGATGCGAAGTGGCGCGGCGCGGCTGGATTCGGACCCATCATTCATCTTGCGCAGGGCCGCGGCCTCGATGCCCATGCGGTGCTGGGCAAAACGCGCCAGTCGGTCGGCGGCGCTGTCGGCCGCTCCCCCCTCCAGCGCATCAAGCGCCGCCCAGCTTACCTGGCATTCGATGAGGTCATGATCGCCGCGCAGATGGAAGCGGATGGCGCGTGCCTCGGGCATGTCGTCCGGCGGCATGGCGGAGTGCGGCTTGCTGATATCGAGCGCCTCATTGGTCGGCGCAGCGGAGCGTTGATCGGTCATCGGGGTTCTCCTCGTGTCGGGGCTAACCGCCTAATCGCCGAGAAGTTCGCGCGAGGTACTGGAAGACCGGGGGGAGTGCGCCAGATTCGCCACGCACATTCCGCCGCGAATCTTGGTGAGTAAGAGAGGCCATTGAATGGACGCGGCGCTGGCGTTCATCCTCGTCGTGGCGTCGGGCGTCGCCCTCATCGCCGGCGGCCTCGTCCTGCACTTTCGCGCCCCGCTGCTGGTCGGGAAGGGGGAACCTCGTCCCGTCGAGCGGAACGGATCGCGCAGCCCGGCATTGACCTCCATACCATCCGCAGGAGGCCCTCATGATCATCGCCGACCAGCACGACCCGAAAGCGGCCGCGTCCAAGCCGGGCGACACCCGCCGCGACGCCAAGAAGAATGAACCTACCCGCACGGGCAACGCCCGCAGCGCCCTGCCCCATGCCGGTGAGACGATCGGTGAGGAAAGCGGCACCGACAGCAAGACGCCGCCCAAGGGCTGACCATACCGGACGCGCCATCGCGCAGATCAACGGGCATCGCCGGCAAACGCTGGCGGTGCCGAAATCGCTGACCATGCCGACAAAGGAAATTGCCCAGCCCGTAGCGTCAGATTGTCATTCAGGGAGAGGTCGACGCTCTGGTGAGTGGCGGGAGTGACGGGGCTCGAACCCGCGACCTCCGGCGTGACAGGCCGGCGCTCTAACCAACTGAGCTACACCCCCAACGACCGGCCGATGTTTTGGCCCCGCGTCGAGTGGGGCGGGTGTTAAGGCAGGCCCCGGCGGGTGTCAAGCGGTGCGGTGGTCATCCACAGGGGGATAATCCACAGCCCCGCCCTTCATGGTCCCTCCCCTATCCCGGCAGTTGCGGCCGGCGCTTGGCGAATGCGCTGTCCATAAGAGCCATCGCCGCGATCAGCAGCGGCACGGACAGGAACGTCCCGGCGGGGCCCCAGAGCCAGGTCCAGAGTGCCATGGAGAGAAACACCGCGAAGGGATTGAGCGAGACGCGCCGCCCGACGATGAGCGGCGTCAGAAGCTGCCCCTCCACGCTGGTAATGGTCAGGAACGCCGCCGCCGGCAGCAGGCCATGCACGACCGTCGGGAACGTCACAATGCCCGCCAAGGCGAGGATCATCGTCATGACGGCCGGGCCGACATAGGGAATGTAGTTGAGCAGGCAGGCCAGCGCGCCCCACAGCGGCGGATTGGGCAGGCCCAAGCCCCAGGTGACGAAGCCGGTGGCAATCCCAAGGCCGATATTGATGAAGGTGGCGGTCACCAGATAGGCGCCTAGCCGCTCCTCGATCTCGCGGAACACACGCAGCGCGGCGAGGCGCGTGGTGCGCGGCCCCATCGCCTGCACCACCCGCCGCTTGATCTGGATCCGGCCGGCCAGGAAGAACAGCAGCGAACCGACGAAGAGGATGAACTGGCCGATGACGGGCGTGACCAGCCCCAGCGCGCTTTCCAGCATGCGGGAATCGGCAATCGCCACCTTCATTGGCGGTTCCGCGACCCGCCCGAGCGATTCGATCGATTCGACGAAGCTGGCGATGCTGCGCATCATCGGCTGGAAGCTGGCGAAACGATCCTGAAGGATGCCGCCGATCTCCGGCCCGCGCGCCGTCCATTCCGCCAGCGGCGTCGCCAGCATGACGGCAAGGCCATAGATGCCGGCCACCATCAGCGCCACCAGGAAGATCGAACCGACGGGCGTGGGAATGCCCCGCCGCCCCATCGCCTCGATGGCCGGACCGATCACGCTGCCGATGATGACGGCGGCGACGATCGGCACCAGGACCGGGCGGGCCACCACGAGGCTCACGCCCACGGCCACCATGGCGGTGGCGATCATCGCGACCTCCGTCGCCCGCCGCCACAGGCGATCGGTACGCTCCTTCGCAGCCGGCGCGCCGGCAATGGCGGCCGGCCGCCCGCCCGCCTCTTCCGTCCCGCGCAACATGTCCATCATCCTCGCCCCACCCGGCGGCGTGCTGCCGCGAGCGGGAAACGTGCAGGAACACCGCCGGTTCCCCTGCGTGTCTTCCACCCTGAACATGGGGGTCCGCGTAGACAAATCCGGCATTTCAGGCATTCTGCACTGCACAAGGGCGGGGGCCTGCCCGTGAATTGCGGCACGGGTTGCCAACTCTCCCCGTGAGGAGAATTTTCTAAATGCTAAGTCCTGCTTCCATCGTACCCGTGATCCTCGCCGGCGGCTCGGGGACGCGGCTCTGGCCGGTATCCCGCGACAGTCTGCCGAAGCAGTTCCAGTCGCTCTACGGCACCAATACGCTGTATCAGGACACCCTGAAGCGCGTGTCCGACCGGTCGCTGTTCAGCGCGCCGATCGTGCTGACGCATGAGGATTTCCGCTTCTTCGCGCGCCGCCAGGCGCAGGACATCGGCCTTGAGGCCACCGTCGTGCTGGAGCCGACGCGCCGTGATTCGGGCCCGGCGCTGCTCGCCGCCGCCATGGTCGCCCAGCGCCTCGCCGGCGAAGGCTGCCTCGTCCTGGCGCTCGCCGCCGACCATGTGGTGCTCGACAACGCACTGTTCGTCGATGCCTGCCGCGCTGCGGCACGGGCGGCCAGCGACGGCCACATCGTCACCTTCGGCATCACCCCCACCGAGCCGAGCACCGCCTATGGCTATATCCGCCCCGGCGCCACCACGGGCACGGGCGAAGCCTCCAAGGTGGAGGCCTTCGTGGAGAAGCCCGACATCACCACGGCGGCGCGCTACCTCACCGAGGGGTATCTCTGGAACTCCGGCAACTTCCTGTTCCCGGCCAGCCTGCTGATCGAGGAGGCCGAGCGTTTCGAGCCCGAGATCGTCGCGGCGGTGCGCGAGGCGGTGGAGCTCTCGATCGAGGATCTCGGCTTCATCCGGCTCGACGCCAAGGCGTTTGCCGACTCGCCCTCCAAGTCCATCGACTATGCGGTGATGGAGAAGACCACCCGCGCCGCCGTCGTCGAAGGCAAGTTCCGCTGGTCCGACATCGGCAGTTGGGACGCGCTACGCGCGCTGGAGCCGGGCGATGCCGCCGGCAATGTCACGCACGGCCCGGTGACGCTGCTCGATTCGACCAACAACTACATCCACACCGACGGCCCGCTGGTCGCCACGGTCGGCGTCGACAACCTCGCCGTGGTCGCGACCGAAGATGCGGTGCTGGTTATGCCTGCCTCGCGCGCGCAGGACGTGAAGGCGCTGGTCAGCAAGCTCAAGAGCGACCGCCACAACGCCGCCAGCGAGCATCTGAAGGCACACCGGCCCTGGGGCACCTACCAGACCATCTGCCGCGGCGAGCGCTTCCATGTGAAGAAGATCGTCGTCGAGCCGGGCGGGCGCCTCTCGCTGCAGAAGCACTATCACCGCGCCGAGCACTGGATCGTGGTGAAGGGCACCGCCGAAGTGACGCTCGACGGCCGGGTGTTCGAGGTGCGCGAGAACGAATCGACCTACCTGCCGCTCGGCGGCGTCCATCGCCTCGCCAACCCCGGCAAGATCCCGCTGGAGCTGATCGAGGTGCAGACCGGTTCCTATCTCGGCGAGGACGACATCGTCCGCCTGGAAGACGTCTACAACCGCAGCTGAGGCTGACGGCCGGCGGCGCGTCCGCCGGCCCCTCCCGGCCCCCTCCATTGCATCGACGGGCAAGGGCGCTTATTCAGCCCTGCCGTGGCGTCGAGCCGCCGGCACCGACCGGCGGCATTGCCGGCCGCGCGATGAAGGGAGTATCGCTGTGGGCATGGTCCAGACGGAGCCAACCCCCGCCGTTCCGACGTCCCTCCGGGACGAGCCGCTGCGCGACAGCGTCCGGCGTACCCTCGTGATCGAGGCCAGGGGCCTCGCCGCCCTGACCGAGGCCATGGATGGCGCGCTGGGCGACGGTATGGAACGCGCGATCCGCGCCATCGAGGCCGCGCGCGGGCGCGTCATCGTCACCGGCATGGGCAAGAGCGGGCATATCGGCCGCAAGCTCGCCGCGACTCTCGCCTCCACCGGCACACCGTCCCTGTTCATGCACGCCGCCGAGGCGAGCCATGGCGATCTCGGCATGGTGACGCCGGACGACGTTCTGCTCGCCCTCTCCTGGTCCGGCGAGACCGCCGAGCTGAGCGACATCGTGCATTATGCGCGCCGCTTCGCGGTGCCGCTGATCGCCATCACCTGCAATGCCGAGAGCACCCTCGGGCGCGCCGCCGATGTCGTGCTGGCGCTGCCCAAGGTCGAGGAAGCCTGCCCGAACGGGCTCGCGCCCACCACCTCCACCCTGCTCCAGCTCGCCGCCGGCGACGCGCTGGCGGTCACGCTGCTGGAGCGGCGCGGCTTCTCGGCGTCCGATTTCCGCGTCTTCCACCCCGGCGGGAAGCTGGGGGCACGCCTGCTCAAGGTCGCCGACCTCATGCATGGCGAGGACAGCGTCCCGCTGGTCGCGCGCGGCACGCCGATGAGCACCGCGCTGATCGAAATCACCGGCAAGCGCTTCGGCTGCTGCGGCGTCGTCGACGCCAATGGCCGCCTCGTCGGCATCGTGACCGACGGTGACCTGCGCCGCCACATGAGCGGCGACCTGCTGAGCCATCCGGTCGAGACGGTGATGACCGCCTCCCCGCTCACCGTCGCGCCGGATGAGCTGGCCAGCGCCGCGCTGGGCCGCATGAGCCGCACACAGATCACCGTGCTCTTCGCGGTGCGCGAGGGCGTGCCGGTCGGCATCCTGCACATTCACGATCTCCTGCGCGCCGGCGTCATCTGACCCCGCCCGCCCTTCCGCGAGGACTTCCCATGAGCGGCGTTTCCGCCAATGCCATCGTCACCCTCGGCGAGGTGCGCTTCGGCAATGATCTGCCGATCGCGCTGATCGCCGGCCCGTGCCAGATGGAGAGCCGCGAGCACGCGCTGGAATGCGCCGCCGCGATCAAGGAGATCGCCACGCGCCGGGGCATCGGCGTGGTGTTCAAGACCTCCTTCGACAAGGCCAACCGCACCTCGATCAAGGGCGCGCGCGGCATGGGCATGAAGGCGGCGCTGCCGATCTTTGCCGAGATTCGCGAGCGCTACGGCATGCCGGTGCTGACCGACGTGCATGATGACGACCAGTGCGCCCCGGTGGCGGAAGTGGTCGACGTGCTGCAGATTCCCGCCTTCCTGTGCCGCCAGACCGACCTGCTCATCGCCGCCGCCGCGACCGGCAAGGTGGTGAATGTGAAGAAGGGCCAGTTCCTCGCCCCCTGGGACATGAAGAACGTGGTCGCCAAGCTCACCGATTCGGGCAACCCGAACGTGCTGGTGACCGAGCGCGGCGCCTCCTTCGGCTACAACACGCTGGTCACCGACATGCGCTCGCTTCCCATCATGGCCGAGCAGACCGGCGCGCCGGTGATCTTCGACGCCACCCACTCCGTGCAGCAGCCCGGCGGCCAGGGCACCTCCTCGGGCGGGCAGCGCGAATTCGTGCCGGTGCTGGCGCGGGCGGCGGTGGCGGTCGGCGTCGCCGGCCTGTTCATCGAGACCCACCCGGACCCGGACAAGGCGCCCTCCGACGGGCCGAACATGGTGCCGCTGAACCAGTTCGAGGCGCTGATCGCCCGGCTTCAGGCGTTTGACGCGGTGGCGAAGGGCCACGGCGCCTGATGGCGTCGTCGGACGCGGTCCTCCACGCCCCTCGCCTGCCCCGCTGGATCGAGACGCTGGCGCGCCTCGGCGCGCTCGCCTGCCTCATCGCGCTGCCGCTGCTCTCGCTGCTGCCCGCCGACGTGGTCGAGCGCACCGGGGCGGGCAAGAATCTCGAACACGCCATCGCCTATGCCGGCACGGGCCTGCTGCTGACGCTCGGCATCGCCGCGCCGCGCCACCGGCTGATCGCCACGCTGCTTCTGATCGCGCTCGCCGCCACGCTGGAGAGCGCGCAGGGCTTCACCGCCACCCGAAGCGCGGAGCTGGCGCAGTTCATCGCCGGCTCGCTCGGCGCCCTGATCGGCCTCGTTGCCGGCTCGCTCGCGCGACACCCGCTCGCTCGCTGACCTTTGAAAACAACAACGCCGCGGCGGCCCAAGGGCCCCGCGGCGTTGTCTGTTGTGTCAGCCGCCGGAGCGGCCGCCCATCAGAGGCTCTGGTTATAGGCGCCGACTTCCGGGTGGGTGCGCAGCACGCCGTCCACCAGCTTGAACATGTCGTACATGCGGGCCTCGGAGACCGGGCTCTCGACCACCACGACCAGCTCCGGCTTGTTGGAGGAGGCGCGCACCAGACCCCAGGAACCGTCTTCCGCCGTCACGCGCACGCCATTGACGGTGACGATGTCGCGGATCGCCTGGCCGTCGATCGTGCCGCCGCTGGCGGCCAGATCCTCGAAATGCTTCACCACGGCGGCAACCACGCCGTACTTCTTCTCGTCCGCGCAATGCGGCGACATGGTCGGCGAGGACCAGGTCTTGGGCAGCGCGTCGCGCAGCGCCGACAGCTTCTTGCCGGGGTTGCGGTCGAGCATGTCGAGAATGGCGATGGCCGAGACGAGCCCGTCATCATAGCCGCGCCCGATCGGCTTGTTGAAGAAGTAGTGGCCGGACTTCTCGAAGCCGACCAGCGCGCCGCTCTCGTTGACACGGCGCTTCATGTAGGAATGGCCGGTCTTCCAGTAGTCGGTCTTGGCGCCATTGGCGATCAGCACCGGGTCGGTAACGAACAGGCCGGTGGACTTCACATCCACCACGAACTGCGCTTCCGGGTAGATGGCGGAGAGGTCGCGGGCGAGCATGACACCCACCTTGTCGGCGAAGATCTCCTCGCCATGGTCGTCGACCACGCCACAGCGGTCGCCGTCGCCGTCGAAGCCGAGACCGACATCCGCACCGGAGGCGAGCACCGCATCGCGCATGGCGTGCAGCATCTCCATGTCTTCCGGGTTCGGGTTGTACTTCGGGAAGCTGTGGTCGAGCTCAGTGTCGAGCGGCACCACCTCGACGCCCAGCGCCTCCAGAATGCGGGGCGCGAACGCGCCGGCCGTGCCGTTGCCGCAGGCGACCACGGCCTTGATCTTGTTCTTCAGCTTCGGCCGGTCGGTGAGATCCTTGATGTAGATCTCCGGGAAATTCTCGACATAGACGTAGCTGCCGCCTTCGCGCGGCTTGCCGGCCCCGCTGAGCACGATTTCCTTGAGCCGGCTCATCTCGTCCGGGCCGAAGGTCATCGGGCGGTTCACGCCCATCTTCACGCCGGTCCAGCCATTGTCATTATGCGAGGCGGTGACCATGGCGACGCAGGGGATATCGAGCGCGAACTGGGCAAAATAGGCCATGGGCGACAGGGCAAGGCCGATATCGTGGACCTTGATGCCCGCCGCCATCAGGCCGAGCGTCAGCGCCTGCTTGATCGAGGAGGAATAGCCACGGAAATCATGGCCCGTCACCACCTCGGGCCGGATCCCCATCTCGTGGATCAGCGTGCCGAGGCCGAGGCCAAGCGCTTGCACCCCCATGAGGTTGAGCTCGCTGCCGAAAAGCCAGCGCGCATCATATTCGCGAAAGCCCGTCGGCTTGACGAGCGGCACGGTCTCATAGGCGTAGGTGTTGGGCTTGAGCGAAGCCTGGGGCAACGGAAACATCGGCACTCCTGTCTCAGAGGCGGGAAAGGTGCAGTTTAGTCACAGGAACCGCTAGCATGATTCATGCCCGGCCGGCCAAACGGCCAGAGCTTACAGCGCGCGGCGCAGGGCGCCCGCCCCTCTCCACAGGCGCCAGATGCGCATCATAGGCGGCATTGCCGGCACTTCTGTGAAGGGGTCATGCGCCCGTTCCATGCGCTTCAGATCGCCGGGCACCAGCACCAGAGGCAGGAAGGCCGGCAGAAGCGCCGGATCGGTGCCGGCAAGGCTCGCCAGCGCCCGTTCGTAATGCTTGAGCGCCAGGGCGCGCAGATCGCCCAGCGCCGCCCTCAGCGCCGGCGTGGCGGTGCCCGACACCGCGTCATCCCGGCCAAGGCCATGGGCGGCGAGGATATCGAGCGGCACATAGCACTGGCCGCGCCGGGCGTGGAACGGAAACGCCCGCAACAGGCCGGTCACGGCATAGGCCACGCCCGCATGGCCGGCCGCATCGGCCGAGCGCCGGTCGGCGGTGCCGGTGAGAATGATGCCGGCGAGACGGATCAGGGCGGAGGATGTCTCCCCCGCATAGCCTTCGAGGTCGTTCACCGACGGCATCGGGTCGTCATAGAGATCGAAGATGCGGGCATCGAGCAGGGCGAAGAAGGTCTCGCGCGGCAGATGGTGGCGCTCGACAGCCTCCAGCAGCGCGCCCGCCACCGGGTTCGCCCGCACATCACCGCGCGCCTCGCCGATCAGCGCGTCGCTCCACCATTGCAGGCGTACCTCACCGGCCATCGGGTTGCTGATCGCCTCGCGCACGCGGGCGACCTCGATGTTGAAGGCGTGCAGGGCGAACAGCGCGCCGCGCAGCTCGGCCGGCGCGAACAGGTCGGCGATGTAGCGGTCGCGGTCGAAACCGCGCACCAGCGCCGCGCAATAATCGGTGTTCGTCTCGCTCATGCGCCCCCGCGGCCGTCGTCAGGGCAGCGCGAGGAGCGCCGCCGCCACCGGCCGCCCCTCGGCCAGCAGCACGTTATAGGTCGAGGCCGCCGCGCGCGTCGGCATGGCATCGACGGAAATGCCGACATCGCGCAACTGCCAGCGCAGCGCATCCGGGATCGCCCAGGGATCAAGCCCGGTGCCGATCAGCAGGAGCTGGATGGCGCCGGCCTGCTCCAGCACGGGCCGCAGCGCGGCCACGTCGATCTCGGTGGTCACGCGCGGCCCCCAGGCATGGATGCCGGAGGGCAGCGCGAGGATGGAGCCGGCCGAGGCCATGCCGGCGAAGTGGAACCCGCCACCGCCATAACCGTCGATCGGCACCTGCTGCGGCAGATGGGCATCGGCCTTGGCCATAAGGGTCTCCCTGCGCGGCGCTGCCCGATGAAGACGCCTCAGGGCGCGAGGCGTTCCGCCTTGGAGTTCGCGGCGTTCTGCGCGTCCTTCTCGGCCTTCTCCGCCAGCGCGCGGGTCGACACGCCGAGATAGATCAGCAGCGGCGAGGCGATGAAGATCGAGGTGTAGGTGCCGACCAGCACCACGCCGAACATCATGGTGATGGAGAAGCTATGGATCGCCCGGCCGCCGAACAGCACCAGCGCGAGCAGCGCCAGTGTCACGGTGACATGGGTGATGACCGAGCGCGACAGGGTGGAATTGATCGACTGGTTCAGCAGCTCGTCCGTCGGCATCTTCTTGTAGCGCCGCAGCATTTCACGGATGCGGTCATAGATGACGATGGTGTCGTTCAGCGAGTAGCCGAGAATGGTCAGCAGCGCGGCGACGCTGGTCAGATCGAAGTCGATCTGGAAGATCGCCATGAAGCCGATGGTCAGCACGATGTCGTGGAAATTGGCGATGGAGGCGCCCAGCGCGAACTGCCACTCGAAGCGGAACCACAGGTAGATCAGGATGCAGAGCACGGCGAGCATCAGGCCGACGATGCCGTAGCTGAGCAGTTCCTGCGACACGCGCGGGCCCACCACCTCGACGCGGCGATACTCCACGCCCTCGCCGAGCGCGGCGCGCACCTTGCCGACCACAGCCTGCTGGGCCGCCTCGCCGCCCGGCTGCTGGGCGACGCGGATCAGCACCTCGCCATCATTGCCGATTTCCTGGATCTGCACCTCGCCAAGCTCGAGCGACTCGAGCTTGGCGCGCACATCGCCAATGTTCAGCGTGCTGTTGGGGTAGCGCACCTCAAGCAGCGTGCCGCCCTTGAAGTCGATGCCGAAATTCAGCCCGACAGTCATGAAAGCGACCAGCGCCACGATCGACAGGATCGCCGAGATCGGGAAGCTGATGCGCCGGAAGCGCATGAAGTCGAATTTGGTATCGTCAGGGACGATGCGGAGCAGACGCATGACTTTCGACTTTCTCAGATCGGCACGCGCTGGGGACGGCGCCAGCGCACCCACATCGCCACCATCAGGCGGGTCAGGGTGAACGCCGTGAACACGGTGGTCATGATGCCGATGCCAAAGGTGATGGCAAAGCCACGCACCGGGCCCGAGCCGATATAGAACAGCACCGCCGCCGCGATGAAGGTGGTGATGTTCGAATCAAGAATAGTCGCCAGCGCGCGCGAGAAGCCCGCGTCGATGGCGGAGATCGCCGACCGGCCCGCCCGTGCTTCCTCGCGGATGCGCTCATAGATCAGCACGTTCGAGTCTACCGCGATGCCGACGGTCAGCACCACGCCGGCAATGCCGGGTAGCGTCAGCGTCGCGCCGAGCATGGCGAGGATGCCAAAGATCATGCCGACATTGATGGCGACCGCGATCACCGCCACCACGCCGAACAGGCCATAGGTGGCGACCATGAACAGTGCGACGGCGCCCGCACCGACCAGCGAGGCGATGACGCCCGCACGGATCGAGTCGGCACCGAGGCCCGGGCCGACCGTGCGCTCTTCCACCACCTGCAGTGGCACCGGCAGGGCGCCGGCGCGCAGCAGGATGGCGAGATCGTTCGCCTGCTGGACGCTGAAGCTGCCGCTGATCTGGCCCGAGCCGCCAAGGATCGGCTCGCGGATGACCGGGGCCGAGATCACCTTGTTGTCGAGGATGATCGCGAAGGGCCGGCCGACATTGGCCTGCGTCGCCTCGGCGAAGCGGCGCGCGCCATTGGTGTTGAAGCGGAAGGTGACGACCGGCTCGCGCGTCGTCGGATCGAAGCTCGGCTGGGCGTCGGTGAGATCCTCGCCGGCGACGAGCACGCGCTGCTCGATGAGATAGGGCACCGGCGGCTGGTCTTCCGAATAGAGCACGTCCGTGCCCGCCGGAGGACGGCCCTGCAGCGCCTGCTGCGCGCTCATCGAAGTGTCGACGAGGCGGAAGGTCAGCTTGGCGGTCTGGCCGAGCAGCGCCTTCAGGCGCGAGGGATCCTGAAGGCCGGGCACCTGCACCTGGATGCGGTCGGCACCCTGCCGCTGGATCGACGGCTCGGTGGTGCCGAGCTGGTCGATACGCTTGCGGATGATCTCGATGGACTGCGACACCGCCTGGATCGTGCGGGACTGGATGCCCGCCGAGGTCGGGGTGATCGTGATGATATCGCCCGAGCGCGACACGTCCATATCCATCTGCCCGGTCGTCGCCATCGCGCCGCCCAGAGGCTGCGCGAGGGCACGAAGCTGGGTCAGCGCCGCGTCGGCGTCCTGCCCCTCGCGGATGCGGATCTGCACGCTGTCGCCCTGGATGGCGAGGCCGCTATAGCCGACCTTGGCATCGCGCAGCACGCGACGGGCATCGTCGCGGAGCTGTTCGAGCCGGCCCTTGCGCAGTTCGTTCGCGTCGACCTGGAGGACGATGTAGGAACCGCCCTGCAGATCGAGGCCGAGGACGATCTTGCGCTGGAGGATACGCGGCAGGCTGTCATAGGCGGCCGGCGGCAGCAGGCTCGGCACGATCATCAGGCAGATGATCGTCGAGAACACCGCAATCGCCAGTGCCTTCCATTTCGAGAAATAGAGCATGTCGTTCTTTCCGGCCGCCCCTCAGGAACGCCCGCAAGAGGTAAGCGTCAGGCGGCGCTGTCTTCCTTGGCGGGCTCGCCCTTGGCGCGCACGTCGGAGATCAGGGCACGAAGCTGGCGGACCTTCACGCCATCGGCGAGCTGCAGCTCGATTTCGGTGTCGTCCACCACGCGGGAGACCTTGCCGATGAGGCCACCGGTGGTCACCACCGTGTCGCCACGGCGGATATTCTTCACCAGCTCCTGATGCGCCTTCACCTTCTTCTGCTGCGGACGCAGGATGAGGAAGTACATGATGACGAAAATCAGCACGAACGGCAGCAGCGACATCAGCATGTCGGTACCGCCCGGAGCGGCGCCCTGCGCGAAGGCGGGAGTGATGAACATGTCGGTTCCTTGTCCGTCGAAGAGTGGCGGGCGGAAGGCCCGGCGGAAGCGGCGCGGACTATACTGAGGCGCCTGCCGATTGCAAACGGCGCGGGCGCCCGTCCCGGTCACGGATGGGACAGCATCCACGGCCCATGAGTCCCGCGCGATGTGTCCTGCGTCCCGCGCGATGTGTCCCGCGCCCCGCGCTTGTCCTCGCCGGGCCGGCTGGCTATTCCGGGCGGACAAGGAGCCCGCCATGACCCACGCTTCCGACGCCGCCGCCCCGCCCGATCTCGGCCCGCTGCTCGTGCGCATCGCTGAGGCACTGGAACGCCTTGCCCCGGTGCCGGCCGCGCGGGGCGACTTCGAGGCCGCCGACGCCTTTGTCTGGCAGACGGACGCCAGGCATCCCGCCCCCGTGCCGAAGGTCAGCCGGGTCGAGATGGCGCTGCTCAAGGGCATCGAGCGCACGCGCGAGCAGCTCCTCGACAACACGCTGCGCTTCGCCCGCGGCCTGCCCGCCAACAACGCCCTGCTCTGGGGCGCGCGCGGCATGGGCAAGAGCTCGCTGGTCAAGGCCGCTCATGCCAGCGTCAATGCGGTGATGGCCAGCGAGGGCAAGTCGCCGCTGAAGCTGGTGGAGATCCATCGCGAGGATATCGAATCCCTGCCCGCGCTGATGGCGCTCATGCGCCCGGCGCCGTTCCGATTCGTCGTGTTCTGCGACGATCTCTCCTTCGACGCCGACGACACCTCCTACAAGTCGCTCAAGGCGGTGCTGGAAGGCGGCATCGAGGGGCGGCCGGAGAATGTGCTGTTCTACGCCACCTCCAACCGCCGGCATCTTCTGCCGCGCGACATGATGGAGAATGAGCGCTCGACGGCGATCAATCCGGGCGAGGCGGTGGAGGAGAAGGTGTCGCTGTCCGACCGCTTCGGACTGTGGCTCGGCTTCCACAAATGCAGCCAGGACGACTATCTGGCCATGGTGGAAGGCTATGCCGCCCATTTCGCCCTGCCACTCGACGCCGACACGCTGCGGGCCGAGGCGCTGGAGTGGGCGACCACGCGCGGCGCACGTTCGGGGCGCACCGCCTGGCAATATGTTCAGGATGTCGCGGGACGGCTGGGCGTATCGTTGTCGGAACCGCCAGCCGCCCCGCGCTGACCGGCGCCGAGGTCCAAACGTCACGCCGGGTGGGGAACGGCGGAGCGCAGCGCTCCGCCGGAACGGCTCGGCGGCTCAGAGGCCGGCGAGATACTGCGACGGGTCGACCGGCTGCGAGCCCTTGCGGATCTCGAAATGCACCTGCGGCGAGGTCACATTGCCGGTCTGGCCGGCCTTGGCGATGACCTGGCCGCGCTTGACCGTATCGCCCTTCTTCACCTCCAGCTCGCTGTTATGCGCGTAGGCGGTGACGTAGCCATCAGCGTGCTTGATCAGCACGAGGTTGCCATAGCCCTTCAGCTCGCTGCCAGCATAGGCGACAACACCGTCCTCGGCGGCCTTGACCGCCGTGCCTTCCGGCACCGAGACGTTGATGCCCTCATTCTGCTGCCCGCCGGGCTTCGGCCCGAAGGTCGAGATCACCCGGCCACGGACCGGCCAGCGGAACTGCGTACCGGAGCTGGTGCGCATGTCGTCCGGCGTCTCGGCCGGCTTCACCGCGGCGATGGTCTGCGGCTTCTCGACGGCGACCGGCGCCGGGGTCGCCGGCGCACTGGCAACGGCGGCGGGCTTGGGTGCGGCGGGCGCCGCGGGGGCAACCGGCTGCGGCGCGGCGGCAACGACGGGGGTCGTTGCGGGCTTGGGCGCGGCAGCGACCGGGTTGGCGGCAGCGGCACCGGCGCCCGGAATGGTCAGAGTCCGGCCGATCTGCACCTGCGCGTTGATGTCGAGCCCATTGGCGGCGGCGAGCGTGCCGCGCGGCACGCCGTAATTGCGGGCGATGGAGCTCAGCGTCTCGCCGGGCTTCACCACATGGCTGCCGCCGCCGGCAGCGGCCATCTGCGGCGCGCGCGGCGCGGCGGCCTGCGGCGCCAGCTGCTGGGGCTGCGCGCCATAGAGCGGCTGCGTCGCCGGCACGGGCGCGGCGGCGGGATAGGAGGTCGGAGCGGCGGCGGCGACCGGGTAGTTCGGGGCGGCGCTGGCAAGCTGCTGGGGAGCGCCGTAGGGGGCGGGATAGGCCGGCGCCGACGTGGAGCCATAGGGCGCGGGATAGGGCGGCGCGGATGGCGACGCGAGCGGGGCGGCCGCAACCTGAGACCCCATCGGACCGCCCATCGGCGCCTGCTGCACGACCCCCGTGGGAGCGGCGGCGACCGAGCCGGTGTAGCTCGGCGCCCCGGCGCTTGTGGCGAACGGGCTGGCGTTCGGATCGTTGAAGCGACCCGTATCCGAGCTGCAGGCGGCAGCCGTGCCACCAAGAAGCGCGACAACCGAAAGCCGTACCAGGGAGCTGCTGCCGGAGGTCGTCAGAAAGTTACGCATCTCACCGCACCCGAACGCTAAAACTGTGAGGTCGATTAAAACCTCGTATAGGTAAACGTCGGCTTAAATCACCGCGCGTTCGGCAACCTTCGCGGCCTTTTCGGGGCAGGAGGATCAAAGCACCGTCGCGATTCCCGGCCGCATCGGCACGAAGCGGACATGGCCGAGTTCGCGCCGTTCCAGCCCGCCTGCCGTTCGGGCAAGGCGCAGCAGTATCTGGGTATCGTGCGGCGGGCCGACGGGGGCGACCAGCACCCCCTCGGGGGTCAGTTGTTCGAGGATCGCCGCCGGGATTTCCTCCACCGCCGCCGACAGCAGGATGCGGTCATAGGGCGCGCGGGCGCCATAGCCGCGCATCCCGTCGGCGATGGCCACCTCGACATTGGACAGCCCCAGCGAATCGAGCCGGCGCGCCGCCGCGTCGGCCAGCGTGCGGAAGCGCTCGACGCTCACCACCTCGCGCACGATATGGCCGAGGATCGCCGCCGCGTAGCCCGAGCCGGTGCCGACCTCCAGCACGCGATGGCCGGGGGCGAGGTCGAGCGCCTGCGCCATCAGCGCCACCACGGCGGGCTGGCTGATGGTCTGGCCGCAGTCAATGGGCAGCGCCTGGTCGGCCCAGGCGAGCGGGCGCAGGCCCGCCTCGACGAAGCGCTCGCGCGGCACGCGCTCCAGCGCGCTCATCACCGCCCGGTCGCGAATGCCGCGCTGGCGCAGCGCGAGGAGAAGCTGCGCCCGCTCCAGCGCCTCGTCGGACGCCTCCGTCATGGCCGCGCGAAGACCTGCGCGAGCTGCGTCATCATCGGCTCGTCGGTCATGTCGAAGCGCAGCGGCGTCACCGAAATGAAGCCCTCGTCCAGCGCGTGCAGGTCCGAGCCGTTCACCGTCTCGAAGATGCGCTTCTCGAAGGCGATCCAGTAATAGGGATTGCCGCGCCCGTCCGCCCGCTCGTCGATGCGCAGCAGATCCTGGTTGCGCCGGCCCTGCGCGGTGACCTTTACCCCCCTCACCTCGCCCACCGGGCGGTTGGGGAAGTTCACATTGACCACGATGCCCGGCGGGATGCCCTCCTTCAGCAGCGTGCGCACCACGTCCGGCCCGAAATGCTCGGCGACCGTGTAGGGCGGCGCCTTGCGGGTCTCGAAGCCATAGGCCTGCGACAGGGCGACGGAGGGGATGCCGAGCACCGTGCCCTCCATGGCGCCCGCCACCGTGCCGGAATAGCCGACATCCTCGGCGACGTTCTGCCCGCGATTGACGCCGGAGAGCACGAGGTCCGGCTTGTGGTCCTTGAGGATGTGGCGCACCGCCATGATGACGCAGTCGGTCGGCGTGCCCTTCACCGCGAAGCGCTTCTCCTCGATCTGCCGCAGCCGCAGCGGGTCGGAGAGCGAGAGCGAATGCGACACACCCGACTGGTCGGTCTCCGGCGCGACGATCCACACATCGTCCGAGAGCGCCCGCGCAATGTTGGCGCAGGCCTCGAGCCCCGGCGCATGGATGCCGTCGTCATTCGTGACCAGGATGCGCATCGGTCCTCCAACTCCTCTCGCCGTCATGGCCGGGCTTGTCCCGGCCATCCACGTCTTTCACGGGCGCCTGCGATCAGAAGGCGTGGATCCCCGGGCCAAGCCCGGGGATGACGGCCCTCTGGCGGGTCCGCGTCACGCGATCCCGGCTCGGCCTTCGGCCGTCCGGGATGACGCTTAGGCCCTTGGCCGTCCGGGATGACGCTGTTCGTCACCCGCCGTCGCTCACCCGCCGATCCGCGTCAGCCCGCCCATATAGGGCACCAGCACGTCCGGCACGGTCACCGAGCCGTCCTCGTTCTGGTAGGTCTCGAGGATCGCCACCAGCGCGCGGCCAACCGCGACGCCCGAGCCGTTGAGCGTGTGGACATAGCGCGGCGCCTTGGCGTCCTTCGCCCGGTAGCGCGCATTCATCCGGCGGGCCTGGAAGTCGGTGCAGGTCGAGACCGAGGAAATCTCGCGATAGGCGTTCTGGCCGGGCAGCCACACCTCGATGTCGAAGGTGCGGGCCGAGGCGAAGCCCATGTCGCCGGTGCAGAGCGTCACCACGCGGTGCGGCAGGTCGAGCTTCTTCAGCACGGCCTGCGCGCAGGCGAGGATCCGTTCCTGCTCGTCCAGCGAGGTCTCGGGCGTACAGATGGTGACCATCTCCACCTTGTTGAACTGGTGCTGGCGGATCATGCCACGCGTATCGCGCCCCGCCGAGCCGGCCTCGGCACGGAAGCAGGGGGTGAGCGCGGTAAGGCGCATCGGCAGTTCTTCCTCGGAGAGGATGGACTGCGCGACGAGATTGGTCAGCGGCACTTCGGAAGTGGGGATGAGCCAGAGGGAGTGGCTTGCTATCCGTTCAAGCTCAGCAGCCTCCTCTGCTGCCGTATCTTCGTCTATCCCCTTTGTCCCCAAGCTATGGGCACGACGAACGCCCATGTCGCGGCCGGGTGCCGTTCCGACTAAGAACTGATCCTCGCGAAACTTCGGCAGCTGCGCCGTGCCGAACATCGCCTCGTCCTTCACCAGCACCGGCGGCGCGACCTCGGTGAGGCCGTGCTCGTCGACATGGGTGTTGATGAAGAACTGGCCGATGGCACGTTCCAGCCGGGCGAGCTGGCTCTTGAGCACGACAAAGCGCGCGCCGGAGAGCTTGGCGGCGGCCTCGAAATCCATCTGGCCGAGCGCCTCGCCGATCTCGAAATGCTGCTTCGGCGTGAAGGCGTAAGAGCGCGGCGCGCCGACACGGTCGATCTCGACATTGTCGTGCTCGTCCTTGCCGTCCGGCACCACGTCGAGCGGCGCGTTCGGAATGGCGGCGAGCTGC